>JAFXFF010000044.1 GCA_017520705.1 Clostridia bacterium | reverse complement strand
TGTCCGCGGCGCGACGGCTTTGGTGGGGGATACGCTTACCATTAAGAGCTACAACTGGATGAGCGAGGACGAGATTCGCAAGATGTTCGGCTACGTGCCCAACAACTCGTCCGACACCACCGACGCCACTGCCTCGGACAAGCCCTACTACCTGCCGGTCAAGGTGTTCACTTCCCGTCCTCAGCTGGACGTGCTTTTGTCCCAGCATATGATGGATTCCCCCTGGACCGATCTGAAGCAGGCTACCTTCACGCAGTTTGACGAGGCCTTCTTCGAGAAGAATTCGCTTATTATGACTTATTATAAGGCCGGCATCGACCTGCCCGCGCCTCAGGTGGCGTCCTACGTCTATACCGAGGAGGGCACCTGCCTCTCGGTGCGCCTGGGCGTGGATGCGTCTGCGTCGGGCGATACCGTCCTTACCCAGTGGCTGCTCTTCTCCGGCATTGCCAAGTCGGATATGGAGGGTGTCACCGTGTTGGAATCCTATGTGGAGAAAACCTCCGATGCTTCTGTCATCCATAAGGACACCGAACTTTCCTTCACCGGTAAGGTAACACGGGTGGAGGGCCGCTCTATGCTGATGGAGAGCTACGATGTGGATCAGTTTATTCAGGGCGTGTGGGTCAATCTGGGGGATATCGAGCTGGACCCTCTGGTAGGGGAGGAATACGTAGTCACCTACGAGGACATGGTGATGCCCTCACTGCCGCCTCGTATCACCGCTGTTACCATCACCAAGCCTTAATCGAAAAGCCGAGCAACGCTTGCCGTTGCTCGGCTTTTTTATCTTTTTCAAAAAATTTCCGCAACCCCCTTGACAAATTTGTCTACGTCGTGTAGACTTAAATTGTCGACAAGGTGTAGACATGACGAGAGAGAGGTGCTTTATATGAACGAATTGAGCTTAGGCGTGGTGGAGTCCCGCTTTGCGGACATCATCTGGGCCAACCAGCCCCTTTCCACCCAGCGCTTGGTGCAGCTGTGCGAGGCCGAGCTGGAATGGAAGCGCACCACCACCTATACCGTGCTGAAGCGGCTGTCGGACCGTGGCCTGTTCCGCAACGAAGGGGGACAGGTGACCGCACTCATCTCCCGCGACGAGTTTTACGCCCGCCGCAGCCAGCAGTTCGTGGAGGAATCCTTCGGCGGCTCGTTGCCCGCCTTTTTGGCGGCCTTTGCCGCCTGTAAACCCCTGACCGAGGACGAGGTGGCAGAGATTCGCCGCCTCATCGAGGAGGTGTGATTATGGAGAACGTCTTTCTGCATTTGCTGAATATGAGCCTCACCGCCGGTATCCTGGTGGTGGCTGTGTTGCTGCTCCGTTTGGTGTTTCATAAGGCACCCCGTTGGATCCACGTTCTTTTGTGGGCGCTGGTGGCGGTGCGTCTGCTGTGCCCCTTCACCATCGAGAGCAGCCTGAGCCTGATGCCCGACACCCCCGCGGTGTCCGTTCCGGCGCCGGCTCCCGCTCCCGATACGCCGCCCGTTGAGAATAGCGCCCCCGATACCCCAGTGGTGACGCCTCCCGTGACGGACACCCCCGTGGTGACGCCTCCCGTGACGGACACCCCCGTGGTGACACCTCCCGTGGTGATACCTCCCGCGACGGATACCCCCGTGGTGACGCCTCCCGTGGCGGATGCTCCCGTGGTGACCCCCACCCCCGATGCGTCGGTATCTACCGCTACCACCGAGGCAAGCGTTGACCCGTGGCAGATTGCTCTCACCGTCGCCACCTACGTGTGGCTGGCGGGTATCGTGCTGCTGGCGGCCTATGCCGTGTTCACCACCCTCCGCTTGCGCCGTCAGGTGGGGGAGGCGGCTCATCTGTCGGATAATCTGTGGCAGTGCGATCATCTGCGCAGCCCCTTTATCCTGGGTGTGTTCCGCCCTCGCATCTACCTGCCCTCTGACTTAAATGCCACCGCCCGAGCCAGCGTGGTGGCCCATGAGCAGGCCCACCTCCACCGCCGCGACCATTGGTGGAAGCCTCTGGGCTTTGTGCTGCTGACGGTGTATTGGTTTAACCCTTTGATGTGGGTGGCCTATATCTTCCTTTGCCGCGATATCGAGGCCGCCTGCGACGAGCGGGTGGTGCGGGATATGCCCGCCGCCGACCGCAAGGCGTATTCCGAGGCGCTGCTGGCCTGCAGTGCCCCCCGCCGCCTGGTGTCCGCCTGTCCTCTCGCCTTTGGCGAGACGTCAGTCAAGAGCCGCGTCAAGTCGGTACTGTCTTATAAGAAACCCACCATCTGGATCATCGTCGCCGCTCTGCTGGTGTCCACCGTGGCCGGCGTCTGCCTGCTCACCGACCCTAAGTCGGATGATACGGATAAACCCGCCGTCACCGATACGGATGACGATCCCGACGCCGAGCCGCAGTATGCGGTGTTTACCCATGTCCAGCAGCCCTACGCACAGGTAACGTTGGAGATCGGCGGTAACCGTTGTACTTATACCAACAGCGCGTTGTCCTCCGCCATGCTGTTGGAGGGCACCTATGAGATGGGGGAGGATACCGTCACCATGACCTTCCCTGACGACGCCATGACCTTGTTGTTTGACGGCGATCTGACCGGCCTGACCTTACGTATCGGTAAAGGTGGCTCTCTGATGAGCTATGAGCAGATGTCCTTTGGCGACTATACGCTGAAAGACGGCGCTGTGTTTGAGCGCAAGGACAAAATTCACGCCGTGTCTTTTACGGCTCCCGTTACCTTTGCCGCAGGGCAGGTGCAGATGACGGAGGAACAGCGCAATACGTTGTATAATCAGTACCAATATCGCACCGGTAATTACAGCGATAAAGACCGCCCCATTATCCCCATTACTTCCCGAGCTGAGCTGGATGCATTTCTTGACGATTACATTATCGAGAGCAAGGCCGAACTGGTGAGCGGTTACGACGACGCTTTCTTTACAGATAGGATGTTGCTTGCCGTATATCATCGGGACAGCAGCGGTTCGTTGAAGCCTAAGATTGCCGCCGTGATGTACAACGGCACCGAGTTGGTCACCGTTCAGGTGGACGTTTACGAACCCTCCCACGTGGATTTTGCCACCGGTCATTGGTTTATGCTGGCGGAGGTGCCTCTCGCCGAGATCAAGGGCGCCACCGCCTATCGTGCGGTGATTCGTTATCGCATCCCCACGGAAAATTACTGGGCAACTTACAGCCACCCCATCACCGTAGGTGGTGACGAGGACGTTGCATTCATCGGTTATTACAGCCTCTCCGAGGATAGCCGTGAAACCCTACTGCCTTTGGTGGAGGGTCTGGAATGGTATAGCGCAGAAGGTGGGGTGGATACCGGTTTTGCCGCCATCGCCAATTTCTCCTTCGACGGCGCAAAGAACTATTACCTCAGTCCCGACAAAAAGCAGCTCTACAATGGCGAGCAGATCGCCGATCTGACCGCCGAAGAGAGCGAACAGTTGGATTACTATCTGTGCGAGGGCAACCCCGGCGAGGACGCCATCGCCGCCTCGGTCACCGGCACGGTGGTGGAGTGGAGCAAAGAAGGCGGCTATCTCGTGCTGGAAGTCACCGATAGCGACTCGAAATTGGGTCCGCGGGTGAAGGTGTACACCGGCATTTTGCTTCCGGGCAGTGCTCCGGCTGTGGGCTATTCCGCCACGATCTATTACGACGGTTGGTATGACGGCACCGCCATTTACGCCATCGATCGAAAGTGGGCGGATGCGGATCTGATGGGCGGCCCCGACGACGAGCCCTCCGATCCCACCACCGGCACCACCAAGCCCACCACCCCCACCACGAAGCCGTCTACTCCTTCGTTAACGGCGCCCTCAACGGATATTGCCACCTGTGTGGACGGGAATTATTACTATTTTGTACAGCCCAACGAAAAGGTCTTGTATCGTCGAGATTTGACCGTTAAGGACCCGTCTGCTCCCAATGCCCTAAAAAAGATTACGGACTTTTTGGGCTGTTCCAATTTGCGGGTAAAGGATGGCAGAATTTTTTACTTGAAGGGACACAATCTGTATTCCTGCCGTGACGATGGCAGTGATGTCCGTTTGATAGACGGCGACGACGACGTGTTATCTTTCGATATTGCGGGCGCATGGATCTTCAGCGTGAAAAAGCATATGTCTGTAAATAGAGAAAAGTTGTTTATATACCGAACGGATGGCAGTCAGCGTCAGCAATTGACTATGGGCACCGTCGGTGGCGGAGCCTATATCACGATATATGGTTTTAACCGAGGGAAATGCTATCTGAAGATGGAAAGCTATGGCTATACCGGCTCCGATATCCCCTCCAGTTCCAACGATCTCACTTACCAAACGTTCACCGGAACGTATACCGTCGATTATCGTACGGATTCCCCTAAGATGGAAGAAGTGGATTTGGGTTGGGAGTTGGAATGGTATTCCTCGGCGGAGGATAACTCTCTTCACAACGATTATTTCAGCGCATACGTCTATAAACAACACCGATTCTACAATATCCAAACCGGTGAGGAAATCCTCTCTTCGGGCTCGCCCGGAGAGCGGTTGAACGATTACACGGTGCGATTGGTCACGGATAATCACGGCAGCGGCGCCTCCTTAATGTTTACGGATTATAAGGGTAAGGCCATCGGTGTTCCCATTCCCTACGTGATGGGAACGACGTATGATTATACCTCTTTGCGACCGGAGATCAACCTCTTGGGCAATATGGCCTGCGTATATCAGAAGAATACGACCACCGGTGCCAATCGGATGCTTTTGGTAGGAGCAGACGGCAGTTCTTTCATCTTGTACACCCACACTGTGGACGTGGGGATCACCCATACGGTGGAGACGGGCATCAGCGAAGAAGAGCGGGAGATGATTTTTGGAACTGCGTCGATCAAGCGGTTCAATAATCGCGCCGCATTGGTGGAGTTCCTCACGTACTATCAAAAAGCGGGAACGGCAGAGCGGTGGAAGATCAGCGATTTCGACTGCTTTAACGATGCATTCTTCGCAGATAATGCGGTTCTTCTAACCTGTTACACGACCGTTAGCGGTTCCGACACCCCGTACGTGGTTTCTTACACTTACGAAGACTCAAAGCTTCGTGTGGGCTTGGATGTATATACCCCCGCTGTAGGGGATACCGGTATCGCCAACTGGTGGTTATTTTCGGGCATCGCAAAGGTGGATTTGGTGTTTGTCACTCATATGGAATCGTACGTGAGGGCAACCATTCCCGAGAATTACTATGCCGCCGTCTTTAATCAGCTTACCGAGTATCCCGACAAAGCGGTTGAGAGATGGCGCAAATTCCTTCGAGATGATGAGGATATGGAGGAACTGTGGCTGTTGTGGGAGCAGTGGGATAAAGAGAACCGGTGGGTAGATGCCACCTCTGTCAATCGCGCTTTTCTGTTTGAGGGAGCGATCAATCTGGGGAAACACACGTATTACGTCACTTCGGATCACACTGCGCTTCTGCGGGATGACGGCAAACTGATTTGGCTGACACAAGAGGAGTCTGATTTGGTACAGCGCGTCATCACCGCCGCCGCAGAAGGATAACCCGGTTTTTTGGCGGCTTTAGGAGGATATAAGATGAAGAAAAAGTATGCGTCTGTATTTTTGACGTTATTGTTTGCGCTGACCCTGTTTCCCGTAAGCGTTTTTGCCGTGGATGTAACCCCTCAAGGACTAAGCTATATCATTTACCAGGAGCAGGTGTCGATTCGAGGCTGTAAGGATGGTATGTCCGGTGATGTGGTCATTCCTGCTACCATCGAAGGCTATCCGGTCACCGAGATTTGTAATCAAGCCTTTTATGGTCAAACCGAAATCACTTCGATCACCATCCCCAACACCGTTACCACCATTACCAGCAACACGTTTATTGGTTGTACCGGCCTGACCTCAATTACCATCCCTGATAGTGTCACCGCCATTGGAGAGGGCGCCTTCATCGGCTGTAGCAATTTGGCCTCTATCACCCTTCCCGACCACGCCATAACCATTGGGCGCGACGCATTTGGCAAAACCGCCTATGTGGAGAATTACGGCGAGGATGTTGTGTATATGGGACGCCACTTGATTTCTGTAGCGACCTCCGTCTCCGGAGCTGTCAACATCAAAGAGGGTACGCTATCCATTGCGGAGAGGGCGTTCCAGGGTCGTGATGGGTTGACCTCGGTTACTATCCCCGGCAGTGTGAAAACCATCGGTTGGTTGACGTTTTCACGTTGTAAAGCGCTGACCTCCGTCACCATCGGGGAGGGGGTTACCACCATAACGGACGAAGCGTTTCTGGGTTGTGCGTCTTTGTCCTCTGTCACGTTTCCTGACAGTGTGAGTCGAGTCGGAGATGAATCTTTTTTGGAATGTGGACGGTTGTCTTCGGTCGTGTTTGGCAAAGGTGTTACCTATATAGGGGACAGAGCGTTTCAGGATTGTTCTTCTCTGACCTCGGTGACGATTCCCGGTAGCGTTGTCTGTATTGGTTCTCGTTGCTTTATGGGGTGTGCCTCTTTGTCCGATGTTGCCATTAGCGAGGGCGTCACCGATATTGGTAGCGCCGCCTTTTCCGGTTGTTCCGCTTTGACTTCGCTGAGTATCCCGGACAGCGTCACCACCATCTATGAGGGGGCTTTTGCCAATTGTACTTCGCTCGCCTCCGTTACCATCCCGAGGAAGGTTACCACTATCGCGTGGAGAACGTTTGTGAATTGTTCCGGGCTCACCTCGGTCATCATTCCCGATGGTGTCACAAGCATTGGAACCGAGGCTTTTGCCAACTGCGCCGCACTCGCTTCAATCACCATCCCCAACAGCGTTACCTCTATCGGCTCCTCCTGTTTTAAAGGGTGCACGCAATTGAATCAAGTTACCTTAAGTGATCGACTCACATCCATTGCCGGCAATTTATTTCAGGACTGTACCTCGCTGACGCAAGTCGTTGTCCCGGATGGGGTAGATGCGATCAGCGAAGGCGCTTTTTCCGGTTGTATTCGCATGACGTCGATTGTGATTCCTGCTTCTCTTCGCCTTTTGTATGCGGGTGTGTTTGAGGGGTGTACCGCGCTGGCAAAGGTGTACTATGCGGGTAGCCAAACGCAACGAAAAGATATCTTTGCGTTTACGAAGAATAATGAGTCTTTTCTGGAAGCCGATTGGACGTATAACTACCGCGCTGCGAAACCGACCGCTTCTAAACAGTCTACCATCAAATCCACGACTACCACTACGACGGCTAAGTTCTCTACGACGATTTCGACGACCGTATCTGTGCCTTCTTCTACGGTAACAGAGGGCGAAATGATACCCACTCAAACCGACGCAATCGCTATGTCCCCCCCTCTCGAAACAACTGAGAAAGAGGTTGGCGGGACGAATCGGGGGAACGACCGTACCGGTATGGTGGTTGCGGTAGCTGTTGCGGTGACAGTGATTCTTGCGTTAGTTATCCTTCTGCTGGTTCTTCGAAAAAACAAACGGAAATAATTCAAAAGAGCCTCGGCAGACGCCGAGGCTCTTTTAGGCTTGTTTAGAACATTCTTTTTTCGGTGGTGATGGAAGGGACTCACACGTCCGGCTGTAACCCCATCACAGCCTCTACCGTGTCAGGATAGGCCGCCATCTCCTCTTCAGAGGGTGCGGTGTGCCGATAGTGGGCCAGATACTCCACGTTGCCGTTGGTGCCGTGGATGGGGGATACCGTCAGCCCCAGCACCGTCAGCCCGTTCTCCGCCGCCGACTGGAACAGCTCCGCCATCAGAGGCGGCAGTGTCGCCGCAGGGTCGCGGAGAATGCCGTTTTTGCCCAGCTCCTTCTGCTTGGCCTCAAACTGGGGCTTGATCAGCGTCACCACCTCGCCGCCCTCTTTGAGCACCCGATGGATGGCGGGATAGATCTTCTTGAGGGAGATAAAGGACACGTCCACCGTCACCATATCGCAGACGGTGCCGCCCAACTGCTCCAGGGTGAGGTTGCGGGCGTTGGTGCGCTCCAAAACGGTCACCCGCTCGTCAATGCGCAGCTTATAGTCCAAGATACCGTACGCCACGTCCACCGCAAACACCCGCTGTGCGCCGTTTTGCAGCAGGCAATCGGTGAAGCCGCCGTTGCTGGCGCCGATGTCGCACACAATGCGGTGGGCGGGGTCGATGCCGAAATGCGCCAACGCCTTCTCCAGCTTGTAACCGGAGCGGCTGGCGTATTTTTTCGCCTTCTCGCGGCAGGTCACTACCGTGTCGGCGGGCAGGGGAGAGCCGGGCTTCTCTGCGGGCACGTTGCCGATCCAGATGCGTCCCTCCATAATGAGGGCGGCGGCGGTGGCGAGGTCCACCTCCAGTTGGCGGGCCACCAGTTCATCGGTGCGGATGGTTTCCATCGTTTCACACTTCCTTTAGCAGTTGTTTCACTTCGTCGTATTTTAGATGCCGCACCTTGTGGGGGCGGCGGAATTCGTGATGGCTGTAGACCCATAGATCGCACACGCCCCGTCGGCGTTGCCATAGGGACCTACGGATGTGCACCGCCGCCACCTTTTCGGCGGGCACCGTTACCCGGTGTAGGGTCAGCCGATGGGCATAGCATAGGCTGTATTGCCCCTCTTGGTATCCCACACCCGTCACGTGGTAGGCTACCATACGCACCGCCCCCAGCCATAGGCAGGGGAGCACCGCTAAAATGGACAGATACACCGCCAATTCCCGCCAAACAGGGAATGCCCATCCCGCCGCCTGCCCGGCAATGGGCAACAGCAGGAGCAGGAGCAGCGGCAATCGCAGATACCGCAGCCATGCCCTCTTGGCGGGTCGTAGGGTGACGGTGCAGGGCCGCAAATGGGGAAACAGCAATTGCCATTCCTCTCGGAATCGGCGGCAGGGTGGGATCACCACCGCCAGGGTGTTTTTATCCTTGCCGTAGCCGGTGCAGTTGATGTACACGGTGTACAGCCGCAGGATATGCGCCGCCAACGTCTGGCGAATATCGATATAGTTCACCGCCCCCACCGCACAGCAGTGGATGCGCTTGGTGATGGTACCCATATACACCGTCAGGGTGTCCTCCCGGCGGCAGAGGGCAAAGGGCAGATGCCTCAGCAGGTGCCGCACCGTTCCCGTCAGCCATCCGACGGCGAGGACGAGGATGAGCAGGGCGGCGGTACGGGGGATGGCCGCCATGGCGTCCGCCGCCGCCTCTAAGTTATCCATGACGGTATTCCGGATGCTTTCGCCCAGCAGAACACTGCTTTGCCGCACCGCCGCCGTCAGCAGCAGCACCCCACCGAAAGAGTCGGAGGAGAGCAGACTCAGCAGCACCATGCGCCACGTCTTGGCACGGAGATACACCCCGCGCTCCGAATCGGGCAAAAACAGTGCCGCCTGCCGCCGCCACACCGTCAGCCGCACGTCTGCCAGACGGTGGTTTCCGCCGTCGGTGTCAGCACTGACCCGTGCCGCCCGCAACAGCCTCAGCCATAGGGGGCGCTCCACCGTCAGGGTGGTCACCCATCGCAGGGGGATGCGGGTGGTGCGTTGCCAAAAGATGCCGCGGCACAGCCGCAGACGGTGCTCGTTTACGTCGTAGGTGCGCTTGCTCCACGCCACGGCGGAAAGCACCAGCAGAGAGGCGATGACTGCCTCGTCAAACCAAGTGCCTCGCAACCAACGGGGAAATCCGTTGGGCAGGCGAACATACCGTACCCCACGCAATAGGGGCAATAACAAAAGCAGGTAATAGTAGGGGATATGCCCGGGAATGGCCGCCGGGTGTTCCCACCGCGCCTTCATCGGGTATACAGACGGCGGCACCAGTCCTCGGCCCGGGCCACGGGAAGCCCCTCTGCCAGTAGATAGCCGCCGGTACCGCTTACCAGCAGAAATGCGGTGTGGCATCGCCGTTCGATGGGTCCCTGCAGGATGGTGACCTGCCGCACCGCCTCGCGGCGGATGCGCCGCGTGGTGAAGATCAGCACGCCTCCCGTGACTTCGATGCCGTCCTCGGTGAGAGCATAGCGTAGATTGCGCCGCCGCAAAGGGAGATACACGCATCCAAACAGGAGCAGAACGCCGCCCCAGGCCGCCCACAGCGTCCACCGCCATACAGGGGGCAGGTAACTTGTCGCCACTGCCAATAGGGCGGTCAGCGGCACTGCCGCCGTCAGCGACACCAGCACCCACGACCACAGCACACAGGGCGCCGCTTTTTCTGTCATACCTCTCACCTCTGCCATAGTATAACCGACAGAGTGCAGGATTTACCCTGCCAGTATACCACATTCCCGAAAAGAAAACAACCCGCTTGTCCCTTTTTTCTTCTCCGCCCCGTTTCGGCAAAAATCGGCGGTGCCGTCGCGGTATAATGACGGGGTAAGGGAAGTGAGCGTATGGTGATTTACATAGACATTCTGCTGGCGCTGAATTGGTGGATCGATTTTCTGCTCCTGTTGGGGGTGCGCCGCGCCATGGGCGGCGGCGCTAAGTCCTGGCGATTGGCGGTGGGAGCCTTGGTGGGGGCTTTGTCCTGCCTCGTGCTTTTTTTGCCCCCGCTGTCGGTGTGGCTGTCCCTCCTTATCCGTCTGTGCGCGGCGGCGCTGATGGTGACGGTGGCCTTTCGCCGTCGTTCGTGGCAGGATTGGGGGCGACGGGTGCTGCTGCTCTTCGCCCTTTCTGCAGGTTTGGCAGGCTTGTGCGGTGCTTTCTATTTCTTTTTGGCGCCGCAGGGCTTCTACGTGTTTAACGGCGTGGTTTACTATTCCGTGCCGCCTCTTTTGTTGGTGGCGCTCACAGTGGTGTGCTACGGTCTGTTGTGGCTATCGGAGCAGCTTCTCCGCCGCCGCGCGCCTACAGAGCATCTGTTTCGGGTACGGCTGACCCACGAGGGTAGCAGCGTCACCTTCCCCTGCCTCTACGATAGCGGCAATCACCTCACAGAGCCCTTTTCGGGTCGTCCCGTTCTGGTGGTGGAACGTGGCGTGGCAGAGGAGCTGTTGCCGGTGCCGCCCTCTGTGGAGGAGATGCCGGCGGAAAAGGGGTGGCGGCTGGTGCCCTACGATACACTGGGTGGCAGCGGCCTGCTTCCGGCGTTTTTGACCGATTCGGCTGTGGTGCTGCGCCGCGATGGGGAGCGCCGTCTGCCGGAATGTTACGTGGCGGTGTGTGACCGCTTAGGCCGCGGTGAATACAGCGGCCTGATGGGCAGCGAACTGGGAGAATATGCGGAATGAAAGGGTGACAAGTCAAGATGCTTTACAGGCTGATCGGCCGCTTGCGGCGGCTGTGGAGGCGGCTATTGGGCCGCAATTCCATTCATTACATCAACGGAACGGAGGTGCTGCCGCCGCCCCTCACCGCCGAGGAGGAGCGGGCGGTGTTAGCGCGCCTGGAGGAAGGGGATGAATCGGCGCGGGATACTCTCATCACCCGCAATTTGCGTCTGGTGGTGTATATCGCCCGCAAGTTTGAGAGCTCAGGCGTGGGGTTGGAGGACCTGATCTCCATCGGCACCATCGGCCTTATCAAGGCGGTACGCACCTTCTGCCCCGGCAGAAACATTAAGCTCGCCACCTACTCTTCTCGCTGTATCGAGAACGAGATTCTGATGTACCTGCGTAAAAATGCCCAGAAGCGGAGCGAAATTTCCATCGACGAGCCGCTCAATGTGGATTGGGACGGCAACGAGCTGCTCCTCTCCGACGTGCTGGGCAGTGACGCCGACACGGTACACCGCGAATTGGAATCGGAGGCAGAGCGCCAGCAGCTTCTCTGCTGTGTGAGGCGTTTGCCGCCGCGGGAGCAGCAGATTATGCGCCTGCGTTTTGGCATCTGCGGTGAGCAGGAGCACACCCAAAAGGAGGTGGCGGACCGTTTGGGCATTTCCCAATCCTACATCTCCCGTTTGGAAAAGCGCATCATCCGCCGCCTGCGGGAAGAATTGCAGAAAGCGGACTGAAAGAAAAAGCGGTGTGCCTCGGCACACCGCTTTTCTCACTGTTTACGGTTTTTCTGATAGTCGGATGGGGTGATCCCCTTGATGGACTTGAATACGCGGGAAAAATACAAGGGATCGTTGAATCCCACCGAGCCCGCCACCTCCGTCACCGAATAGGCGGGGTCGCGGAGCAGACTGCAGGCCTCGTTGATGCGATAGGTCTGCAGATAGGCGTGGGGAGATACCCCGAAATCCTGCAAAAAGGCGCGATACAGCTGACTGCGGCTGATGCCCACGTAGCGGGCGATATCCGCCACACCGATGTTGCTGGCGTAGTTATACTGGATGTACCGCAGCGCATTGTCTACGTAGGTTTGGTGCGTGTCCCCCATAGTGCGGCGGCGGTTGCGGTGGATCAGGTGCGCCAAAAACAGATACAGTCGCCCTACCATCTCCGCATCGGCGGCGGCGGTGTTGTCGCTGGCGTCCGCGATACCGCGCAGCAGGGCACAGGTCTCCTCAGGGTCGTCGCTGGTCCACACGGGCTGCTCCTTGCTCAGCCCCGTCAGCTTCACCAGCCGTCGGGCATCGGTGCCGTTAAAGCCCACCCAGTTGTATTGCCACGGGTCGTGGACGTCTGCCTGATAACTGGCCACCTGAGAGGGAAAGATGATGAACAGCATCCCCGGTCCCACGGTGTAGGTCTGCTGATTGCATCGCAGAGTGCCGCTTCCCGACACCACGTAGTGGATGAGGTAATGGTCGCGCAGGGCAGGGCCCCAAATGTGCCCGCTGGCGCATTGCTCGTAGCCGGTGTTGTATACCGACAGACCTGCGTTTTCCTTCAGTGTATCTCGGAATTGGTACCGTTCTTGTGCCATTCGTGCCCCTCCTTTACGGCTTGCTGAGATCAGTATAGCACATGATGCAACATTTGTCCATACAAATGCCGAAATAAAATTGTTGCACTTTTGCTGCGCAGGCATTATAATGAGAGTAGAAAACTCTGAGGAGGTAACATTATGTCTGCTCAAATCTTGCTGGATACGATTCGCTCGGGCGGTTACGACGCCGCTTTCGCCGCGCTTTACGGCGAGGCACAGGTGCCTGCCCAGCGCGATCGCTACGCCGCCGCGGTAGAGGGCTTTGCCGCCACCTTCGGCGGTGAGGGAGATCTGCTTTTGTTCTCCGCCCCCGGTCGCACCGAGATCGGCGGCAACCACACCGACCACAACTTTGGCCGTGTGCTGGCGGGTTCGGTCAATCTGGACGTCATCGCCGTGGTGCGCCCCACCGATGGCGGCATCCGTATGCAGTCCGAGGGTTATCCCATCATTGAGGTGGACATTTCCGAATTGCTCCCTGTGGAGGAGGAGAAGAACGGCTCTGCCGCTCTCATTCGCGGCACCGCCGCCCGCTTTGCCGATCTGGACTACGCCATCGACGGCTTCGACGCCTACGCCACCTCCAACGTGCTCAAGGGTAGCGGCCTTTCCTCCTCTGCCGCCTTCGAGGTGCTCATCGGCGTTATCCTCAACCATTTGTACAATGAGGGCAAGGTCAGCGCCGTGGAGATCGCTCAGATCGCCCAGTACACCGAGAACGTGTATTTCGGCAAGCCCTGCGGCCTGATGGACCAGATGGCCTCCTCTGTGGGTAATATCATCACCATCGACTTCGCCGATCCCGCCAACCCCATCATCGAGAAGGTGGACGTGGACTTTGCCGCTACCGGTCACGCGTTGTGCATCGTGGATGTGGGCGGCGACCACGCCGACCTGACCCACGAGTACGCCGCCGTCCCCGGCGAGATGAAGGCGGTGGCCGCCTCGCTGGGTGTGCCGGTCCTGCGCCAGACCAATATGGAGACTCTGCTGGCTAATATCACCGCTCTGCGTAAGGAACACGGCGACCGCGCCGTTCTGCGTGCCATCCACTTCCTGCAGGAGAATGACCGCGTGGTGGAGCAGGTGGCGGCGCTGAAGGCAGGCGACTTCGAGGGTTTCAAAAAGCTCATCATCGCCTCCGGTAACTCCTCTTTCCAGTATTTGCAGAACGTCTACGCCGTTCACGACGTCCGCGAGCAGAGTATGGCTCTGGCTTTGGCTCTGGCTCACCGCCTGCTGGAGGGCCGCGGCGCTTGGCGTGTCCACGGCGGCGGCTTCGGCGGCACCACCCAGAATTTCGTCCCCTTGGATATGCTGGACACCTTCAAGTCCACCATCGAGCAGGTGTTCGGTGAGGGCTCTTGCCACGTGCTGAACATCCGTCCCTACGGCGGCGTCTGCGTAGATAAACTCAACTGATTTTAATTGAAAAGGAGATATGCACTATGAAAACTACTCTTCTGATTATGGCGGCCGGTATCGGCTCTCGCTTCGGCGGCGGCATTAAGCAGTTGGCCCCCGTTGGCCCCAACGGCGAGATCATTATGGATTATTCCATCCACGACGCCATCAAGGCCGGCTTTAACAAGATCGTCTTCATCATCCGTAAGGACATTGAGGCGGACTTCCGCGAGATCATCGGCAACCGCATTGAGAAGATCTGCGCCGCTCACGACGTGGAGGTGGGCTACGCTTTCCAGGCTTTGGACGCCCTGCCCGAGGGCTTTTCCGTTCCCGAGGGTCGCGGCAAGCCTTGGGGCACCGGTCAGGCGGTGCTGGCGGCTAAGGATCTGCTCACCGAGCCCTTCGTGGTCATCAACGCCGACGATTATTACGGCAAGGTGGCGTTTAAGGAGCTGCACGAGTTCCTGATCAACGAGGCCAAGGACACCAACTTCTGTATGGCCGGCTTCCAGCTGAAGAACACCCTGTCCGACAACGGCGGCGTTACCCGTGGCGTGTGCCAGGTCAATGCCGACAACTACCTCACCGACGTGGTGGAGACCTCCGACATCGTCAAGACCGCCGACGGTGGTGCCGCTGCCGGCGACAAGATTCTGGATGCCGACGGCGCCGTGTCCATGAACTTCTGGGGTCTGACCCCCGCTTATCTGCCTATGCTGGAGGCCGACTTCGTCACCTTCCTGCAGGGCATCGAGGGCAATGAGCTGAAGGCAGAGTACCTGCTGCCCGGTCACATCGGCGATCTGCTGAAGGCGGGCAAGGTGTCCGTCAAGGTGCTGCCCACCCCCGATAAGTGGTTCGGCGTCACCTACGCCGAGGATAAGCCTCTGGTGGTCGCCAGCTTCAAGGAGCTCATCGACGCCGGCGAGTACAACGCCGACCTGTTCTCTGACCTGTAATTCGAATAACAGAAAAAGGCCACCCATCACGGGTGGCCTTTTTTGCTTAGTACAAATGCTTCTCGTGTTCTTCTCCACTGGGTTTGGTATCGGTGCCGATCCATTCGCACAGATCGCCGACGTTGTGTTCTTGACATTGAATCGCATACTCCTCACAAGTGTATGGGCCGAGCACCTCATCTTTGAAAGCATCTATGAGGTAGTATTCCAAGTCCTCATCTGCATAGTCATTCGCATTGAACTCACCTGCATCATCTACGGGGACTCTTTGAAGACCGATAAAAGACGCGTTGTAACAGAAAGCTTTTATGTGCGATTCTACAACGGTGGTTCCGCCTGTTCCTGTGTCATTTTCCTTAATCAAGCGTATATCCACGTTGTTGGCGCGAACGATGGAGTATGCATTGGGTAGATGGTATGCCCAGTCAGATAAACCGGGGCATCCAGCCAGCAGAACGGCACAGCAGAGCAAACATAGCCCTAAACACCATATGCGTATGTTGTTTCTTTTCATGGATACAGCCCTGCCTTTCTGTACATTTTACTGTTTCAATAATATCAAAGCTTTTATTGTTTGTCAATATATTTATATCGTTTTTCGATAATTTGTTTCGGGGCGAGGAGACGGCTTCCCGTCACGGCGGCTTTTTCGCACTTTGTCCGAATAGGGTGCTTTAGCCGCGTCAGCGGCGCGCCTCCCTTGTGTAAAGGTGATTCCCCCGTTTAGCGGGGGAAATGTCTGCACAGCAGACAAAGGGGGGCCGCTTCGCGGCGAGCGAGGGTGTCGGCGTCAGCCGACGGAGGGATTGTCATTGTTACGCACCACCCCCGTAAGCCTCTCTCTTGAGGGCAGATTCCCCCGCGTTGCGGGGGAAATGTCTGCAGAGCAGACAAAAGGGGGCCGCTTCGCGGCGAGCGAGGTGGCATCGCCGCAGGCGATGACGGAGGGAGTTTCTACACTGCGAGCGATTCGCAAGACATCGCACCACCCTGTTGTGAACCCGTAGGGGACGGGTCTCCCGTTCCGTCGCCTCTGGCGTCGCTGCTGTGGCATAACAAAACCTCCTGCAACGGCTCTTCCGTCCGTTGCAGGAGGTTGTTTTTATGTATCCTTTGACGTTGTCAGCGCTTCCGTCTCCATCCTATGTCGGCGGCATCCCCACCAACCGCCCAGCAACATAGCAGGCAGATGGATGAGCAGATCAAAGCAAATAAGGGTGATGAGCACTGCGGCTACGGTCTCGCCGTCGGTGAACATCGACGCACTGCCGCACAGCAGGAAGCCTTGGTCGCCTTTGCTGAGAAAGACCACCAGCCAACGGAGCATAAAAACGGGAAGGATGGCGAGGCACGCTTTCTTCAGCGGGAATTGCCGTTCTTCATAGGCATCTCGCAGCATCAGGAGAAACAGCGCGGCGCAGATAACCAGCGCAGTCGTCACGCCGTACAGCAGGGTGCGGTCGGCGCGGTTGCCTAAGATGAGGTGTAACGCCAATCCGAGAAAACCGCCGAGGATACCGCCCGCAAAGAAAGCCAATTCATTGTAGATGAAATAGAGAAGCGTCTTTTTAAAGGGTTTCATTATGTATCACCTTACTCGGCGGCGGGTAGGGGAGCCTCCGCTTTCTTGCCGAGAATTTCGGGCAGTTGCATACCCGCCATGGAGAAGACCTCCTCCAGAGGGGGCACCGACTTCATCATGCCGGAGATAAAGCCGGCGGTGGCGTTTTTGCCGTCCGCGCTCTGACCGTTGTCCCACACGGTGACCTTGTCGATCTTGATGTTCTTAACGGCCTCCACCTGTACGCGCATCAGCTCTTCCAGCTTGTCGGCGATGAGCAACTTGAGGGCGGCCTCGGGGTCGCCGCCGGCGGACTTGACGATCTCGGCAAAGCCGGCCGCCTGCTTTTTCAGGATCTCTTCCATACCGCGGGCTTCCGCTTCCATTTTGGCATAGATAGCATCCGCCTCACCCTTGGCCTTGCGACGGATCTGCTCGGCCTCGGCTTCGGCTTCCAACTCCATTTCGCGCTTTTTGGCCTCAGCCTGCACGATGATGTCCGCTTCCAGCGTGGCCTGCTCCTTGGAGCGGCGAGCCTCTTCGGCGGCACGCTCGGCGGCGTAGGATTCCTCCAGAGCCTTAGCGGCCTGAATCTTCTCGGCGGTGGTGGCGATCTTCAGAGCCTCGGCCTCTTTCTCTTTCAGAGCGGCGTCGGACATAGCGATCTTCATCTTGGCTTCGTTTTCACCCTGAATGGCGATGGAGTCCGCCTCGGACACTTTGATACGCTGATCCATATGGGCGTTGGCTTCACCGATGGAGCCGTCACGCTCCTGCTCGGCCACGCTCTTCTTGGCGTCGTTGATGGCCTTAGCCGCCGCCTCTTTACCCAGAGCGGCGATGTAGCCGGATTCGTCGCAGATATCGGTGACGTTCACGTTGATGAGTCGCAGACCGATCTTTTTCAGCTCGGTCTCCACGTTGCTGCTGACCGCGGCGAGGAACTTATCACGGTCGGTGTTGATCTCCTCAATGTCCATGGTGGCGATGATCAGACGCAGCTGACCGAAGATAATGTCCTTGGACAGCTCCTGGATCTCAGAGAGCTGCAGGCCCAGCAGACGCTCGGCGGCGTTCTGCATCACGCCCGGCTCGGTGGAGATACCCACCGTGAAGCGGGAGGGCACGTCGATACGGATGTTCTGACGGGACAGGGCGTTCTTCAGGTCCACCTGAATGGAGATGGGGGTCAGATCGAGGAACGCATAGGACTGGAATACGGGGATCACGAACTCGGCGCCGCCGTGGATGCACTTGGCACTGCGGTTGGTGCCGTCCTTGTTTTTGCCGATGGAGCCGTAGACCACCATGATCTTATCCGAGGGGCACTTCTTATAGCGTGAGCACACCCAGATGAGAAAGGACACAACGACTAACACAATGGCGATGATCAAAAATACAGTACCGGGACCCATAAATACATACCTCCTAATAAATTCAAAACACAGTTTATGTACGGACAGGGGAATTGCGAACCATTCCGCCGATGCGGAATGGGAATGGCTTATTTTTTCTTGACCACCAGGGTGGTCTGGCCGCTGACACCTACCACCACGACCTCAGAGCCGGTGGGGAGGGGAGTTTCCTCGTCGGTGACAGCATCGCGCTCCACGTAGGAGCCTTGCAGCAGCACGTTCACCTTGCCCTCGCCGCTGCGGGATGCGGGCACGGTGAGATACACGCGGCCTGCCGTGCCGATGGCGTTGCGGTTGTTGATGTTGCCGTTGTTGCGTAGGCCCATCACCGCACGCAGCAGCAGTGCTATAAGCACCATGGTGGCGATGCCGCATACCGTGGACACCGGCAGGGAGAGCCACAGCTGTGCTCCTGCGCTGTCCATGACGAGGCCTACCCAGCCGAAGACGACCAAGAAAGCGATGATGCCCCGCACCGAGAAGATGCGCAGACCGTCCAGACCGGAGGGGTCGGGATCGCCCATAGGCACGTCTTCACCGAAGATGCCGTCGGCCATATCGATATCCGCTCCCGCGTCCGGATCACCTATGTCGTGGTCGAGGGAGAGGTCGCCGTCTATATCGCCGGCACCGTCACCGTCCAGGCCGATGAGCATCAGCACCGTCTGGATGGCCAGCACTAAGGTGGTGGGGATGGCGATGCAGGCAAAGATTTGAGAGATCAGACTCAGAGAGTCCCACCAAGCTAACATATTCTTACCTCCTCTATATTCTGCTGATTACAGCAGGTGTGACAGTGTTTCGTCTGCGGTATGCCGCGCAATGGCGGCGTAGTGGGCATAGGCCATGACCTGCAGGGTCTTTTCCAGTCGTTGGCGGGCACCAGGGAGGGGCTCCGCATAGTCGGCGGCCGCCGCCTTTGCCGCTTGACGGATGGCCTCGTGACTGATGGTTCCGCCGGTTTCGGCGATCATATCGGTGTAGCGGTGGTACAGCTCGCTGTCACCGATGACATCGTCGCTTTCGTCGTGCAGATTGCCGTTGATGTAGGAGAGTAGTTCGCAGATACGATCCAGTTGCAGAGATTCGCACAGCATATGGATGATGACGATGCGGGCAAACTGGTTTTTGCTGTATTGGCGATGCTGGGGTGAGGACACAAAGCCGCGCTTGACCCAGTTCTGGATGCGATAGGGCTCCAGACCGGTCATCACCGACACCTGAGCGAGCGTGATACCGCCGGCGGCAAAGATGCCGTCAAACAGCTGCCGCGAAACGCCCTTGTGGATATCGGAGACTTCGATCGTTGTCCCCGGAAGTGTAGTAGCCATTGTGCCACCTCCTTATCAGGTTGATTTGATTATATCACACGGTCACGTGACCGTCAATAGGGATTTCGTGATTTTTCAAAAATTGTCGAAATGCACAATTTTTCGTCGTCGTTTTTGATACCCCGATCGCACACACGACCTCAAATCCACTCCGCAGGGGACGATGTCCACAGTGTTCCCGCTTTGCTCACTCCCGGCGTCCGTCACGGGTGTCGATGCAATTACCTAAAATAAAACCACACTTTTTTCAAAAATTTCACAAAAAGGTGTTGTCAAATTTATTTTAATGCAGTATAATCGTATAAAACAAACGGAGTTTGTTTGATTTTTTTGTGCAAAATATCCTATTTCCCGCCGTTTTGCTATGGAAAATAGCCAAAGGGTGGGGGAGGGTTATGAGAAAGGGCGTGCATTCATGAAAAACTACAATGCAAAGACCATCCGTAACGTGGCTCTGACGGGTCATGCCGGCTCGGGTAAGACCAGTCTCGTCGAGGCGATGTACTACCTGGCGTATCAGGCTGACCGTCTGGGTAAGATCGCGGATGGCAACACCGTCAGTGACTTCGACCCCGAGGAGATCCGCCGCAAGGTGTCCGTTTCCACCTCCCTCGTTCCCGTGGAGTGGAAGAGCACCAAGCTGAACATCTTGGATACTCCCGGTCTGTTTGATTTTGTGGGTGGCCTGCGCGAGGGTATTCGCGCTGCCGGTAGCTCGGTCATCGTCGTATCGGGCAAGAGCGGTCTCACCGTCGGCGCCGAGAAGGCGTTTGCCGCGGCCCAGAAGAAGGGCATCGCCACCATCTTCTTTGTGAACAAGCTGGACCGCGAGAGCGCGGATTTCTATAAAGTGTTCGAGGACCTGAAGGGCAAGTTCGGTCCTATGGTCTGTCCCATGGTGGTTCCCCACGTGGTGGATCACAAGGTGCAGTGCTACGTCAACCTGCTGGAGTACCGCGCTTATACTTACGAGAACGGTAAGGCCAAGCAGGTTCCCATCCCCGATATGGGTCACCGTTTGGAGGGCCTGCGCACCGCTATGAACGAGGCGGTTGCCGAGACCAGCGAGGAGCTGATGGAGAAGTATTTCGCCGGTGAGGAGTTCACTCCCGACGAGCTGATCCAGGGTATTGCCTCCGGTGTCCGTCGCGGCGAGATCGCTCCCGTCTTCTGCGGTTCTGCGCAGGAGTTGGAGGCCATCGATCAGTTGCTGACCGGTCTGCTGTGGCTGGCGCCTTGGGCTGAGTCTGTGGCCGGCGAGACCGGCACCGACGCCAATGGCGATCCCATTGAGCTGGAGGTGGACGAGAACGCCCCCGCCGTTGCCACCGTCTTCAAGACCGTGGTCGATCCCTTCGTGGGCAAACTGGTTTACTTCAAGGTCATCCGCGGCAAGATCGTGCCGGATATGGCGCTGCTGAACACCCGCACCGGTGAGAGCGAGCGTCTGGGCAAGCTGTTCTACGTCCGCGGCAAGAAGCAGGAGGAAGCACCCTTCATCGGCGCCGGCGACATCGGTGCCGTGGCCAAGCTGGTCAACACCGGCACCGGCGACACTCTGTGCGCCCCCAGCTGCCCCGTGACTCTGCCCGGCGTTCCCTTCGATTCCCCCTGCCTGTCCCGCGCGGTCAACACCACCAAGAAGGGCGACGAGGAGAAGGTTGCCACCGGTCTGGCTCGTCTGGCGGAAGAGGATCCCACCATCAAGGTGGAAAAGAACACCGAGACCGGCGAGCTGATCCTCTCCGGTATGGGTGAGCAGCATCTGGATATCATCGTATCCCGTCTGAAGGCCAAGTTCGGCGCCGAGGTCACGTTGTCCGAGCCTGAGGTTGCCTATCGCGAGACCATCCGTTGCAAGGTTAAGGTGCAGGGCCGCCATAAGAAGCAGTCCGGCGGCCACGGCCAGTTTGGCGACGTGTGGATCGAGTTCGAGCCCTGGGAGGGCGACGAGCTGGTCTTTGAGGAGAAGGTGTTCGGCGGCGCCGTGCCCAAGAACTACTTCCCCGCCGTGGAGAAGGGTCTGCAGGATTGCTCCAAAGAGGGCGTGCTGGCCGGTTATCCTCTGGTTGGCGTCAAGGCCACTCTGGTGGACGGTTCCTATCACCCCGTCGACTCCTCTGAAATGGCGTTCAAGACCGCCGCTTCTCTGGCCTATAAGGACGGTATTTCCAAGGCCAATCCCATCCTGCTGGAGCCCGTGATGCACCTGGCCGTCTATGTGCCTTCGGATAATACCGGCGACATTATGGGCGACATCAATAAGCGCCGTGGCCGCGTGCTGGGTATGAACCCCGCCGAGGACGAGCTGACCTGCATCGAGGCCGAGGTGCCTCAGGGCGAGCTGGGCGATTACGCGGTGATGCTGCGTTCCACCACTCAGGGCCGTGGCTATTTCTCCCTGGCTTTCGAGCGCTACGAAGAGGCTCCCAAGCCGGTGGCGGATAAGGTGATTGCCGCCCGTGCCAACGCGGACTGATTCCATAAAACACAAGAGGGTCGGAGCCATGGCTCCGACCCTCATTTTTATGCTTATTTGAATGTATAGTTGCCCGCCTTTACGTCGTATTCCTGTCCGTTCCATTCGATTTTACCGCTGACGTTGGGCGGCAGAGATACGGTGAGCGCGCATCCGCCTTCCGTCTTCCGCCATGCGGCAGAGACGGGCCCGTACAGTGTGTCCACGGTGGCGGCGGCCCATTCCATATCCGCAGGGATATAGGGTGCGATCCGCACCCGTTCATAGCCGGGGGCGGCAGGGGAGATGCCCACCAGATACTTGTAGATCCACAGCCCCGGCGAACTGCCGAGGAAGGCGTGGTTCTGGGAACCGCCGCCGTTGTAGTGTTCGGGGAAGGTGGTGGCATCACACTGCTCCAGCAGGTAGATCCAGCCGCCCATATGGGGATTTTTCAGCAATCCGTAGGCCACGTCCGCCCGTCCGTTTTGGGAGAGGGCGGGCATCAGGCACATGGTGCCCATAAATCCGGTGGTGGAGGCACCTTTCTCTTCGATATCCCGCACCAGGGAAGCGGTCACTGCCTGCCGCAGCTCAGCAGGGCAGATGCCGAAATATAGGGCGTGAGCGTTGGCGCTCTGACTGCCCGTATCGTACCACACCGCATCCCCGTCCACGTGCAGATAGCGGCGCTGAATGCTGTCTCGGATAGCGGCTGCCAGCGTTTCGTACCGCTTAGCGTCGTCCTTTTTCTCCAAAATAGCGGCCATCCGCGCCAGCAGATCGGCACAGCGATAGAAATAGGCCGTAGCCAAGAATCCGGAGCCGGCAGGTTCTCCGCAGAGCCAGTCCTTATAGCTCATAAATGCGTCGCACTGCGTGTATTCCTCGTCGCAGATATTCTCCAGCAGCTCCACCCATCGGCACATCATCGGGTAGAATTCTTCGATCAGGCTTTGGTCACCGTATTGGATATACAAGTCGTACGGCACCAGCACCGCCGCCGCCGGCCAGTTCACGTCGATGCAGTCGTCGGAGGAGAGGGGCAGCTCCACGGGGATCCATCCGTTTCCCCGCTGGCAATCCCGCATACTTTCCAGCCATTGACGGTAGAAGGTCAGGGTGTTGAAGTTCACGCATTCCGCCTCGCATACCGCATAGGCGTCGGCGGTCCATCCCCGCCGCTCCCGCTCGGGACAGTCGGTGGGGATGTTCACCATGTTGGATAGAAAGCTGCGCCGCGCCACCTCGCTGAGCCGCTCCAGCATCGGATCCGAGCAGGAGAAGCGGGACGCGTTCAGCACGTCGCTGTGGATGGATACGGCGGTGATGCTGCCTTCGGTGATCTCGCCCTCATAGCCGTAGATCTCCACGTAGCGGAATCCCGTATACATAAAGGAGGGGGTATATTCCTCCACCCCGTCGGTGGAAAAGGTGTATTTGAGATAGGGGTGTCTCCAAGAGGAAAAGATACCGCCGTCGCCCTGCTCGTTGCATTTTTCGGCAAACCGGATTTCCACCGTTTGTCCGGGTTTTCCTTGCAGCCGCAGGGAGACGAATCCCGCCATATTCACCCCAAAGTCCACAAACCACCGATCCTCGTGCCGCAGGATGCGCATGGGGCGGTGACGGGCTTGTACCTTCGCTTGGCAGTATTGGGGTTGCAAAAAGAGGGGCCCGATATCGATGACCAGGGTGTGCTTCCCCCGTTCCCATCCGCTGTCGTCAAAGCCGGGGCTGGTCCAGTCGCCCCATTCCTTGCGGGCGTCGTATTCCTCGTATTTGCCGTGCTGCATATGCTCCTCCGAGTACCCTATCTTATAGGGCCCCTGCACGCCGCAGGCCCAGGTATCCCGCGCGGAGGCTACGTATTGCACCTCGCCGTCCTCGTAGGCGATCTTCATCACCATGGAGGAGGTTTTGGTGATCACCAATCCCACGGCATTCCTGCCGCGTTTCAGCAGGGCTTTTACGTCCACGCAGGTGTACAGCGCCCGAAAATACTCCGTCGCGCCGGGAAAGAGGATGCCTTCTTCCAGTCGTTTGCCGTTGAGATAGGCCACGTGGGAGTTGGCTTTGTCCCCCAGCGAGGCCACGTAGGCATAGGCATAGCGGATAGGCTTGTCCGCCACCTCGAATTCGTGGCGGTAGAAATGCACCGTCCCGTGCCACCAGATGCGGAACCATTGCCCCGCCCATTGGTGCACCCGAAACACTCCGGTGACAAAGCGGGACTCTGCCCACGCGGAGGGCTCATCCTTCTCATCCCATACCATCACCCGAAAGGTATATTCCGACATCGGTTTCATTGGGGTTTGGCTGTCCATCTCGATGCCGTATTGGCGGCGGGACGCTGTTTTTCCGCTATCCCACACCAATGTGCCGTGCTCATCCGTCACTTGGGTGCGATAGGCGGTTTGGGCGGCGCCTTGCCGGGAGGTCATCTTCCAGCCGAATACGGCGTTTTGCCGATGCACGCCCATGGCTTCTTTTTGATATTCGCAGGTCAAATCGTACAGCGCCAATGCCATCAGGGAAGCACTTCCTTTCCCATTATATCGTTTTTATTGTATCACACCCTCACGACGATTGACAAGTACCGTCCTCAAAAATTATCCAAAATCCCTCAAATTGTGGAAGTTTCTTTATCATATTTGACGAGGTAGTTTTTGCCGTGTGAATATTGAAATTTGACGATGCGTATGCTATAATTTCATTGATACTGGGGTAGTTCGGAAACTCCTGCCCAAAAACAATAACGGATCCGTTCCGATTGAAATATTTCACCCATTTGTTATGAAAACGAAAGGATGATTTAAAAATGCCTGAAATAACGAGCATAGCGCAGACGACGCCTGCTTATTGGCTTTCTGTTGTGATTGGTCTGATTATCGGTCTGGTATTTTTTATGTTCGGCATGAACGTGATGTCCGGTAATCTGGAGAAGATGTCCGGCGGTAAGCTGGAGCGTACGCTGAAAAAGGCGACGACCAATCCCGTTGTCAGCATCCTCCTCGGTGCGGCGATCACCATTGCGGTGCAGTCCTCTTCCGCCACCACCGTGATGATGGTGGGTCTGGTCAACTCCGGCCTGATGACCATGTCTCAGACCTTGTACGTTATCTATGGCGCTAATATCGGTACCACCTTCACCTCCTGGATCCTCTCTATGTCCGGCATCGAGAGCAACAATATCGGCATCCTGATGCTCAAACCGGAAAATTTTGCTCCCGTGTTGGCGCTCATCGGCACCGTGATGGTGATGATGTCCAAGAAGGATCAGCGCAAGAGCATCGGCACCATCCTCATCGGCTTTGCCATTCTGATCTACGGTATGGAGCTGATGGATATGGGTGTCAGCCCCCTCTCCGAGTTGGAAGAGTTCAAGGCGCTGTTGACTCGTTACAGCAATCCTTTGATCCTGTTGCTCATCAGCACGGTTTTCACCGGTGTGATCCAGTCTTCTGCCGCTACCATCGGTATCGTGCAGACCTTTGCCATGAACGGCGTCATCACCAACTATATGGCGATTCCGCTGGTGATGGGTGCCAATATCGGCACCTGTGTCACCTCGCTGCTTTCCTCTATCGGCACCAACCGCAACGCCAAGCGGGTGGTGATCCTGCACTTTGCTATGAACCTCATCGGTACGGTGGTGTGGCTGCCGGCGTTTATGCTGTTCAATTCCTTCCTTTCCGATCAGAGCGCGATCTACACCTTCCTGCATGCGGATGAGAGCGCCAGCGCCTTTGCTGTGGCGGTGGTCCACTCCATCTTCAATGTGCTGACTGCCGCCTTGCTGCTGCCCTTCGGCAAGCAGATGGAGAAATTGGCTTGCTTGGTCGTTCGCGACAAGGAGGAGGCCACCGAGGAGAAGAAGGGCCTGTTCCTGGACGAGCGTCTGTTCAATTCTCCCTCCGTGGCGGTGTCCGAGAGCAATCACGCCAGCATCGGTATGTGCAGCCTGGCGTATCGCAACGTGCTCACCTCTCTGGAACTATTGGAGAAATTCGACGAGAAGAAGATCGAGCCCATGCGGGACATCGAGCATCAGCTGGATGACGCTGAGGACAAGCTGGGCACCTATCTGGTCAAGCTGTCCTCCAGCGCCCTGTCCGAAAAGGACTCTCAGGTGGTGTCCAAGATGCTCCACGCCATTGGCAATTTCGAGCGTTTGGGTGACCACGCCCTGAATCTTAAGGATTGTGCCGTCGAAATGCACGAAAAGGGTCTGTCCTTCACTGATGAGGCGAAGAAGGAGCTGGGCGTTCTGTCTGCCGCTATTCGCGAGATCCTGGAGATCACCAACCGTGCCTATTCTGAAAACGACATTACCATGGCTCGACAGGTTGAGCCTTTGGAGCAGGTCATCGACGGCTTGATTACCGGCATTCGCAGCAATCACGTCCGCCGTCTGCGTCAGGGCGAGTGTAGCATCGAGATGGGCTTTGTTCTGGCGGATATGCTCACCAACTTTGAGCGTGTGTCCGACCATTGCTCCAACGTAGCGGTTGCTGTCATCGAGGTAGAGCACAACGCCTTTGACACCCACCACTATTTGCAGGATATCAAGCGTACCGACGTGGACTTCCAGCACGCCTACGCGGGCTACAAGGAGAAGTACACCCTCGCGTAATCGTACAAAACAAACAAAGCGGTCCGTACCATCGGTACGGACCGCTGTTTTTACGTATCCTACAATCACGCTTGTAGGGCGGGGGCTTGCTCCCGCCGCACATATAGCCGTCGCAGGCGGCGTGCCTCCTTTGTGTAAAGGGAGGTGGCACGGCGATAGCCGTGACGGAGGGATTGTCGCTTGACGCGACAGCTTATTTGTGTTATCATAACTATGGGTTGAGCATTGCTGCCGCTTTTGGCGGTGGTATCGTCGGCATGTAAAGTCCGCCGGGTGCTCAGCCTTTTTTATTTTCCAATCTCTTCCGGCAGCGCCTTTTCGCTGTATAGCGTCACGCCGTTCTCGCTGAGCAGCCGCGCCGCCAATCCCATCCCGGGAATCTTCACCCCCGTGTGGGTGCCGTCATAGATGCGGGTGCTGCCGCAGCTGGGGCTGCTCTCCTTGAGGATGGCGGCGGTGATGCCGTGCTCTTTACACAGCGCCAGTGCGCCCTCGGCGCCGCGAGTATACTCCGCGGTGCAGTCGGTGCCATCCGCCGCCAACACCTTGTCGCCCACGATCTCGCAGGGTTTGCGCGGGATAGGCAGGCCGCCGCAGTGCTCGGGGCAATAGGGGAGGGCCACTCCCTCCTCCGCCAGCTTGCGTAGGGCGGGATAGTCAAAGCTGCCCCCGTCGTAGCGGCAATTCTCACCGCACAGGCAGGCGCTGATCAAATACTTGTACATACTCATCAGAAATACCGCACCAGCGAGATGACCTTGCCCAGCACGATGGCCTCTTTGACGATGATGGGCTCGAACTCGGGATTTTCGGGCTGCAGACGGATGTGGTCGGACTCCATATAGATGCGCTTGACGGTGGCCTCGTCGCCGATGAGGGCCACCACCACGTCGCCGTTCTGGGCGGTATTGGTGCGGCGCACGATCACCACGTCCCGGTCGAGGATGCCGGCATTGATCATACTGGTACCGCTGACCCGCAGGGCAAATAGCTCGCCCGCCTGATACTGACTGCCGCCGGAGAAGGGGACGTAGTCCTCCACCTCTTCAATCGCCAGAATGGGCAGACCGGCAGTGACCTTACCCAGCAGAGGCACACGGGTGACGCTCTCTCCCGGCAGACGGATGGCGCGGTTGAGGCCGTCCATACGGTCAATGTATCCCTCCTCCTCCAGACGCTTGAGGTAGGCGTGGACGGTGGAGGTGGACTTGATGCCGCAGGCGTCACAGATCTCCCGCACAGAGGGGGGGATGCCGTCGCCCAGTCGCTCTTTCACAAAGGCCAATACTTTTTGTTGCTTTTCGTTCAACGGTTTCATTCGAAAACCTCCCAAAATCGCAGTATTTTACTACTCTTGGCCATAGTATAGCACATATGTTCGGCAAAGTCAAACATTTGTTTGGATTTTTCGTAAAATTTTTTATTTTTGCCGCGAATTCACAAATTCCTTACGGAGTATTCATCTTTTGGTCACGGAAAGTTCAAATTTACCCGTTATACTGAGCTTGTACTCAAGAGGGCGGTAGGGAGCCGCACCCGAACGCCTACATACCTTGGGTACATCCTCCTCAAAACACCCCTCTAACAAAAGGAAACCGCCTGACATCCCCTGTCAGGCGGTTTTCCTTTTTTGTCTTGCATCAAAGTGGGATAGAGCAATAGGCTCCCTCTTTGAGGGAGCTGTCCGAGCGTTAGCGAGGACTGAGGGAGTTGCCGCCGTTAGGCGGCGAGAGGAAAACTCCCTCCGTCTTTTTCTGCGGCTGTTGCCACAGAAAAATCCACCTCCCTCGGGGAGGGAGGCTTGACGCACAGTTCGCCCCTATATCCCGTCCCGCCGCCCAATCTTCCTCTTGCATCTTTCCCCGAAATCTTTTACACTGTAACTGAGAGATTTTCCCATCCCATCCGTTTAATAGGTGAAAGGGCAATCACACTACCTTTCGGAAAGGAGGCAGTCCATGGATAACGGTGCAAGTAGCTACCGCCGTTTCCTCGATGGTGACGACGAGGGCATTGTTGAGATCATACGCGATTACAAAGACGGCTTGATCCTCTACCTGAACGGCTATGTGAACAACATTTTCGTTGCGGAAGAATTGATGGAGGAGACCTTCGTTAAAATCGTAACCAAAAAGCCGAAATTCACAGAAAAATACGCGTTCAAGACCTGGCTGTATACCATCGGCCGCAATGTAGTGATGGATTACCTCCGCCATCACAAGCGGATGGCCGATACCCCCATTGACGACCTGGAGCACTGCCTCGTGGAGGAGGAAAGCGTGGAGCGTTCCTGTTTGCGAGAGGAGCAGAAGATCGCCCTGCACAGAGCCCTGCGTAAGCTGAGAGAGGACTATCGCCAAGTGCTGTACCTGACCTATTTTGACGGCTTCAGCAATGCCGATGCGGCGGTGGCGATGAATAAGAGCCGCCGCCAGATCGAGAATTTGGTGTATCGGGCAAAGCAGGCGCTCAAGACACAATTGGAAAAGGAGAATTTTGTTTATGAAGAGCTATAGAGAGATCGCCGACAGCGTGTTTGCGCGGCGAGAGCAATACGTGATCGCACAGCGGAAGAAAAAGCAGCTTGTCACCCGCGTC
The DNA here is from genome assembly GCA_017520705.1 of Clostridia bacterium. Classification (GTDB taxonomy): domain Bacteria; phylum Bacillota; class Clostridia; order Oscillospirales; family Acutalibacteraceae; genus UBA5905. The sequence continues at coordinate 94,960 of JAFXFF010000044.1, read as the reverse complement.
ACCGCCTCGGTGGGCTCGGTGGCGCTGGTGTCGCTGGCCGGTATCGCCCTGCTGCGGAGCGACGCATTCCGCGAGACCCCGCCGATTTCCGACGGCGGAGCCACCACCACGACCACCCATATCCCCACCGAGGGGGAGGACACCACGACAACTACTGTAAATACCACCGTACCCGCACCCACCACCGACGGCGGCGTGGTGGCACCCACCACCACCGCCACCACCGTTCCCACCACCGCCCCGAGTAAGACGGAGCCGCCCAAGACGACCGCCACTACAACTGCTCCGACCAAACTGCTCATTACCGGAGATGAGCCGGATGACTATGGTGCAGATTGTTTTGGTGACGAGTCACCTAAGTTTAGATATGGTGAGATTTCACCGCTTTTGAAAGAAGCGATGGAGAAAAACAAAGATGCCAACGCCATCTATGCCGTTTTGGTTGCTGTGTGCCCTCGCTTTGATCAGGCTTCTGCTATGGATGAAATGAACAAAGCGGTTGAAGAGTTCAAAGCGACTGATGAAATGGTGCAGCTCGCTGAGCAAGAAAAGTGGGGTGAGTATCATAATCGTGTTACCAATTTTAAAGTCGAATACGGTATAAACCTTGCAAATTTAGAGGTGGATGCTTTGGCAAAGTTAAGCGAAACGGAGTTGTTCGATCTGGTTGCCGATGCGTACTCGAAACCCTCTGACGAGGTGTCGCCTATTGTTTTGACATTGCATATGTATTCGTATCGTGCATCGTATTTCTACTCCGCCGTTCTGTCTGCCGATGCAATCAATGAGTTGGCAGAGCGAGGCACATATATGTTCTGGTTGGATTCGCCCGACACAATCAACGATGTGTATAATGATAGTGGTTACAATGTTGACGAGTGATAGATAAACTAGCCTCCGCAGACACCGTCTGCGGAGGCTTTCGCCTTTTCTTGCATTTTTCTCCAAATTATTTTATACTGTTGCTGAGACCTTTTCCGTTCTCAATCGTTTAATAAGTGAAAGGGTAAAAATTACCTTTCGGAAAGGAGCATGTCAATGGACAACGGTGCCAGTAGCTACCGCCGTTTCCTTGACGGCGACGATACGGGTTTAGCGGAAATCGTGCGGGAGTACAGTGACGGACTGACCCTCTATCTTTGCGGTATTGTGAACGATTTCTCTACTGCCGAGGAGCTGATGGAGGAGACGCTTTTCAAACTCATCACGAAAAAGCCGAAGTACCGTTCTGCCTATTCATTCAAAACGTGGCTGTATACCATCGGTCGTCACGTTGCTATCGATTATCTCCGCCGCCAAAAGCGAGCGGATATCTCGTTGAACGAGTTAGAGGGCACGGCCGGCGATCGTTTCGATTTGGAACAAAATTATCTTGTCGAGGAGCAAAAAATTGTCTTGCACCAAGCCTTGAACCGGTTGCATACCGAGTATCGGCAGGTGCTTTGGTTGCTCTATTTTGAGGATCTGTCCCACGCCGAGACAGCCGCCGTGATGGGTAAGACGTCCCGCCAAATGAAGAACTTGGTTTTCCGCGCCAAAAACGCCTTAAGATCAGAGCTGGAAAAGGAGGGCTTTGTGTATGAAGAATTACGATGATTTGACCAACCGTTTGTTAGAGCGCCGCAATCGTTATGTAGCTGAACAGAAGAAGAAAAAACAGGTTATAGCCCGTACCACCGTGTCCGTCGGTTCTGTGGCGCTGGTGTCGCTGGCCAGTTTTGCTCTGTTTAAGAGTGACGCCTTCCGCGAGACCCCGCCGATTTCCGACGGCGGAGCCACCACCACGACCACCCATATCCCCACCGAGGGTGAGGCCACCACCACCACGACAACTACTGTAAATACCACCGCACCCGCACCCACCACCGACGGCGGCATCGTAACCCCGCCCACCACCGCACCCACGACTACAGCACCCGCCCCGTCCAAGCCCACCGCTACCCAAGCCCCCACCACCGGCAAGACCGAGCCGTCCAAGACGACTACGTCGACCACTGCGCCCACAGATAAACTGCTGATTACCGGGGTTGAAGCTATCGACGATGATACTCTGGACCAAATGCCTATAGGATTGTTTAAGCCGGGAGAAATATCTCCGCTGTTGAAGCAAGCTATGGAGCAATACAAAGATACCGATGCCGTATATGCCGTATTGGTTGCCATCAACCCCAAATATAATCAAAAGTTAGTGGAGGACCTTAACGAAGCGGTCGATGCACTTTTGCAAAGCGATGAAATGGTAAAATTGGCGGAGGAGGTGCAGTTAGCCTGGGGAGAATATGAAGCCGCCGGCCTCAAATGGAGTGCAGGCGAAACCTATCGTTCTTTACGGTCGCAGTACGATAGTAGACAACATGATTTTAAGTTGGCCTATTGGAATGCTCGTGCAGATGAAGCGGTGGAAGCTTTGGCAAAGTTCAGCGATATTGAACCGATCCCTTTGGAAGGGCGTTGGAAAGAGGATTTAGAAAAGAATGAAAAAGCTGTTCTTTCGTATGTGCTTTCTGCGGCTTATGGTACGAAAAAATCGGATGGATCGCTTTCTCACTATGGCTATGCCGCAGTTTTGTCAGCTGATGAAATTCTGGAGTTATCTGAATGTGGTAGTTATATGTTCTGGTTAGATTCTTATGACGAAGAAGCCTATATGGACTATCTCAACGACTGGGTGTAATATGTTGTCGATCAATAAGACACAACAAAACCGTTCTCTTGTGTGACACATAATAACTAACAAAAGCCTCCGCAGACGGCGTCTGCGGAGGCTTTCTCTTTTTCTCTTGCTGTCCACGCACCACGGCAGCGGTAGGATCAAGCCTTCCCCTTGAGGGGAAGGTGCCGAGTGAAACGAGGCGGATGAAGTGTTGCCGAAGGCTTTTGGATTATCGTTAAATATCCGACGCTCTGCGACCACCTCATCAGTCTGCCCGCACCAACCTTGGATAGACCCCGTAGGGGACGATGCCCACATCGTCCCGCCTCGGGCGAACACAGTTCGCCCCTACACCCCCCGCACCGAGAACGTAGGGGAGGACCTCTGTGCCCTCCCGTCCTACTTTTTCGTTTCCCTCTTGACAATTCCTCCGCTATCCGCTATTATATTGTATGATAATTAAAAACAGTGAACGAGTCAGTAGCGCAGGGGTATATCCCACAGCGAGTCGGGGAGGGTGTAAGCCCGACGGAGAGAGCCTGCGTGAATATCCCTCGGGAGTTGCCGGCTGAACGGATGTTTCCTATTAGGCGCGGACGGTTGCCCACCGTTAGCGGGGCGGCGTATGATGGTACGTGCAAATAGGTGGTATAGCGAAGTTTGACCTTCGTCCTGTTTTGCGGGACGGGGGATTTTTTATTGTTTGGAGGTATTGAGATGTACAAGAAAGTATCGACCAATATGGATTTTGTACAGCGTGAGCGCGAGGTGCTGCAGTTCTGGACTGAGAATAAGGTCTTCGAGCAGTCCTTGGAGCAGAGCAAGGAAGGGGAGACCTACACCTTCTACGACGGCCCTCCCACGGCCAATGGTAAGCCCCATATCGGCCACGTGTTGACCCGTGTTATCAAGGATATGGTTCCCCGCTACCGCACCATGAAGGGCCAGATGGTTCCCCGTAAGGCGGGCTGGGATACCCACGGTCTCCCCGTCGAGCTGGAGGTGGAGAAGCAGCTGGGTCTGGACGGCAAGGAGCAGATCGAGAAATACGGTCTGGAGCCTTTCATCGAGAAGTGTAAAGAGAGCGTCTGGAAGTACAAGGGCATGTGGGAAGGCTTCTCCGGCACCGTTGGCTTCTGGGTGGATATGAACGATCCCTACGTCACCTATCACGACGATTACATTGAGTCCGAGTGGTGGGCCCTGCGCCAGATCTGGGACAAGCAGTTGCTGTACAAGGGCTTTAAGATCGTTCCCTATTGCCCCCGTTGCGGCACCCCTCTGTCCAGCCACGAGGTGGCTCAGGGCTACAAGTGCGTCAAGGAGCGCTCCGCCGTGGTACGCTTTAAGGTGGCCGACGAGGACGCCTATTTCCTCGCTTGGACCACCACCCCTTGGACCCTGCCTTCCAACGTGGCGCTGTGCGTCAACCCCGACGAGACCTATTGCAAGGTAAAGGCCGCTGACGGCTACACCTACTATATGGCCGAGGCTCTGCTGGACCGCGTGCTGGGCAAGCTGGCTACCGAGGACACTCCCGCCTACGAGGTGCTGGAGACCTACGTGGGCCGCGACCTGGAGCGCAAGGCCTACGAGCCCCTCTACGATTGTGCCAAGGCGCTGGCCGACAAGCAGAAGAAGGACGGCTTCTACATCACCTGCGACGGCTACGTCACCATGACCGATGGTACCGGTATCGTGCATATCGCTCCCGCCTTCGGCGAGGACGACGCCCAGGTTGGTCGTAAGTACGACCTGCCCTTCGTGCAGTTGGTGGACGGCGCCGGTCATATGACCGAGGACACCCCCTTCGCCGGCCTGTTCGTCAAGGACGCCGACCCCAAGATTTTGGTGGATCTGGACTCCCGCGGTCAGCTGTTCGATGCGCCTAAGTTTGAGCACGATTATCCCTTCTGCTGGCGTTGCGACACGCCTCTGATCTACTACGCCCGTGAGTCTTGGTTTATCAAGATGACCGCCGTGCGGGAGGATCTCATCCGCAACAACAACACCGTCAACTGGATCCCCGAATCCATCGGCAAGGGTCGCTTCGGCGACTGGCTGGAGAACGTGCAGGATTGGGGTATCAGCCGTAACCGCTATTGGGGTACACCTCTCAATATTTGGGAGTGCTCCTGCGGCTGTCAGCACGCCATCGGCAGCCGTGAAGAGTTGAAATCGATGGCCATCGACTGTCCCGAGGACGTGGAGTTGCACCGTCCCTTCATCGACGCGGTCACCCTGCGTTGCCCCGATTGCGGCGGCGTGATGAAGCGTGTGCCCGAGGTCATCGACTGCTGGTTCGACTCCGGCGCTATGCCCTTCGCCCAGCATCACTATCCCTTCGAGAATCAGGATGTCTTTGCTAAGCAGTTCCCCGCCGATTTCATCTCCGAGGGCGTGGACCAGACCCGTGGTTGGTTCTATTCTCTGCTGGCGATTTCCACCCTGCTGTTCAATAAGGCACCCTATAAGAACGTCCTCGTCTTGGGTCACGTGCAGGATGCCGACGGCCAGAAGATGAGTAAGTCCAAGGGCAACGCCGTGGATCCCTTCGAGGCGCTGGAGACCTACGGCGCCGACGCCATCCGTTGGTACTTCTATTCCAACTCCGCTCCCTGGCTGCCCAACCGCTTCTCGGGTAAGGCGGTGCAGGAGTGCCAGCGCAAGTTCCTCGGCACTCTGTGGAACACCTACGCCTTCTTCGTGCTGTACGCCAACATTGACGGCTTCGATGCCACCAAGTACAGCCTGGAATACGACAAATTGTCCGTGATGGATAAGTGGCTTTTGTCTCGTCTCAATTCCTGCGTGAAAGCGGTGGACGATCATCTGGCCAACTACCGCATCCCTGAGGCTTCTCGCGTGTTGCAGGACTTCGTGGACGAGCTGAGTAATTGGTACGTCCGCCGTAGCCGTGAGCGCTTCTGGGGCAAGGATATGCCTCAGGATAAGATCAACGCCTATATGACCCTGTACACCGCTCTGGTGACGGTGGCCAAGGCATCCGCTCCCATGATTCCCTTCATGGCGGAGGATATCTACCGCAATCTGGTGTGTGAGAACGATCCCACCGCTCCTGTCAGCGTCCATCTGTGCGCCTATCCTGAGGTCAATGAGGCTTACATCGACACCGCCCTCGAGACCGCTATGGACAGCGTTCTGCAGATCGTGGTGCAGGGTCGTGCCGCCCGTAACGGCGCCGCCTGCAAGAATCGTCAGCCCTTGGGCAAGATGTACGTCCAGATGGACGGCTCCTTGGACGAGTTCTGCACCGCCATCATCGCCGACGAGCTGAATATCAAGTCGGTGGAGTTTATCACCGACGCCGCCGCCTTTATGAGCTACTCCTTCAAGCCTCAGCTCAAGACCGTCGGCCCCAAGTATGGTAAGCAGTTGAACGAGATCCGCACCGCCCTCACCGAGCTGGACGGCAATGCCACCATGGCCGAGCTCAATGAGAAGGGTGCTATCACCCTGAATTTGGCGAGCGGCGACGTGACACTGGCTACCGAGGATCTGCTCATCGAGACCACCTAGACCGAGGGTTATTACACCGTCTCCGACCGTGGCATCACCGTGGCCATCGACACTCGCTTGACTCCCGAACTCATTGAGGAGGGCTTTGTCCGCGAGGTGGTCAGCAAGCTGCAGACCATGCGTAAAGAGGCCGGCTTCGAGGTGATGGATACCATCTCCGTCTACGTCACCGGCAACGAGAGCGTGGAGAAGTTGGTGGGTCGCAACTGGGAGTCCATCGGCTCCGACGTGATGGCCACCGCCCTGACCGTGGGCGAGACCGCCGGCTACGTCAAGGAGTGGAATATCAACGGTGAGGTGGTCACCTTGGCTGTGGAGAAAAACGCCAACTAATTCCAATTGCAATTTCGTATGCACTGCGATATAATAACCTTGTAACCAAATGAAAGGAGTTTTTACTATGATTATCACTAAGACCAGCATCATCGGCAACATTTTGGATGCCGATCCCACCACCGCTCCTTACTTCCTGGAGATGGGTATGCACTGTCTGGGTTGCCCCGGCGCCCGTAGCGAGAATCTGGAGCAGGCCTGCGCCGTGCACGGCGTGTCTGTGGACGATCTGGTGGCTAAGCTGAACAAGCACTTCGGCAATTGATGCTAAAAACCCGGTGGAGGTATGTCCTCCACCGGGTTTATCATTACGCATGACCCTCGTCAGCCTCCCTCTTGAGGGAGGTGGCACGCCGTAGGCGTGACGGAGGGAGTTTAGCCGACGCAGTCGGCTTGGAGGAAACTATGATTACGTTAGATAAACGTCTGTCCGCCGTAGCCGCTTTGGTGCGGCAGGGCAGCCGCCTGGCGGACATCGGCACCGACCACGCCTATCTGCCCGTTTACTTGGTGCAGGCGGGTGTGTGTCCCTCGGCCATCGCCTCGGACATCGGGGAGGGGCCTTTGGACGCCGCACACCGTACCGTCACGGAAAATGACCTGACAAGTGAAATCGCTTTACGCCTCGGCGACGGCCTTTCCACCGTGTCCGCCGAAGAGGTAGAGGATATCGCCATCGCCGGTATGGGCGGCGAGACCATCGCCGCCATCTTGGAGGCCGCACCGTGGGTGCAGAATGAGGGCATCCGCCTGATTTTGCAGCCTATGACCCGTGCCGAAGACCTGCGCCGCTGGTTGCTTACCCACGGTTTCTCCGTTTTGGAGGAGCACCTCATCACCGACGGCCGTCACCTCTATCCCGTGATGGCGGCAGAGTACACCGCCGCCCCGCCTTGCGAGGACGAGGTGGCTATCTACGGCGGCTTTTTCACCGCCGAGGAGGGGAGACCCTATCGCCAAATGATGGCAGAGCACCTCCTCCGCCGTGCCCGTGGCTACTATCACGACGGCGATTTTGTCACCGTTTCCCGCCTGACCGATTTAAGCGATCTGCTGAGAAAAATGTAAAGGCGGTGTCACCTCTATGAAAGAAATGCTGATAGCCTGTGCTCAGGCAACGGAGGATTTCGGCAAGCGCCTTGACGCTCTGGATACCTACGTTGCCGAAGCCAAAAAGGCGGTGCTGTTCACCATCGAGACCCGCCTGTCTAAAATCGAATTTGTCTACACCATCAAGGGGATCGGTCTGTGCCCCAAAAGCACCTTGTTTGTCCGCTTATACCCCCAGAAAAATCGCCCTCTGTGCTTGCATCTCTACGAGATCGTGCGCCACGACGATTTCCGCTGTACCTACTTTCCGATGATCGAGAGCGGCGAGCGGATGAACGCCTGCTTTGCCGTGTTGGCGGGGATGGTGGAGGAATATCTCCCCGCTGTGGAGGCGTTGGCGCTGGATGAGACGGCCTACGATGCGATGCTGGCGGAAAAACGCCGTGTTATTTTACGCTGCGCCAACATCAAGGAGAGCGACGTGCCCACCGACCCTGAGCTGGTGGACGGTTTTTGGGCGGTATGGGAAGCCTATTACGAGCAGTTTGTCTCGCTGGCCAGCTTCACCAACAACAATGGTTACACCGCTTTTTTGCAGGGCAATTTGGAAAAGGCAAGGAAATTGTACACCAAACGTCTGCTAAAGGGTAATTTGCTTCCTTATGAGGAGCGCTTGCTGGCGTTTCTCGACACCCCCGCCGCGGTGACCTATCGGCCCGCACCGGCGGAGTGTATGGGTTTCGTACGGGCTATGACCTATACCGACGGTAAGGAGGAGGGCAAGCTGCTTCTGGTCACCGCCCTGTTCTGCTATTTGGCGGTGTTGGCGGCGGAATGGCTGATTGCCGGCGTTACCTATCTCATTTTGGGGCAGGGAGCCGCCTATTACCCCTTGGACTGGGTGTTTCTGTTCATTCTGCCCCTGCTCTCTGCGGTTTTTGGCTCGGTGGCTTTGCGGCGGCGGTTTATTCCGTTGGTGTTCCGCGGCGATGCTGAGTGTATCGCCCGCATCGACCGCTTAGCCACCGGTAAAGTGGTCAATGGTGTCGCCACTGTGTTGGCTACGTTGTGTACGGTGGCGGTGCTGTTCTTCGGTTTCGTGTTTGTGGCCGCCGCTCCTCGTTTTTACGCCGACCGTATGGTGTGGGATGACGCCGCCAAGTTTCCGCTGCTCAACCCCGTCACCTATGCCTACGAGGACGTGGAGCAGGTGTATTACATCGAAGGCCGCATAAATGACTTCGACGAATTGGTGGAGCGCGGATCTTACGTGTTGGTGTTTGCGAACGGCACCGCCATTGATATGGACGCTTCCATCTCGGTCAAGGAGACCGAAGAGCACGTGTTGCCGTTGCTCGACCCTTACATAAACGAGATTATCACCTATCCCACCGATGAGGATTTAGCCAAACATTACGGAAAGTCGGTGGACGACTTTTTCGGATACGATGAATAAGGAGTGCTGACAATGATCAAAGAGTTGAAAATCTGGGAGAACGACATCCCTCTGTATGACGAAAACATCCCCTTTGAGAATAAGATGACCGCCTACCTCCACGAGGATGGCGAGGTGCATCCCGCTATGATCGTCTACCCCGGTGGCGGCTATTGCATCCACGGCGAGTGGGAGTGCGACCCCGTGGCGCAGTTCTACTACGACAACGGCTACAACGCCTTCATCGTCTACTACCGTGTCCGTCCCTATGCCCATCCCGCCCCCATGCTGGACGCCCAGATGGCGGTCAAATCCGTCCGTGCCCACGCCGCCGAGTGGGGCGTTGACCCCAACCGCGTATTTGGTGTCGGCTTCTCCGCCGGTGGCCACCTGTGTGGCTGTGTGGCGGTGTTTGACGATATCGTGAATCAGTATCTGCCCACCGCCCCTACCACCGATTCCCGCCTGACGGGTGCCATTCTCGGCTATCCCGTCACCTGCGCCGACCCCGACGCCGGCCACCAGGATTCGTTTCGGCATATTCTGGGCGAAGATGCCTCCCAAGAGGTGTTGGACACCCTCTCCTTGGAGAAGCACGTCAGCGACAAAACCGCCCCCATCTTTATGTGGCACACCATCCCCGATACGCTGGTGCCCTTTGAGCACTCCATTCGCCTGACTAAGGCCATGGCCGCCGCCGGCCGCTATGCGGAGCTGCACCTGTTCCCCGAGGGTGAACACGGCAACGCTATGGCAGGTTGGCTCCCCGGCGCCTGCCAGTGGGGCAACCTCTCCTTGGATTTCATGAAGCGAGTGAAATAACACACAAAAGATCCCAAGCCTCACGGCTTGGGATCTTTCCTTTTGCTTGTCTGCGGCAGGTCTAAGCAGGCTTTCCAGCTACCCTCATATCCAATGCACGGGAACACGTTGTCGGTGTCGGTGGTGTCCTGCACCTCGTAGGTGCCGTATTTGTTGATCTGATCCCATACGTCGATGGGCTCGCCGGGAACGGGGTGGACGGGTATCTCGCTATCCTCCGGATAGGGGAGAGGCCGTTTTTCTTCGCTCATATTCATCACCTCGCCCATAGTCTGTGAACGAGGGCCAAAAATATACGGCGTGTGCATCGCACACGCCGTATCGCTTAATTTTCTTCTTGCACCATATGATAGGAGAGGGTCATCAGGCTGTCACCCATATGTACGTTCTCCACAATGACGTCGGGATAGTCGTGTAGGATGTCGTAGTGGGAGAAATTCCAAAAACCCTTGACACCACAACCCACCAGCACCTCCACCAGACGGGGAGCCGCCTCCTTTGGGATGCACAGCACCGCCATCTCGGGTTTCTCTCTGCGGCAAAACTCCTCTATCTCGTCGGTGGAGCGGATGACCATATCTGCACGGGTGTCACCCACCAGCTCGGGGTTGTCGTCAAAAAGACCGATCAAATTAAATCCGCGGGATTTGAAGTCAATGTGGTTGCCCACAGCCGTACCTAAATTGCCCACACCCAGCAGGATGGTTTTGGTTAGCTGATCCATACCCAGGATGTGTCCGATCTCGTCGTACAGCTGGTCCACCAAATAGCCGTAGCCCTGCTGACCGAATCCGCCGAAGCAGTTGAGATCCTGACGGATCTGAGAGGCGGTCAGCCGCATACGCTGAGCCAACTCGCGGGAGGAGATACGGGTGATGCCGTTTTCCTTCAGATCGTATAGGAAGCGGTAGTAGCGGGGCAGACGTCGAATCACTTGCAGGGAGATGGTAGAATCCTTTGCCATAGGAAACACCTCGCATTCATTCAATAATATCATTACTATTATGCTGGATTGTCGAAAAATTGTCAAGACTTTCGTTCGATTTTTAATCGGAAAAGGCTGGAAAAGCATTGACACGGGGAAAAGGAGGTGGTATAATAAGCGCTGTTATATGCGAGGGTGCTGGAATCGGCAGACAGGCACGTTTGAGGTGCGTGTGTCAAATGGCGTGGGGGTTCAAGTCCCCTCCCTCGCACCACATTTCCCGTCTAACTTTGATAGAGTTAGACGGGAACTTTTTATATTCAAAACAACAGCGAAAATACACATATTTTATATAAAAAAGAACATTTATAGAAATCGGCTGTTTTGGAATGTGTATTTCTTTGAAATTACCCCTATTTAGCCGTGTAACGAATTGAAGTCGCCGTGTAACTAATAGGGGTCTCCGTGTAACCAATAGTGCTCTCCGTGTAGCGAATAGGGTCTGCGTGTAACGAAAGAGACTTGTGTGTAGCTAATGGGTTAGTTCGACGGATCAACAGTATAGAACTTATTTCGCAACATATTTGAAAAATCACGCTGGTGTCTGTATAATAATTGTAACGTTTTTACTATTTCCCAATCTAATAAGTGAAAGGTGGTGAGGGTGTGCTGGACTTTGAAATGGTGTTCCGAGAGAACGATCAATTCGTTTTTCGTTTTTTGATGAAACTATGCGGTGATGTATCTTTGGCAGAGGAACTAACGCAGGAAACCTTTTTTCGTGCGTATATGAACTTATCAGCTCTGAGAAACGAAGAAAAAGTAGCATTATGGCTGTGCCAAATTGCAAAAAATACATACTTTGCTTGGTTCAACGAACAGAAAAGAAATCAGCCAATTTCACAGCCAATATCTGCGGATAGCACACCTGACATTGCCGAGCTTTTCGAGGAAAAGGAACTTGCCGGCAGAGCCTTTTCCCTCCTGCACGCCTTGGAAGAGCCATACAAAGAAGTTTTTATGCTTTCTGTTTTTGGCGGCCTATCGTTGAAAGATATCAGTGCGATGTTTGGAAAAAGTGAAAGCTGGGCTCGTGTTACTTACTACCGTGCCAAACAAAAAATTATGGAAGGATTGGGTCGATAATATGGACTGCAATGTAATAATGGATCTGCTGCCCCTATACGTGGATGAATGTTGTTCGGAAGAAAGTGCAAGACTTGTAGCCGAGCATCTTGACGCATGTGAGAGTTGCCGCAAAATATATGATCAGATGCGTGAGACATGCCAAAGTTTTGAAGAAAAACCGAATACTGTGAAGCTGCGTCGTGTGAGTGATTGGAAAGCGTCTGTCCTACAATCGGTAATGCTATTCGTTTCCTTTGCCATTATTACGCTGGGTGTAATTTTAGAAGGTAGTACCCCTACAGGAAATACCAACGGATTGTGGGCAGTGGCGCTGATTGTTCCTGCAACCGGATACCTCTTGTCTCTGGCAAACTGGTTTTTCCTCCGGGTGTATAAAAATCGAAAGATTTTTTCTGTCTGTTCCTGCCTTGCAACCTTAGGAATCACGCTTTTGGGATATGTTTGGGCGACGATCCACTATGCAGGTGGGATTGCGATGTCATCACCGCTGGTGTGGTGTGGTGTGGTAATGTCTGCGGTGTTCTGCGTTTTGTCAAAAGTTTTGTCTAACCAATATGCGCTGCTGCTGGGACGGGAGTGAGAATATGCTAAAAAAAGGATTAGCCCTGCTTTTGGCTGTAATTATGGTGTTTTCTCTGTCTGGGTGCTCGGATATCTTGGGTGGTGCTTTTTTCCTTTTCCTTGTCGCAACAGGGGATGATAGCGCCGATAAAGACGAGGTTTTTGATTTCGTGAGTGAGAATGAGGAAGAACTGCTGAAGGCAATTGAAGCTGGAGACTTTTCTGCATATGAGAATAAAGGCTTTATCAAAGAAATCGATGCAGACGAAACGGTTGTTGACTTTTCCTGTGGTGGTGCTGGTGTAGGTTCGGGTACCTCTTATGTAGGTTTCTATTATACCTCGGAAAACGATATGGCTGCTGTGTGGTGCGCACCGTCGTCTGCCAGTGCGTTGACTCCTTCCGGAAATGGATTTGAGTGTCAAGAACCCAATGGGGATAATCGGTATTATACAGAGCACATCTGTGGAAATTTCTATTATTATGAGGCTTCGTTCTAAGTTGCACCCCGGGGTGTGGTTTGCACCCCACCCGGAGGAGGATGCACCTCACCCGGTTTTCGGGTTGCACCTCATTTGCACCCCGGGAAAAGCAAAAAGGCACCCCACCTAAAAGTGAGATGCACCCCGTCTTTTGGCATTCTATTAAACCTGTTCGTTATTCCCAAGTAAAAAGACCCGCCACATTATGGCGGGTCTTTTTACTTGGCTCGGGAGGTATGGACTTGCCCCCTTAGTTTGCGCATAGCGCAAACTAAGGGTTTTGACCGTCCAGCATCTCTCGGCGTCTATCCCGGCCGACCCTTTTTGCGTGGCGTGAGGAAGATGCGCGATGATTCCTACACGAAAAATAACCGCAACCTCACAGAGGTTGCGGTTATTTTTTTACATACATTCTACTATAATATACTCCATATTGGCTCCGTCCCGCGCAAACAGCGTGAGTGACGCTTCATTTTTAAGTGTCTTTGCATCCGCGTGGTCGGTACGGCGGATACGGGTCACGGTGTAGGTGAACACCGCCCCTTGCATATCCGTCACCCGCACCTCGTCGCCGTTTTGTATCTGCCCGAGGCAGGCAAACTGTTTGGCACCGCCGCCGATGATGAGACTGCCGTCATACGCCGTACCCCAAAAGCGGCAGGGATAGCGGTTCAGCTGGGTAGGCTGCCACTCGTCACAGAGGGGCAGCGTGACCCCGTAGGCGGGGATCTCCACCAGCCCCACAAAGTCCTCGCCCTCAATGCTCAGGGCAGGCATCTGCATCACGCTGTAGGCCTCTTCCGCGCCCACGGTGCGGGGCGGCAGTGCCGCCTCGATTTGCCGTGCGATGTCCGCCGCCTGTCGCTCGCCGCGTCGCTGGAGCAGGCCGAACACCGCCGCCGCACACAGGCTGACGGCAATGAGGGCTACACCCGCCCACAGTATCCACTTATTTCGTCTTTTCATATCGTCGTCCCCACAGAGCCACCAGCACCAGCGCAAAGCCCACCAGACATACGATCACAACCCACATCAGCCAAGGGAAGCTGTCCCCCGTAGCGGGTGGCGGGGGAGGAGCGTCGGGGTTTGCGTTGGTGATGGTAAATACCGTCTCGTGGTTGGTGACGGATACCTGATAGCCCTCCGGCACGTCCCGCTCTGTCACCTGCCACCGCGCTTGTTCCTTGTCGGTCCATTCATAGCTCCAGCCGTTGTTTCCATTCAGCGACACCGTCTCGTGGAGCGCACCGTTCTTGTAGATGTCCACCACCACCTCATCGGGGCGCAGGGCGCTACCCGTGTCCTTCCACAGTTTCACCACCCGATAGTTTTCGGTGGGGGTGTACTGGTGGCATTTGGGCTTCGCACGCAGATCGTATTGGTAGGTGCCGTCCTCTGCAGGCGTGGGCAGGTAGATCATAAACTCGCGGAATACGTAGGTGCCCTTTTCATTTTCGGCACGGGCACCTTGTACGAGGTACAATCCTACGGGCAAGTCGCTCAAAACCACCTCGCCCGCCTTGTCGGTGACTCCGCTCGCGGTGGGTTCGACCCCGTTGGCGGTAATATAGGCGGTTAAGGTAGCCGCCACGTCCTGCCATTCCTTTTGGGAGGTGATGCCGTGGATGTTGACGGAGTATGCGTCATAGGGCGCGATGAGGTCGTAGGAGCCGTCCGTATGCGCTTCTGCCACCCGATAGATAGCCACTTCCACATCGGCAAAGGCCACCCCCTCGTGGGAATATTCCAGCGTCAGATTGCACAGCTGCTCGGTGTTCAATTCCTCCGCCTGCACCGACAGAGGCATCAGCAGGCAGAATACCGCCAGCACACACGCAAGTATTCGTTTTGTCATAGCGTATCCTCTCCTAACTGTTCTTTCTTGACGGGGGCCAGCATCACGTAGATGAGCAGGGCCAAAATGATGGGCAGCGCCACCAAGGGTGTGACGATGAGGGTGTCCACCCGATAGGCTTCATTGGCGATGTAGAGATTGCTCTTTTGGCTGGCGTCGATCTGGTGACCTCGTACCAGCAGACGCTGGGTGTTGATACCGTAGGGGGTGCAGGTCAGCAGGGTGCAGTAGTCCTTGCCCGTCTCTAAGCGGAGCAGATTGGTGTCGTCCGGCTCCACGATGCGGATCTGATCCACCTCATAGGTAAAGGTGCGGTCCAGGATGGTGAAGGAAAAGGTGTCGCCCACCTCCATGCGATCCAGGTGGGTAAACAGCACCGCCGAGGGCAGTCCGCGATGGGCGGATACCACGCTGTGGGTGCTGACACCGCCCACCGGCAGGCTGGAGCCCTGCAGATGGCCCACCGATTTACCCAGCACCGCATCTGAGGTGCCGTGGTAGACGGGCAGCTCTTGACTGATTTTGGGTATGGTGATGTACCCCATCATGCCCGTTCCGGTGACGTCCAGCGTTTTCCAGTATTCCTCGGATAGTGCCCCATACTCCTGCAGGGGCTGGAATAGTGCCGCCAGCTTTTGATTGTAGGCGTCGGCGGCTTCAAAGAGGGCGGTGCGGTCCTCCGGCTTGTAGTTGGCCAGCATCTCCTCGTAGTCTACAATGGCCTCACTCTGGGTCTTGGAGTTCCAGTAGCTGCTGATGCTGGGATACAACAGCACGGACAAACCTATGAAAAAGAAGACCAGCAATAGGATTGTCGCTTTTTTGCTCAGCATAGGCTTCCCCCTGATGTTGTGGAATACTTAACTCTATCCCCGGCGGAGGCGGATACCTCCGCCGGGGATATCGATTAATTAGTCAGCGAGAAAATGGACAAGAGACTAAGATTACTCCTGGATCATAGCCATTCTCTTCTTGGTCACCAGCAGCACGCCGGCACCCAGCACGGCCAGGGTACCCAGCACTACGAAGATGACAGTGCCCACGCCGCCGGTCTCAGGCAGCATGGTACCGGTCTTGTTGACCACGTGCACGCCGGAACCGGTGGAGTAGATGCCGCCGCTGAAGACGGAATCCAGGTTGGCGTCGGCGATGGTGAACTCCTTACGGGCGGTCAGCTTGTTGTAACCGGCGGGGGCAGCGGTCTCCTCCAGATAGTAGACACCATTGTCAAAGCCCACCACGGTCACCTTACCGTCGACGACCTCGATCTCCACACCTTCCTCGTCGGCACGGGCACGGCGATAGACGGGGTTGCCGTTGGCATCCAGCACGGGAGTCACGTCGTCGGCCTCCTTCAGGGGCACGACCTTGATCTCGTTGCCGTCGGTGGCGGCGTCGTAGATCTTGAACTTAGCGCCGTCGATCAGCTTGTTGGAGGAATCGGTCTTAACAATGTCAATGGAGAAAGTGTAGGTCTTGGTCTGATCGTGGGTGGTGTACTTCTCTTCGCCGTACTCCAGCCAGCTCTCGTTGGGGTTACCATCGCCGGCGGCGATGGCGTGACGGTTCAGCATGGCGTTGTAGTAGGTGATGATGCGGTCGTTGGCCTTCAGGGTGCCGATGAAGCTTTCGGTCAGAGCCACTTCAAAGGTACAGCTATCGGAGGGGGCATCGTTGACGGTGTAGTCGATGCCGGGGGTCAGAACAGTTTCCACACCCAGGCTGTTGATATGTACGACCTGAGTGACGCCGCGGTCGTTGGCGGTATCCTGCACAAAGGTCAGACCGGCAGACATGGTATCGTGCATCACGTAGTTCTGGGCACCGGGGGCAGCGTGGATGATGGTCATGAAGTTGACGATCTGGCCGATGTCGGCGGTGTTGTGGTCGCCCCACATGCCGCTCAGATCTTCCTGCGCCTGCTTGTCGATGGTGGGCACGCCGTTCTTAGCGTTGATGGCGGCGTCGGGGTCGGTGGTGGTCAGGCCGCACAGGGCGCCGGCGGTGGAGTCTACCAGATAGTAGCCCAGAGGCAGATCGGAGAACACGCCGGTGGTACCGGTGATGGCGAAATCGCCGGGATTCTGAGAGGACTTAACGGGGGCAATGCTGTGGGCCTCGGCATAGGCCAAAGCCTTCTGTGCGAAGGCGGCCACGGTGGCATCGTCCTCACCGGCCACCCAGGTCACATAGCCGGCGGCATCCACAGTGATGTAGGCCTGCGCCTCGGCGGTGTCGAAGTAGGCGGTCCAGGCACTGTTTACCTTGTAGGAGTAGGCACCGGAGACGCTGTCATAGCTCTCCAGATCCAACAGCTGGTAGATCTCGTAGGTGGTGTCGGCGGCAATGTTGTTGATGGTAATGGAACCGACCTCAGCGGCAGAAACCGCGCAGGACAGGCTCAGGGTGAGTGCCAGGACCAGTAACAGAGTAACGATCTTTTTCATGAGTTTTCTTCCTTTCTGAATTTAAAAATTTTTTGGTTTACAGTTTACTTAAGATCTGCATTCACGGCGCAAGTTTTGCCGCGATCAGAAGGCTACTCTAACCTCCTTTCTCGCTTACGCTTACGCCTCAATGCAAATCCGTATACCAGCGTTCCGAGCATGATGCTCGCTCCGCACAGTACAAAGTACAGACGTGCCGCCGTGCCGGTGGCCGGCAACATGGGCCCCCCTGTTCGGTACGTGTTGGTCACGTTGACCGTGTAGGTGGGGCTGCTTCCGCCGGAGGAGATGACGTTGCCGTAGTGCACGATCCAATCCTCCGAGATGAATTGTTCCTCCACGGTGTACACCACCATTTGACCGCCACTGTCGTATAGTGGCAGATCCTGGAAGGTGTAGACCCATCCGTTCTTGAGGCTGAGCTGACCTGTAAGGCCGGCGTCCACGCCGTTAGCCAGCAGACGGATTTGTACCACCAGCTTCTCGTACAGCGAGGCATCTCCCAGGTCGCCTACATCCCATATCTTATGGACGGTAAGGGAGGTGACGGCCTGGCCTGCCGGCGTGTTGGTGATCTGGAAGTGTTTGTCACCTCCGCCGCTGTCGGGAGGCGGCTCAGGCTCGGGTTCCGGCGGACTGCCGCCCAGAGCCTGCGGTGTGATCACCAGGGCTTGTGCACTGTTGTTGGTGGTATACAACACGTGGTTGTAGGTCAGGTTACTGGGGACGTTGTCGTCGTCAATGGGATATTGCGTCTCGCTCCACCCGCCGTGATTGATATAGCAGTATAGACGGTTGTCCGCAAAGCGGAGGTTTTTGTAGGTTCCCGGTGAGGAGCCTGCCTTGAAGGTGTAGTTGTCGTAATAGAGGGTTTGTCCTCGTTTGTTGGTCAGGGTGACGGTGCCGTCACCGTTAACCGTTGCCACCCACAGGGCGCTGTCGGAGCCGGCGGCAGTCTGCTGATTGGTGACCAGTCCCAACTGATTGTTGTTGGCGGTCAGCCAGCCGAATCTGGTGCTCAGCAGATAGGTTTGGCCGTTTTGGAAGCTCCCCACCGCTGTCACATCTCCGGGACCACTACCTTCACCGTCGGAGCTGTCACCTCCCGGCGGTCCTTCTGTGATCTCAACCCGACTCACGTAGCCGGGAACGGTGGATTCGCTGACGCCGTATTGGACGATGTTGCCGTCGGCGTCGGTCTTGGGAAGGTTTTCCCACGTATACTGCCAGTTGTTCTCCGCGCTGAGGATCACTTCACGGATGCGGCGCACCGTCCCGTCGGGGTCGGTCACCGTCAAATACACCGTGATGTAATCGGCGGAGTGATCCTTGTCGTCGTCCCAGATCTTGTTCACTGTCACGCTGGTGGCTTCGGTGATGGTCTCGGGCGCGTTAGTGGCGATGAGGAAGGCTTGCTGGGTTTCCTCATCAATTTTCACACCGTGGACCGTGAAACCGGGCGAAAGTTCGCCGTCAGCGTTCTCCCTCACCTCCACCGAGTAGGAGGCGATACCGTTTTTGTCGATGGTCAGGCAGATAATGCCGTCCGCTCCGATGTAGCCGGTGGCGTCGGGCGGCTTGGTCTCCACGATGTAATAGGTCTCGCCAGCGATGAGTCCCCACATATCGGCTTTACCGTTTACAACGGTAAATACGTGGTTGGGATCCTCGTTGGCGTAGTAGGCCTGCTGGCTGGTCCACAGGGTGGCCGGTTGGGTGCAGGCTTTGTCGGTGAAGACCGAGAACTGGGCACCGTTGAGCAGGTGGCGGGTCAGCACGTCCTCTTTTTGAAGGGCGAGGCTGAATCGGGGCGCCAAATTGAAACGGAAAGCGCAGTTGGATTTGGAACTACCGCGTTCCAGATAGTAGAGGGTCAGTGTGTGCTCGCCGGGCTAGATGCTCTTGAGGGTGTTGGACAATGCCGTATTCACCCTGCCGTTGACGGTGACCACGCCGGTGGAGAAGTTGATATCGCCGTTCTCGACACCGTGGATACCGCCCAGGTCCAGCACCATTTTGCCGTCCACCAGCACCCATACGTCGTCGTCGCCGGCGAAATGGAAGTGCATATCGCCGCCGTAGAGGTCCTGGTTGCCGTATCGACCGTTTTCCAGTATCGTACCGGGGACGTGGGGGAGATAGAACTGAATGTCTACGCTCATACCATACCAGTAGTTGGCGCCCACGTGGTCGGTGTTGTTGCCGTTGGTGTTGTACTTACTGTCGTACGAATAGTGGGTCACACCGTCGTATTCACCGTTGACACCTCCGTATTGGTAGGTGGGGATGAGCTTGCCATTGGTATTGGCGTAGGGAGAGTTCAGTGGCAAAAAGTCTGCATAACCGTTGTTCAGCGAGTCGCGGGTGCACTCCAGATAGTCGTAGACATAGAAGCGTCCGTCGCTTTGGTTATACGATGCCGCGTTGCGCTGGGAATCGTAGTAGTAATAGCCGTAATTGGGATCGTTGGGATCCACACAGAGCTGGAATAGATGATCGCCCTCACCCAAATACTGTTTGCCGAGGACCTGCAATTCGGGGTCGAAGAGCAGGCTGCCCAAGTTATCCGTATACAGTCCCGGATACACGCTGCCGGCGTCGGTGGGGTTGTTAGCCGCATTGGTGCCGTTGGGATAGGAGATATCCTCGTTGCCGCGGTCCCAGTCACGGAAGATGAAGTTCAGCGTAGGATCTCCGTTGTAGGGATTGTTTCCGGAGGTCAAGAGGTTCCAGGTCTCGGTGTGTCCGCTGCTGTTTACCGTGACGTTGGCTCGTGTGGATAAGAGGTTGAACAGAGGCCCGTAGTCAAACATACGGACAGTGACAAACTGGTTGGTGCTGGTGGTTTCCGCTACGTGGGAATTGAATTGGCCCACGTCGTAGGTTTCTGCTGTCCAATCGGCGTAGAATACCATATGGTCGGTGACCGTCACCTCTGCACCGGGCAGATAGTAGCGGTTGTTGGTCACGTCGTACCAGCCGCGCAGCTTGTATGCGTATTTGTCAGGAGATTTCCATTCGGTGGGAAGTTTCACGACGTCACCCTGCAGCACCGTATAGGGTGTGTTGGGGGAGCCGCCCAAGCTCATAATCCCTCCGCAGGTACCGTCCAGCCAGACGGTGCGGTTGTTGACCACACCAAACTGGAATACGGTGCCCTCCTGTTCGTTACGGGTCATCACGAAATTGCCGCCGCTCGCATTTAGGCGGGCATAGGCAGAGGCGCGGAATTTGACGCCGTTGCCGGAGGTGACCACCGAGGTGGTCCATCCGCCGGAGGTGGTGACGCCGTTATCGGTATTGCTGTTGTAGAAGGGGTGGAGATGACGCCCCGTGCCTACGTTTCGGATAACGTAGGAGGAGCCGTTGGCGGTGAAATTCCACAGCAGCGTGTTGGGATCTGCCACATCCGCAAAAATGTTGCCGTTTTCTATGTACACAGGCACCGCGTTGCCGCTGCCGTCGATGGCGTAATAGTTGCCGCCGCTGACGGTGTAGATGACGAAGCTGTTTCCCTGCGTCAGCATACCGGCTGAATAGGCGGTGGTACGCGCCACCACGGTGGCACCGTCAGGTGTGGTGGCCAGCACCGTCAGCTCCGATTGTTCAGGCACGGTGCCGTACCCCAGAATAGGCGTGCTGTCGAGGGGATAGGTTACCTCGCTGACGGCATCTTCCACGTCACCTTGTATCACCGTGATGCCGCTGTCACTCACAGCGGTGATGATTGCCACCGCGTTGGCGGTGCTGCCGTTTTCGGTGAGGAATAGCAGGTCGCCTACCTGCGGTGCGTAATGGGCCGCGGCCCGATACAGGCCGTCCTCTGCCCATTCCAGTCGCATGGATTCGGCGCCTGCATTGGCAGGCAGGTCGGTCACCCCGGCATAGTGCAGGCAGAAGGAGGCAAACATGGCCGACCAGTCGCCGTAGGGGTTGCCGTACCATTGTCCGTAGCGGGTGATGCCCCGTCGGACACCGTTCGCGTCCACTTGGAAGTTTTGCGTACTTTCCCGATACCCCAGTTGGGATGTGGCTACCGCCACCACGTTCTCTGCCGTGGTCTCGCCGCGGGTGATGCCGGCCAGCGTCTGCTCCCAGTCATCGGCGGTCTCTACGTCAATTTGGACGTTGCTGTAGCAGGTGGGGTCGTGGATATGTTCTTCCAATGCACATCCCGTTTGCGTACACTCGGCTGTGTGGACGTGTTCTTCTTTGCCGCAGAAGGCTTCGCCGGCCATCGTAATACCGGTCAGTTTGAGACACCAGAACACGATGAGTATCGCCACCAGAGAGAGGGCGAACAGCGCCTGGCGGAGGCCTGCACGGCGGGAATTGCTCTTATTCAGTTGGGATATGTATTGCGTTAACTGTTCCGGCAAGCCTTCCACCTCCTCTCGCGGTTGGGATATTAAAACACTTTATGCCATCCAGTTAAATTGGGATAGGGGCCAGAATTTACACAGTATCTTACCGATCACCTGATCTTCGGGGATACAGCCGATGACGCTGCTGCGGCTGTCCACCGAGGTTTCCCGTTGATCCCCCATCATAAAGAAGTGGTTTTCAGGCACTTGATAAGGGAATTCTACGTCGCATTCGCCCAGCGCTTTGACGGTGAGATACGGCTCGTCCAATTTTTCTCCGTTGAGAAATACGGTGCCGTCAGACTCGATCCAGATGTAGTCGCCGGGGGTCGCGATGACCCGTTTGATCAGTATCTTGTTGGAGTAATAGAAGGCGCATAGGTCACCGGTCTTCAGTTTGTCGGTTTTGACCAGCAGAACGATGTCCCCGTCGTAGAGGGTCGGCTCCATACTGGTACCGGCAATTTGCAATACCGGCAGGATCATGGTGGCGATGATGGCCGCCACCGCTGCCGCCACGATGAGAGCGCTGACCGTACTGCGCAAAAGCTTACGGAATCGGCGTTTGTTTCGTTCCCGTTTGAGTTCCTGCTGCAACGCCTCCGGCTCCGGGGTGTCCGATACCGTGGTGGTGTGCTTAGGTTTCGTCCTTGGTTTCCACAGTTGCCGTTTCATTGAATAACTCCGCCTCCAGACGGGCACGCTCTACGATCCGTTGTGCACGGTTGCGCGCCTCGCTCAAATAGTCGTCGGCAGCCTTTTGCGCCGCCTCAAATACACCGTTCAGCAGCAGGGATGCCTCTGCCACCGAGCCCATCTCCTCCAGCCGCATTTGCTGTTCTCGCAGATGCTCGATCTCCTGCCTGAGCTGCTGGTTTTGCTCCGTTTGCATCATCAGCAGCTCCAAAAGCTGGTATCGGTTCAGTTTTCGCAGTTCCTTTTCGGTCAAGACGCCCAACCTCCCATAGAATTGGGTATAATATCCCAAATTATATAACTATACATTATAGAACATAAACTTTTTTAGTGCCGTTGTCAACCTTTTTTCGCTTTTTTGACCGAAAGTGGTTATTTTTTTAACGGTTTTTTCTGTTTCAAAAAAATCGTCTCCATTTTGTGAAACAAAATTACGAAATTTTCACAATTTCCCCCCTTTTCCCCTTGACAAATCTAATACCTCGTGATACGATGTATTACACGAGAGGAGGTATTGGATGGATGTTCAACTCAAGCGCGGCCTTTTGGACGTATGTGTGCTGGCCGCCATCAAGAGCGAAGACTCCTACGGCTATAAGATCATCAAGGATATGAAGCCGTATATGGAACTGTCCGAGTCCACGTTATACACCATTCTCAAGCGGTTGGAGGGGGCAGAGATGCTCACCGTCCGCACCGCGGCGCACGACGGCCGCCTGCGGAAATATTACCGCATTACCGCTGCGGGATGCCGCCGTATCGAGGAGTTTAAGAGTGAGTGGGCAGAGATGATGTCTATTTATCAGTTTGTCAGTAGGGAGGGTGATGAGCATGCGTAAACAGGAATTTCTTTCCGATCTGCGGCAGGGGCTGTCCGGCTTACCGCAGGAGGAAATTGACGGGCGTATCGAGTTTTACAGCGAGCAGATCGATGACCGTATGGAGGAGGGCCTCACCGAGGAGGAGGCGGTGGCCTCCGTGGGATCGGTGAACGATATTGTCCTGCAGGTGGTAGACGAATACCCCTTCCCGGAATTGATCAAGGTGCGTATTCGCTCGCGCAGGCCTATGTCCGCACTGACGATTGTCCTGCTGATTCTCGGGTCTCCCATCTGGCTGTCGCGGCTGATCGCCGCCTTTGCGGTGGTGCTGTCGCTGTATGCGGTGCTGTGGTCGGTGATCGTGTCTCTCTGGGCGGTGTTTGTGTCGCTGGCGGCCTGCGCTGTTATCGGTCCGGTGGGTGGCATCGGCTTCGCCATCGGCGGCTACGTTCCCTCGGGGCTGGCTGTCCTTGCCGCTGCTCTTGTCTGCGGCGGCCTCGCCATCTTCGCTTTCTATGGCTGTAAGGCGGCGTCCAAGGGTGCCGCACGACTGACTCAAAAGATTGTCCTCGCCATCAAAAAGGCGTGTATGAGAAAGGGGGAGGCACAATGAAAAAGAGCACGAAGGTGTGGTTGCTGATTGCCACCGTTCTCTTATTGGCAGGCTGCATCCTGTTTGCGGTCGTGATGACCAAGCTCGATTGGGATTTCAAGAAGCTTTCCACCCGCGAATATGAGACCAATACCCACGCGGTGACCGATTCCTTCCGTCACATCTCCATCAAGGCGAATACCGCCGATATCGAATTCGTCCCTACGGAAGACGATTCCGTCTCGGTGGTCTGCCACGAGGACGTCAACTTCCAACATACGGTTACCGTAGAGGACAATACTCTTGTCATCAAGGCAACGAGATCCCATAAGTGGTATCACTACGTCGGCATTGGCTTTGAATCCTCCACTATCACCGTCTATCTTCCTGCAGGAGAATATGGCGATCTGACCGTTCGTGCCACCACCGGCGACGTCTATTTTCCCATCTACTACACCTTTGACAGTATGGACGTCAAAGTGACTACCGGCGACATCTTCTCTTTTGCCGGAGTAGTTGGAACTGCCAAGATTCGCGCTACCACCGGCGACGTCGGACTGAAGGCCTTTAGTGCAGGCTCGTTGGATGTATCGGTATCCACGGGAGACATCTCCGTTAAGAACGTGAGTACCGATGACCTGCGCTTGTCGGTGACTACAGGTAAAACGGCGGTGAAGGGTGTTCGTTGCCGCAATTTCACCTCTGTCGGCACGACAGGCGACATCCTTATGCGGGATCTCCTTGTTGACGACGCCCTTTTCATCGAGCGCGACACCGGCGATGTTTCCTTTGACGCCTGCGATGCCGGTTCGATGAAAATTACCACCGACACGGGTGACGTGTTGGGTACGCTCCTTACGCAAAAGGTGTTTGTCACCCACACCGATACGGGCAATGTGCGTCTGCCGCATACTGCTCCCTCCGGTGGCCTGTGCGAAATCACCACCGATACCGGCAATATCCACATCACCCTGGATCATTCCGAGAGCGAATAACCTCAAAAGCCGCTGTAAAAACAGCGGCTTTTTTCTTTACTTTCCATTCTTTGTGTGCTATACTGATAAAAATGAGGTGAAGTGGATGATTCATACCCTGAATTTGCAACCCCAACCGTTTGCGATGATTGCTGAGGGCCTCAAAACCATTGAGCTGCGCCTATACGACGAAAAGCGAAGCCAAATTGGGGTGGGGGACACCTTGGTGTTTGTTCACACCGAGAATCCCACGCAAACCCTCACCGCCACGGTGACGGCGCTTCACCGCTTTCCCGATTTCGCGGCGTTGTACGCCGCCCTGCCGTTGGATCAATGCGGCTATTTGCCGGAAGAACTGTCCACCGCCTCTCCTGAGGATATGAATGTGTATTATTCCGCCGAAAAGCAAGCACGTTACGGTGTGGTCGGCATTGAAATTGCTCTTATTGAGGAGGGACAAAAATGAAACGGATTTTGACCCTGTCACTCACCTTGCTTTTGTTTTTGTCCGCCGTTCCTGCGGTGTCTGCCGAGCAGGTGGTAGCCACTGAGGAGGACGTGATCCTGCTGGCAGGATCGGATTTTCAGGTGGGTGGTAACGATACCTCTCGTGTGGAGAATTTGCTGAACATCTTGTCACTCCACGGTCTTACCCGCGCTGACGGCGCCTTCCTTGTAGGCGATTATACCCCTCAAAAGCGCGAGACCAACACCAGCTCCGAGGGGATCGTTGCACTGAAAAAGGTATTTCAACCCATTGTGGGCGACAATATGATCTTTACCCAGGGCAATCACGACCACGTAGACACCGTAGGCTTGGCCAAGGATGGCAACAACGATCCCGCCTCGGGCAAATACGGCGTGTTTGTCATCAATGAGAATCAGCGTATGGAGTTTAATTACCCCTACACCTACGACACCACCAAGCAGGCGGCAGACGAGCTGAAGGCCTACTTGGATGCCAAGGTGCAGAGCGGTTGGACCAAGCCGATTTTCGTGCTCAACCACATCCCCCTGCATTGGGGCAACCGCACCATTGAGCAGGGCGTGGGCGCCCACGCCGAATTGCTGGTTAAGGTGCTCAATGAGGCAGGCGCTAAAGGTCTAAACATCATCTATCTGTATGGACACAACCACGGCAGTGGCTACGACGATTTCTTAGGAAATGCGGCGGTTTATCTCAAAAAGGGCGACCAAATGGAGGTGTGCGTCAGCGAACCTGAGACGGCGCAAAAGATCCAGCATACCACCTACACCCTCAACTTCACCTATATGAATGCCGGTTACATCGGATATGTCAACTCTCCCGATTCGGCGGTAGATTGCGCTCTGACTATGAGTGTGTTTCTTGTTCGCGGCGATGAGGTGATCATCACCCGCTACGATGAGGAGATCAACTTTACCAAAAACAAGTTTGGTGTCCACGATCTGAAATCCCCCGGCAAGTGGATCGATAAGTACAGTAAGGAAGGCTATCACGCCGCTCCCAACACGACGCGATACGCCTCCTCCCGCAAGGTGACCGCCACCGACGACGTGGAGGTGGAGTCCCCCCGCTACAGCCCGATCGAGGAGGAAGAGCCGGACGAGCCGGAGGTCACCGAGCCCTCCGCTACCACCACGGCCACCAAAAAGCCGACTTCTACCCTGCAAACCGATACATCTACTGTACCTTCTCTAACCACCACCGATACATCGGCTGTACCCGACCCCACCGTTTCGGCGACGGTCACCGACCCCTCCCGGACGGTTATCGAGCATGACTGCGTGATGCCGGAGGAGGGGGGAGAGGATACCTCTGCTCCTGAGCAGAGTGGGGAGGAGGAGACCGACACTGCCCCCAAAAAATCCCCCCTCGGTCTCATCTTTGGCATTGGCGGCGGTGCCATTCTGATCATTGGCTTTATTGTGTTTGTATGGGTGTACAAACGCAAAAAATAAAATAAAAACGGAGGAAATACTATGAAACGCGTATTGGCCCTATTACTCTGTGCGGTACTGCTGGTGACCCTGGCGGTATCTACCATCGCTGTCCCTGCTACGGCAGAGGGCATTGAAGCAACCGAGGAGGATACCATCCTCATCGCCTTTTCCGATTTTCAGGACAAAAGCGGCGTGGCTTCCGGTAAGAAAACTCTGCAAAATCTGGTAGCCACCTTAGAAAATCACGGCCTGAAGACCGCGGATGGCGTGCTGTTTGCCGGCGACCTGAATGCCAGTGGTAGCTACACCGATCCGTCTTCCATCAATCAGAACAAGCAGTCTATCAAGGCGATTAAGGAAGTGTTCGAGCCCATCGTCGGCGAGAACATTATCTTCGCTCAGGGTAATCACGATCTGGCCTCTACCCCCGGTCTGTCCCCCAACGGTAACAACGATCCCGCCACCGGTGAGTACGGTCTGTACTTGATTCCCGAGGATCAGTACGGCGAGTGGGGTAACACCTCCAGCGAGACCAAAAAGGCCGCCGCCGAGCTGAAGGCTTATTTGGATGCCAAGGCTGCTGCTAATTGGAAGAAACCCATCTTTGTGGTCAACCACATTCCTCTGCACTGGGGCAACCGCACCCTGAAGGACGGTTCCGGCTCTCAGGGCTATCAGCTGGTGGACGTGCTCAACGAGGGCGGTGCCAAGGGCCTGAACATCATCTATCTGTTCGGTCACAACCATTCCAGCGGCTACGACGATTTCCTGGGCAGCTCTGCCATCTATCTGAAGAAGGGTGACAAAATGCAGGTGGCTCACGGCACCAAGTACGAGGTGGAGACCGAGACCATCAACTTCACCTATATGAACGCGGGCTACGTGGGTTACAACTCCAGTAACGATCCCAAGGCTGATACCGCGCTGACCCTCAGCGTGTTCCTCATCCGCGGCAACGAGGTCATCATCACCCGTTACGACGCCAACGGCGTCCACAACCTGAAGTCTAAGGGTACTTGGCACGCCAACTTCAGCGAGGAAGGCTACCACGCCACCCCCAACACCACGGTGTACGCCTCCTCCCGCAAGGTGACTGCCACCGATGACGTGGAGGTGGAGCCTCCCCGCTACAGCCCCAAGGAGGTTCCCACTACCACCACTACCACTACGACTAAGGCGACCACCACTTCCACCACTCAGAAGCCGGCTTCCACCACCCAGAAGCCCACTTCCGGTTCGGTCTTTAAGCCTACCGTTACCCAGAAGACCGAGCCCTCTACCACCGCTTCCGTAGTGGCTCCCACCACCACCGGCAAGCCTGTAGACGTGATCACTACCGCTCCGGTTGTCGATGATCCCACGGTGGCTCCCACCGATGCGCCCGCTACCACCGTTCCCACCGATCCCATCGGCACGGGTACCCCCTCCATTGAGGCGCCCTCGGCCACCGATGCGCCGACCGAGCCCGCTGCCACTGCCACCGCGACCCTTGCTCCTCCTACGGCTACCCCCGAGAAGGACGAGGATACTTCCGCCACCCCCGATAAGCCCTTCCCCGTGGGAGTGGTTGTCGGTGTTGGCGTCGGCGTTGTGGCCGCTGCTGCCGTTGTGATCCTGCTGCTTAAGAAGAAGAGCCGCTGATAAGCATTAAAAAAAGAAGCCTGTTTCCCATGCGGAAACAGGCTTCTTTTACTGCTCACCCTAGGCTTCAGTTTACCAATTCGACGATATACCCATCGGCCAGCAATTGGTCGATGATGGCGCCCTTGCCCACGATATGGGCAGCGCCGACGCAGACAAACAGCTCTTCGCCCTCATCCAGCGCCTGCTTCACAAAGGCGGTCATGCCATCATCCCGTTCGGCGTACATTTTGTTGGTATACTCTTTGTACAGTTGTTTTTCTTGTTTCGGAAGGAAGAACGTGCTCTTGGTGCTGAGCTCCCTGCGCAACGCTTTGGCGTTGCCGCTGATCCACAGATCCATCAGCTCTTCCACTTGGCGACGGTAGGCATCCGCGCTTTGCCCTCCGGCAAGAGAGGTCTTGAGCAACAATTCCTGCAATGCGTCGGAGAAGGAGCCCATCATGCGGTATTGCGCCTCGGCCGATTCCACGTCCAAAACCGGTAACCCCAGTTCCTTGGCAAATTGGATCATATAGCGATCCACGCCCAAGGCAGCAGCATTGGGATCCATCAAAGAAGAGTCGATCATGGAGGACCACATCACAGGTTTATATTGGTGGTAGAGGGGGGAGTAGAGCCCTTTCTCTTTCAGCGCTTGTACCGCTTGCTCGTATACGTCCGGGGATAGATGGTCGGCTATGGTGCTTCCGTCGGTATACCTCATATGGGTTATGGCGCGGCTTTGCGCCGTTATGTCGGCTTCAAAGGCTAAGATGTCAAATTCGACAGCCAAGCCGTCGGATTGCTTTAATGCGTCGAGAACATAATCCGGCAGAGGATAAAACTCGTTTTTGCCTACGTGAATGGAACCGAACAACCACACCACGTCTCCGTCCGTATCGGTTACCTGATACAGCAAAGGACCGTCGGCGACCTGGTTGTAGATGGAGGCGGTGGAGGAGCCCGAATCCTCGTCACGGTGATCGGAGGTATCGGTGCGGCAAGAGGTGGCGCAGAATACCAGCAGGATGGTCAGTAAGAGGGCTAACCACTTTTTACATTTCATTCGGTTCACATCCTTTCACGCCCATTGTAGCACAGGCGTCGGGAAAAAGCAATAACGAAGGAGAAATCGCTCTTTTTACAGATGCCCCTTGCCAAATGGGAGAGAATTTGCTATAATGATTCAGATATACACCCCAAGGAGGGAAAAGGAAATGAAATTATCGGTGGTCATCCCCTGCTTTAACGAAGAACTTAACGTAGGTCCCCTGCAGGAAGTATGCGTCAAAGCCTTTGAGGGTAAGGTGGAGTCCTACGAACTCATCTTTGTCAACGACGGCAGCCGTGACGGCACCTGGAAGGCGCTGAAGGCGCTCTACGAGCGGCATCTCTGCCCTGTAAAGCTGGTGAACTTGTCACGCAATTTTGGCAAGGAGGCGGCCATGTATGCCGGCCTGCAGAAATCCTGCGGCGATTACGTCACCCTGCTGGACGCCGATCTGCAGCAGAGCCCCGACATTGTTGTCGAGATGGTGGAGTTTTTGGACAACAATCCCGATTTTGATTCGGTAGCGGCCTATCAGGAGAATCGCATTGAGGGCAAATTCACCTCTTGGTGCAAAAAGCGCTTTTACCGTCTGATGGACAAGGTGTGTGACGTCAACCTCCACGAGGGCGCCAGCGATTTCCGTACCTTCCGCCGCACGGTAGCGGACGCCATCCTCAGCGTTCAGGAGTGCTACCGCTTCTCCAAGGGTATTTTCTCTTGGGTGGGTTTCAACACCCATTTCATCCCCTACGTGGCGCAGGAGCGTCATGCCGGTACCACCAACTGGTCCTTCTGGAAGCTGCTGAAATACGCGCTGGACGGTATCATCTCCTATACCACCTTCCCGCTGAAGATCGCCACCGGCATCGGTGCGGTGATGTCCTTCCTGTCCCTCATCTATATGGTGGTGGTGGTGATTCAAAGACTGTTCTTTGAGATCGCCTTCCCCGGCTATGCCACCATCATTGCGTCCATTCTGCTCATTGGCGGTATCCAAATGATCATTCTCGGTATCATCGGCGAGTACATTGCCCGCATTTATATTCAGGGCAAGCACCGTCCCATCTACGTGGCGAAGGAGTATCTCTCCTACGATGAGGAGGACTAATATGCAGGATATCCGCTGTGAAGAGTGCGATTACTTCGACTATGACGAGGAGACCGACACCTACGCGTGTATGATGAATCTGGATATGGACGAGTATGAGCGGTTTCTTGCCTCGGGACACAATCGCTGCCCCTATTTCCGCGTCCGTGACGAATACCGCATTGTGAGAAGACAGAACTAATAGAAAAAACGGTGACCCGATCGGGTCACCGTTTTTTTATGTGTAGATTCGTACGGGTTTGTTAGCCTTCCCCTTGAGGGGAAGGGGGACCGCCGAAGGCGGTGGATGAGGTGGTGCGGGACGCATTGATTGGATATAGCCGCTCCGCGGAACACCTCATCAGTCACGGCTTGCGCCGTGCCAGCTTCCCCTCAAGGGGAAGCCACGCCACCTACGGTGGCTATTGGATGTTTACGTTAAGTTTTGAAATCTCGGATCGTTTCGGAGAGTGTCATATACATCGTTTTGTAAGCGTTTTATGAATTGTTCGCTTTCACTGCTTTGGTAGTTTTTGGTGGTTTTGGCGTGATCAAACACGCATCCTTTGAGTGGGAGGACGGTATAGCTGCTTTGCTCGGGAAGTGAGTCGTGTGCGCGAGCGATGGCAGCGGCTTTCTCAAGCCACATCATCGCGTTGTCAATATCGTCTTTCATGATATAGCCTTGTGCGATTGTTTCACAGCGTTTCCAATAGTTCCATCCAAAACCAATGTGCGCTTCGTTACCGAGCACCGCTTCGTTCACGCAAATACCGAGTTGGCGGATGGCGATCTTTTCTTCAAGTGTATAGCCGTTGTTGTCTGTATAGTCGCCCAGTCGAGAAAAGAGTCCGTTCAATTCTTCGAGAGTGAAGCGGATAGCCTGCTGAATATGCTGAAGACGCTCCTCTCCCTCGGTTAGATCACATAGTAAAATGGTACTGGATGCATTCATAACTGCTTGCTTTTTAGCGAGTTCCAGTGCTTTTTGACGGTCACCTTGATTTTTATAGTGACGAATCAGAAGTGTTGTCGCAAAATTGCGGATTAAGCTATCGTTGCTTTCCTCCAAAATGCGTTCAAGTGTGACGATTGATGAAGAGATTACGGCTTCTTTTTCGATGCGACTTGCATACGGCAGTTCGTACTTAAGTTGAATGAGCTCTAAAAGCAGACGGTGTGCGTTTGGATATTCCGTTAGTCCGTCTTCCAACACGCGCTGTGCATTGTTTAGGTCGCCATGATGATAAAAAGCGTTGGCGTTGGCGACAATCGTCCTGATTGCTTCCGATTTTTTGGCAACATTGACACCGAGCAATTCGTCGGTACTAATTTCAAAGAAATTGGCGATTAGAGGCAACATGGTGATGTCCGGATAGCCTTCGTCGCGTTCCCACTTAGAAATTGCTTGCGAGGTCACACCAAGATGAAATGCAAGCTCTTCCTGTGTGATTCCTTTGCGAGCACGCAAGGTTTTAATGGTTTTAGCGATGGAAATCGACATTTCTTATCCCTCCTAAGTTGAGTGTTACAACCGATTGCATTTTTATTGTATCGCCATTACGATGAAAAGTAAACAAACGCATCGAAGAGCGAACTCAACGATGCGTTTGTTTCAAAATATAGTAAGCGGTTTTATAGGGTCATAGCTCAGACTGTTTTTACTCCTCAGCCACGGAAGCCTTGCCCAGGGTGCCGTTGGCGAGGGCCTGGAGATAGGCGTTGATGAAGCCGTCGATCTCGCCGTCCATCACTGCCTGAATGTTGCCGCTCTCAAAGCCGGTGCGGGTGTCCTTAGCCAGTGTGTAGGGCATAAACACGTAGGAGCGGATCTGGCTACCCCACGCGATCTGCGCCTGGGCACCCTTGATGTCGCTGAGCTTATCCAAATGTTCCTGCTCCTTGATCTTCACCAGCTTGGACTTCAGCATTTCCATACACTTGTCGCGGTTCTGGAACTGGCTGCGCTCGTTCTGGCAGGCCACCACGATGCCGGTGGGGATATGGGTCAGACGCACGGCAGAGGAGGTCTTGTTGATGTGCTGACCGCCGGCGCCGGAAGAACGGAACACGTCCATCTTGATGTCCTCGGGACGAATCTCCACGGAGGTATCGTTGTCCAGCATAGGAATCACTTCCAACGCGGCAAAGGAGGTCTGGCGACGGCCGGAGGCGTCGAAGGGAGAGATGCGCACCAAACGGTGGACGCCGTTCTCACTCTTCAGATAGCCATAGGCGTTTTCGCCGAGGATCTCGATGGAGGCACTCTTGATGCCCGCCTCGTCGCCGTCCTGATAGTCCAGAATATTGTACTGATAGCCGTGGCGCTCCGCCCAGCGGGTGTACAGACGGTACAGCATCTGGGCCCAATCCTGCGCCTCGGTGCCGCCGGTACCCGCCTGGAAGTTGAGGATGGCGTTCTTGCCGTCGTACTCGCCGGAAAGCAGGGTGGCCAGACGCTGGGTCTCCATCGACTTCTGCACCTTGTCGAAGCCCTCCTGGCACTCCTCCAGCAGGGAGAGGTCCTCCGCCTCGTCTGCCAGCTCGATGAGGGTCAGGGTGTCTGCGTAGTCACTCTGCAGACGCTCGTAGGCCTCGATCTTGCTCTTGACGCCGGCGGCCTTCTGGGTCATCTTCTGGGCAAACTCCATATTGTCCCAAAAGCCGGGGGCAGAGGCCTGGGCGTCCAGCTCCTCCGCCTGACGGCGCAGACCGTCCAGGCCGATGGAGCCGGCCAGATCCTCGATACCGGGGAGCAGAGCCTCCAGTTTTAATCTCAATTCTTCAAATTGCAGCATAATCATTTCTCCGTTCTCGGATGGTTTGCGTGTTATCCGTAATATTATATCGGAAAATGGTACAAATGTAAAGGAAAATTTTGTGGGCGAAAAACACAAATCCTTTTTGGTTTCCTCTTGTGTTTTGTCGCAATATTTCGTATAATGTAAGGTAATGTGGATAGAAAGAAGGTGTCTCTATGCTGTTGCCCAAAACCGAAGCTTTGTGCGCCCACCGGGTGGGAGATTTATTGTATTATACCTTTCCCGCTTTGGATGACCTGGGCTGCGTTCGCCACGGCTTTTCCACCCGTCTGGGTGGTGTCAGCGAGGGCATCTTCGCTTCGATGAATTTGTCTTTTACCCGCGGGGACGATCCTATGGCGGTGCGGGAGAATTTTGACCGTTTCTGCGCCGCCATCGGGGTGGATGCGGATCACGTGGTGATCTCCGCTCAGACACATACTGCCAACGTGAAGATTGTCACCGCAGAGGATTGTGGGCGTGGCGTGACGCGGGAAAAAGAATACACCGACGTGGACGGACTGATCACCAATGAGCCCGGGGTGGTGCTGTGCACCCAATACGCCGATTGTGTGCCGCTGTTTTTTGCCGACCCCGTGAAGCGGGTGGTGGCTACCTCCCACGCCGGATGGCGGGGCACCGCCGCCGGCATCGCCGCCGTGACGGTGGAGAGGATGGGGGAGGAATACGGATGCCGTCCCGAGGATATTGTGGTGGGCATCGGCCCCTCCATCGGGCATTGCTGCTTTGAGGTGGATAGCCCTGTGTACGACGCGTTTTGTCAAGTGGCGGTGTTTGACGACACCTGCTGCACCGACAACGGCGGCGGGAAATACCACATCGATCTGTGGGAGGTGAACCGCCGCTGGTTGCTTAAGGCGGGGGTGCTGCCCGAGCACGTCACCGTCACCGATCTGTGTACCCGTTGCCGTCCCGACGTGTTTTGGTCCCATCGCCACACGGGCAACGACCGAGGCAGTCTGGCGGCCTTTATTGCACTGACCGACTGATATTTTTGACAAATTTTCGCATACTATCCTTGATTAGCATCAAAGGAGTGTGTGCGTATGACCTATACCGAAACCATTGACCGTCTGTCCCGTAAGCTACGGGTGGACGCCAGCTTTGACCTGATGAGCCGTCCCGTATCCATCGGCGGACGGCTGGCGACCATGTTCTTTGTAGATGGCTTTACCAAGGACGAGGTGCTGGCGCGGATGCTCCAGTATCTCACCAACCTCACCCCCGATAAGGTGAACGGCATCGCCTCTGCCGACGAGTTCGTCACCCGGTACATCACCTATACCGAGGTGGAGATCACTGCCGACCTGGACAAGGTGGTCACGTCGGTGCTGTCGGGCACCACGGCGCTGGTGATGGAGGGGCTGGATCGGGTCATCCTCATCGATGCCCGTACCTATCCCGTCCGTGGCGTAGAGGAGCCGGAGACCGACCGTGTGCTCCGCGGCAGTCGGGATGGGCTGGTGGAGACGCTGGTGTTTAATGCCGCCCTGATCCGCCGCCGTCTGCGGGATCCCGCCCTCACGATGGAAGTGATTCCGGTGGGGCGGATCTCTGCCACCGACGTGTGCATCTGCTATATGGCGGATCGGGTGGATAAGGCGTATCTCAAAAAAGTGCGGGAGCGCCTGAAAAATATGACCATCCCCGCTCTGACGTTGGGGCAGGAGAGCTTGGCGGAATGCCTTTTGCGGGGGCAATGGTACAACCCCTTTCCCCGCATCCGCTACACAGAGCGGCCGGACAGCGCTGCGGCGGGTATCGCCGAGGGGCAGATCGTGCTGATGGTGGACAACTCCCCCGCGGCGATGGTGCTGCCCACCTCCATCTTCGATTTTTCTCAGGATACCAACGATTTCTATTTTCCGCCCATCGTGGGCAGTTATCTTCGCTTTGTGCGGGGGCTGATCTTCGTAGCCACGTTGTTCCTCACCCCCGTATGGTATTGGCTGATGCAGAATCCCGAGCGGATTCCGCCTGCCTTGGAATTTATCCGTATCGATAAGATGGGGAATATTCCTCTTATTGTGCAACTGTTGCTGGTAGAATTGCTCATCGACGCCATTAAGCTGGCGGCACTGAATACGCCTTCATCGCTCAGTAATGCACTGAGTCTGGTCGGAGCGTTAGTATTTGGCGAATTTGCAGTGCAGGCGGGCATTTTCTCTGCTGAATTGCTGGCGTATATGGCCTTTGTGGCCATCGCCTCCTTCACCCAGCCCAGTCACGAGCTGACCTATGCGTTCAAATTATTCCGCATCTTTTTCCTGCTGTTGACGTGGCTTTTGCACGGATGGGGACTGCTGTTGGGAATGGCGATCATGGCGGTGGTCCTGGTCACCACCCGAACCGCCGTGGGGGGACACTACCTCTATCCCGTATTTCCCTTCAACGGCACGGCCTTGATGCGCCTTATGTTCCGCCAGCCCATCAGCCGCCACAATGCCGAGTAACCTCCAATTTGTCCGCTGCATAGGGTGGGATAAGGGAGGCGGTAAGGATGACCTTTGGAGAAAGCTTTGCGTGGTTTTGTGTCATTTTATTGTCGGTGTACGGATGTGCGCAGGGGGTGCGGCGGCTGTGTCTTTGGCTGACCCGCTGCCCCCATTGTGTGGAGTGCTGTCGGCTGGCGATTCCGCGGGAAAAGGCGGAGCTGGCGCCGCTGGTGCGGTGCCTGCAGAGCCAGGCGGTGTGGGAGGACCCCGCCATGTGTCGGCACACGCTGGTGGTGCTGCCTGAGGGCATCGACACCGGGGATGAAGAGCTGTGGAGAATCTTCGAGGAAGCACCGTCGGTGATTCCCGTAACCTACGAGGACCTGACCGCCATGGTGCGGCAGATGATCCAGGAGAATTAACGGAAAGGAGCCCAAACGATGGAAAAGCAAACGGAAGTGCTGCAGTTGACGGGTATGGTGGATCATATCGTGTTCTGCAACGAAGATAACGGCTGGACCGTGTTGGAATTGGACGTCAACGATTCCATCGTAACGGTGGTGGGCACCTTTCCGCAGGTGCAGGTGGGGGAGACGTTGCGTGTGCAGGGGAGTTGGGTAAATCACCCCTCCTTTGGCCAACAGTTTAAGGCCACCGCCAGTGAGAGCACCCTGCCCACCGACGCCACCGCCATCCTGCGGTATCTGGCGTCGGGGGCGGTGAAGGGCATCGGCCCCACCACGGCGGCCCGTATCGTGGACCGCTTCGGAGCGGATGCGCTGCGTATTTTAGAGGAAGAGCCCCAGGAATTGGCAAAGATTAAGGGTATCTCCCTCTCCAAGGCCCGAGAGATGGGGCAGAGCTTCTGCGCCCAGTTCGGCTTGCGAGAAGTGGTGATGACCTTCGGCAGCTACGGGTTGAGTCCCAACGAGGCACTGCGATGCTGGAAGAAATTCGGTCCCTCCACGCTGATAAAAATCAAGGCCAATCCCTATCTGCTGTGTACGTCGGGTCTGCGCATCGGTTTCGAGCGGGCGGATCAGATCAACAGGGCTCTTGGCGGTGACCATTTAGACGGCAACCGCATCGAGGCGGGTGTGCAGTACGTCCTGCACCACAACTTGGGCAACGGCCACACCTGCTTGCCGCGGGATAAGGTGATCCCCACCGCGATGTCCCTCTTGGACGTGCCGGAGGTGGCGGCGGACGCCGCTGTCAACCGTATGGTGCAGGGCCTGCAATTGCGGCAGGTGGAAATGAATGGAAGAGAGTACCTCTTCCTGCCCCGCTACTACGACGCGGAAGTCTTTATCGCCAATCGGATGCGTCTAATGGGTGGGATGGAATCCGTCATCGCGGAGGACATCCACCTGCGCATCGACGCCATGGAGCGCAACTTCCACATCACCTATGAAGAGCAACAGCGCAAGGCCATGGTGGAGGCGGTGGCGACGGGTACCCTCATTCTCACCGGTGGCCCCGGTACGGGAAAGACCACCACCCTGCGGGGGGTCATCACCCTGCTGGAGAGCATGGGGGAGACGGTGGCCATCGCCGCCCCTACCGGCCGTGCCGCGAAGCGCATATCCGAGCTGACGGGGCGGGAGGCCAAGACCATCCACCGCCTGCTGGAGGTGCGCTTTGGCGTGGACGAGGACGAGGAGGGCCCTGTCTTTGACCGCAACGAGCGCAATCCGCTGGATGCGGATGCGGTGGTGGTGGACGAGATGTCCATGGTGGATGCGGTGCTGTTTGAGCATCTGCTGCGCGCCACCAAGACGGGCTGCCGCCTGATCTTAGTGGGGGACACCGACCAGCTCCCTGCCGTGGGTGCGGGTTGCGTGCTGCAGGATCTGATGGATAGCGGCAGGGTGCCGGTGGTGCAGCTGACCCAGGTGTTCCGCCAGGCGCTGGAGAGCCGCATTGTGTACAATGCTCACCGCATCGTGAAGGGCGAGGCGATGGAGCTGGATAATAAGAGCGATTGCTTCTATTTGCCCCGTCCCTCGGCGGCGGCGGTCACCGATACGGTGCTGGAACTGTGCCACCACCGCCTGCCCGCCGCCTACGGCTATACCCATTTGGATGGGATTCAGGTGCTGTGCCCCGGCCGAAAAGGGGAAATCGGTACCGGCGAAATCAACCGTCGGCTGCAGGAACTGCTCAATCCCCCCGACAAGAAGAAGGCGGAGATCACCGTGGAGGGGGTCACCCTGCGGGTGGGGGATAAGGTGATGCACAACCGCAACAACTACGACATTCCGTGGACGAAGGATAACGGCGACTGCGGCAGCGGCATCTTCAACGGCGACATCGGCGTATTGGAGGAGATTCGTCTGCGGGAGGATCTGCTGACGGTGCGGTACGACGACCGTGTGGCCACCTATACCAAAGAGGACGCGCAGGATCTGGAGCCGGCCTACGCCATCACGGTACATAAGAGCCAGGGCAGTGAATTTGAGGCGGTGGTATTGCCCCTCTACCGCAACACCCCCAACCTATGCTACCGCAATCTGCTGTATACCGCCGTCACCCGTGCCAAGAGACTGCTGATCATCGTGGGCAGTCGGGAGACGCTGGATAGGATGATTGAGAACGACCGCAAGACCCTGCGCTATACGGGCCTGCGCCACTTCTTGATGCAGGAGGGGGCGTTTGTGCTGTGAGCCGACTGACAGAAGCGATTCGGCGGGTGTTTTTCCCCCATCACTGCTATCTCTGCAACGAGGTGCTGTATCCCCATCAGCGGGTGTGCGTGGATTGTATGCACAAAGCGCCCTATATCTATCCGCCTATTTGCCAGCGGTGCGGACGGAGCAAGGACGATTGCTATTGCGGAAAGCGGCAACGGGCCTTTGAGCGGTGTATCAGTCCCTTCTATCACCAAGGTGTGGCTCAGCAGGGAATCTATACGCTGAAGAGTGCCGGCTACCGCGTGACGGCAGAGGGCTTTGCCGCCGAGATGGCGGAGGTGGTGCGTCGGGAGTACGGTGGTATTCCCTTTGACTTTGTGACGGCGGTCCCCCTGCACAAACGGGAACGGGGGGAGCGTGGCTTTAACCAAGCGGAGAAGCTGGGACAAGCTATGGCTAAGCGGTTGGGACTGCCTTATGCTACGGTGCTGACCAAGATCACCCTTACCGCG
Organism: Clostridia bacterium; assembly: GCA_017520705.1. Lineage (GTDB taxonomy): Bacteria > Bacillota > Clostridia > Oscillospirales > Acutalibacteraceae > UBA5905. The sequence continues at coordinate 56,175 of JAFXFF010000044.1, read as the reverse complement.
CCGCAGAAATCGCTCAAAGCGGTGGAGAGAAGCGGCAATTTGCTGGGTGTCTTCGACGTGTGCGGCGACGTCAGTGGGAAAACGGTACTGCTGGTGGACGACGTGATCACCACCGGCGCCACCCTGGACGAATGCGCCAAGATGCTCAAGATCTTCGGCGCCGAGGCGGTGTATGGGGTGACCGCCGCCGCTGCCGTATTGTCAAATGAAGAAAAATGATGTATAATGATGAAAAATCACTCAAATAAGAGGTTTCTTGTATGAATTTGGGAATGGATCTGGGTACCTCGCGGATCGTCATCTGCGACCCTGCCCGCGGTGTGGTGCTGGATGAGCCCACGGTCATCGCCATAGCGGAAAAAGACGGCCACGTCATTGCTTTCGGCACCGAGGCAGAGGAGATGCTGGTCGCAATCCCGACACCATCCGTGTGGTACGCCCCGTGCAGATGGGCGTTATTGCGGAATACGAGCTGGCGGAACAACTGCTGCGCCTTTGTCTGGCCAAGGTGTGCTCGGCCCGTATCACCAAGCCCTGTGTGGCGGTGAGCGTGGCGGAAAAGGTCACCGAGGTGGAGCGGCGTTCGTTTATCGAGGCGGTGGTTTCGGCGGGTGCCCGCCGTGTGACGCTGGTGCCCGAGACGGTGGCCGCCGCCATCGGCGCGGGGATGGACGTGAGTCTGCCGCTGGGGCAGATGATCGTCAATGCCGGTGGCGGTACGGTGGATGCTTCGGTGCTGTCCCTAAAAGGGGAGGCGGTGTCCTCCAGCATCCGTGTGGCGGGACAGGCCATGGACGAGGCCATCGTGCGGTATATGCGGACAAAATACGGGCTGATCGTCAGCGAGCAGACTGCCGAGCGGCTGAAGATCGCCATCGGATGTGCTCTGCCTGTGGAGCCCGTGCTCACCGCGGTGGCCAAGGGCAGGGATGCTGTGACCGGCCTGCCCCGTGGGGTGACCGTGACCTCCGACGAGATGTGTGAGGCCATTGGCGAGCCGCTGCGCAATATCATGGGGCTGATCCAGCAGGTGCTGGAGATCACCCCGCCCGAGTTGGCGGGCGATATTGTCACGCAGGGCATTTGGCTGACCGGTGGCTTGGCGCAGCTGCGGCAGTGGCCGCTGCTCATTGAACGTGCCACGGGCATCACCTGCCGTGTGGCAGAGAATGCCTCCCGCTGCGTGGCGTTGGGTGCGGCGAAAGCGTTCAAATACGCTTCCTCCTTCTCGGCGGTGTACGATCTGGGCAGTTTTGCCTATCGCCTATCGGATAATGTAACCAATTGACGGTGACAAGGCATTATGCTTTACAGATGTTAAGTGCCTTATTTACAAGGGATTGCGGAAAAATTTGTGGATTTTGCCCTTTGAAAATTTGTGTCAAAACATGTTATAATACACTTAGACATTTTGGGGTAGGAGGAGTGACAATCGTGAGCGACGCGGCAAAGGTCGGCACCTACGTGCTGTACGGCAAAACGGGCGTGTGTTTGGTGAAAGAGCAGACCGCTATGAACGGAGGGCAATATTATGTCCTCAGTCCCATCGGCGACAGTCGCTCCTCGGTATACGTCCCCTGTAGCAATCTCGATCTGGTGGCGCGGATGCGCCCATTGCTCACACATGAAGAGATCGACAGCCTGCTGTCGGGCGCCGACGAGGTGAAACTGGAATGGGTGGACGATCGCAACGAGCGGGGGCTGCTGTACCGCACCATACTGGGCAGCGGTGACCGTAAAGAACTCATTCGCCTGCTGTGTTGTCTCTTCCGAAAAAAGCAGGAGCGCGCAGAGGGAGGCAAACGACTGTCCACCATGGATGAGAATACGTTGCAGGAATGTGTTCGCCTGGTGGAGGAGGAATTCTCTATGGTGCTGGGCATCGCGGCGAGAGAGGTAGGCCCCTACATACAGGAGAGATTGTAAAAAACGGCAGCCGACGAAAATTCGTCGGCTGTTTCTGCCTGTCAAAAAAGTCCGGCTCTCGCCGTCCTTTTTCTCCCGGCTGAAACAAAAGGGTGAAAACCCGTCAATTTTCACTCTTTTGCGCCTGCGGGCGGGTTTATCCGCTCGCTTTGCTCGCTCTACGCGCAGGGGAACCCTGACGGTTCCCCCGCACACACCCCTTCCCTCCGTTTTCACCACAGGGAAAAGGTTTTTTGACACTTTCCAACAGCCGACGAAAATTCGTCGGCTGTTTTTTGATTTTGTGCTGTTCAAATCCGTTTGAATGTGGTATAATGAGAAAAACATCATGAGGAGGGGAGAGAATGAACCAAAGCTGTTGCTTTACGGGGTATCGCCCCCACCGCTTTGCTTTCTCTCCCGACGGCCTGCGTCCCGAGCAGGTGCAGGCGGCTCTGGGCGAGCAGATCCGCCGTTTATACGACGAGGGATACCGCACCTTCATCAGCGGTATGAGCGCCGGTGTGGATCTGTGGGCGGCGGCAGAGGTGATTGCTCTGCGCGAGAGCCATCCCGAGGTGGAGCTGATCGCCGCGGTGCCTTTTGCGGGGCAGGAGAGCCATTGGTCCATTCCGCAGCAGCGGGAGTATCGGCGCATCTTGGACGCCGCACAGCAGGTGGAATATCTGTTTGACGCGGCTGCCGCCGAGGAGAACGCCGCCGAGTGCTATAAAAAGCGCAACCGTTGGATGGTGGACCGCGCGGACACGGTGCTGGCGGTGTGCGAGATCGACGTGGCGGACAGCCGTACGGGTACGGCGGCCACGGTGCGGTATGCGCGACGGCAGCAAAAGCGGATTTTTTATATTCATCCCGTCACCCTGGCTGTGACCGAGGAGACGGTACAGCAGATTGAGTTTCCTATGTGATTTGGAGGTATAGATATGGCAGCATTGAGAGATTTTCCCATTCCCGGGATTTTATTCTTCACCAGCGGGAATCCCTTCAGCGGCAGTTATAAAGGGCTGAGCTATCGCATCGAGCCGGTCAAGGGCGATGCGGAGAAGGATATTACCGCTCACTTGTATGTGTTCACCTGGACGGGGGAGAAGTGCAGCGACCTCAGCGAAAAGCGGTCGGAAAAGGAGTTTCCCCTGGACGTGGATGGTCTCGCCGCCGCCGAGGAATGGCTGAGAAGTGAGTGGAAAAAGTTTGAGAAAGAGAATGTGTAAACGGAAAAGACGGTCACTCATTTGGGTGACCGTCTTTTTTGTGTATGAGGAAATGAGATTACTTGTGTTCACTGTTTGTTGCCATATAAATTCCTTCGTGAATGGCGGCGCAGGTTGCTATGGAACAGACGGCGATGGAGCTGTATTTCCATTCTACGAAAGATAAGGTTAAAGGCAGAAGAAATAATAAGAGTCCCGTAATCTTATTTGGCATAGTATGCAGAGCTACAAACTGCTTTTGGGAGGCATATCCCCACAGGATGTTACCGACTTTGATGATGGCGATTACAACACCCCATATCCATAACCATTGAGGAATAGGAAGGGTTGGTAACAGTTTAATTAACGAAACGATTACAAACGCGAGGTCGGCTATCGTATCGATTTTGGCTCCCACTTCGCTGGTGTTGTTTGTCTTTCTTGCGATAGTGCCATCGACCATATCGCTCAATCCGCAGATGATATACAGAACATAAAATCCTATCGAAAATGCTGGAAAGAACAACAACAAAACACTACCCAATATACGACAACTTGTGACCATATTTGCTATATTTTTAATCATCTGTTCTCCTAAAAATTTAACTGTTTGAAAGTTCAAGTTTATCTAAACAGGTTATACCATAAACAATTGTGTTTTTCAATTAAATTGAGTGAGTTGAGATAAAAAGGAGGAGTGGGTACGGGAGTCGAACCCCGTCGGATGCTTCGCATCCTTCTATAGTTTGCCTGCGGCAAACTAAGCGGGTTCTCCTACGACCGTACCCTGCTTCAAAGAAAAATCCCCCGACACCGAATGGTGTCGGGGGATTTTTTGGAGCAGGGTACGGGAGTCGAACCCGCCTTAACGGCTTGGGAAGCCGCTGTAATACCGATATACCAACCCTGCAGATGGGAACAAGGGAAAGTATATCACACCATTTTGGAAAAAGCAAGGGAAATTTGGCGGCAGAAACAAAAGTTTCCGCCGTATACCATCTTTCTTCACCGTGCATACTGTTTCGGAGAAGAGGGGTGTTTTGGTGTTCAAAAAGAAAAATCTATGGTTGCATCTATGCCTGTTCATCATCGGTGGGGTGGGGTACGTGCTCATCGAGCTCATGTGGCGGCGGCGCAGTCACGTCAGTATGTTCTTTGTGGGTGGGTTGTGCTTTGAACTGATGGGGATGATCCATACCCGATTGCAACGATGGGCGCTACCTCTGCGGTGCGGGCTGTGTGCCCTCGCTGTGTCGGCGGTGGAGCTGGTCAGCGGCTGTATCCTCAACCGCTGGTTGCGGCTGGGGGTGTGGGACTACAGCGAAATGCGATTTCACCTGCTGGGGCAGGTGAGCTTGGGATATTCTTTGCTGTGGCTGCTTCTCAGCGCCTTTGCTTGTCCGTTGTATGGGCTGTGCCGTCGGTGGGTGAGCCGTCTACTGCTTTCCCGCAGAGGGGCAGAACTCCCGTAAAGGGCACTCGCCGCACTTAGGTGACCTGGCGGAGCAGGTGTCCCGCCCGAACAGCACCAGGCGATGGCAGAAGGCGTTGCTCTCGTCCGGGGGGAGAACTTTGCGCAGTTGCATCTCTACCTTGTAGGGGTCTTTGGTTCCGTCGGTGAGGCCGAGACGGCCAGTGATGCGGATGCAGTGGGTGTCCGCCACCACGGCGGGTTTGCCGTAGACATCGCCGCAGACCAGGTTGGCGGTCTTGCGCCCTACGCCGGGGAGCTTCGTCAGCTCCTCCACCGTGTCGGGAATCTCTCCGCCGTAGACGTCGCGGAGCATACCGCACATGGCCACGATATCCCGCGCTTTGGTCTTGTACAGACCGCAGGAGCGGATGTATGCGCCCACCTCCTCGGGGTCGGCGTCCGCCAGGTTATCCAGGGTGGGAAAACGGGCAAACAGGGCAGGGGTGACCAGATTCACCCGTGCGTCGGTGCATTGGGCAGACAGACGGGTGGCGATGAGCAGTTGTAGGGGGTTTTCGGCTGTTAAGGAGCAGATCGCCTCGGGATAAGCGGCTTTCAGCCCCTCTACGGCGGCGATGGCACGCTGTTTTTTGGTCATATTCCCACTTCCTTTCGTCCTATTTCGATTGCGATTATATCACACAAAACACTCCCGTGTCAATCGAGGTAATCCTTGACATCGGGGTGCTTTTTTTGTATGATGTAGGGGATAACGAACGAAAAGGAGGGATGACCGATGAATACGCCTTTGGCTGACCGCATCCGCCCGACCACGCTGGACGAAGTGGTGGGTCAACAGCATATCTTGGGCGAGGGCAAGGCTCTGCGCAACATCATGGAATCGGGTCGCATCCCCAATCTGATTTTCTACGGCCCTTCAGGTGTGGGCAAGACCACGGTGGCGCGCATCATCGCCCAGCAGACGGATATGCGCCTGCATAAGCTCAACGGCACCACCGCCTCCACGGCGGATATCAAAGCGGTGGTGGAGGAGCTGGACACCTTTGCGGGGATGAACGGCATTCTCCTCTATTTGGATGAGATTCAGTATTTCAACAAGCGGCAGCAGCAGACCCTGCTGGAGTATATCGAGAATGGGCGCATCACCCTGATTGCGTCCACCACCGAGAACCCCTATTTTTACGTATACAACGCCATTCTGTCCCGTTCCACGGTGTTTGAGTTCAAATCTGTGGACGTAGAGGACATCGAAAAGGCGGTGGAGCGTGGCTTTGCCTTCCTGCGGGAGGAAAGCGGTAGTTCCATCACCGTGGAGGAGGGTGTGTGCGAGCACATCGCCCGCTCCTGCGGCGGTGACGTGCGCAAATCCCTCAACGCGGTGGAGCTGTGCGCGCTGGCGGGTGAGACCACCCCTGACGGCGGCGTGCTGGTGACGCTGGAGACGGCGAAACAGCTTGCTCAGCGCAGCGCTATGCGGTACGATCGGGAGGGTGACGAGCACTACGACATCGTGTCGGCGTATCAAAAGTCCATGCGGGGCTCCGACCCCGATGCGGCGCTCCATTATTTAGCGCGGCTGTTGGAGGCGGGAGATCTGCCCTCGGCTTGCCGCCGTCTGCTGGTGTGCGCCAACGAGGACGTGGGCTTGGCCTACCCCCAAATTATCCCCATCGTCAAGGCGGCGGTGGACACCGCCCTGCAGGTGGGGCTACCCGAAGCGCGGATTCCCCTTGCTAACGCGGTGGTGTTGGTGTGTCAGGCACCTAAGTCCAACGCGGTGTATAACGCCATCAATCACGCCATGGCGGACGTGCAGGCAGGCAGAAGCGGCTCTGTGCCGCGGCAGCTGCAGAATAAGCACTACGACGGCGACGAGGTGGAGAAAAAGGGGCAATTCTACCAGTATCCCCACGACTTTGACGGGCATTGGGTCAAGCAGCAATATCTTCCTGACGCCATTAAGGACACCGTCTACTACACCCCCGGTGATAACAAGACCGAGCAGGCCTTTGCCGCCTATTGGAAGGACATTAAGAAATGAGCGCCGTGACCGAGCGGCTGTTTACGCTGGCGGACGAGCAATACCGACGGTTTCAGACGCCGCTGTTGCCATCGGTGGATCCTGCACGCATCATCGGCGTGCGAACGCCGATTCTGCGGAAATTGGCGAAAGAATTGGCGGGTACTGCCGAGGCGGAGGCCTTTCTCCGCGACCTGCCCCACACCTACTACGAGGAGAACAATCTCCATGCCTTTTTGGTGGAGCAGATTCAGGATTATGACGCTTGCATCGCCGCTATCGATGCTTTTTTGCCCTACGTGGATAACTGGTCCACCTGCGACGGATGGTCGCCTAAGGTGCTCAAAAAGTATCCCGAAGAAGTGTTGGTAAAAATCCTTGAATGGATGGCGTCAGACCTTCCGTACACCGTGCGATTCGGCATCGGGATGCTGCAGCGGTATTTTCTGGATGAGCGGTTTGACGCGGCATATCTCGATTGGGTGGCTGCTGTGGACCGCGAGGAATACTACGTGCGGATGATGGTGGCGTGGTATTTTGCCACGGCACTGGCGAAACAGTACGAGGCAACGTTGCCCTATATCGAAGAGGGGCGGTTGCCGCATTGGACGCATAATAAAACCATCCAAAAAGCGGTGGAGAGTTATCGGGTCACCGCGGAACAGAAAGCGTATTTGAAAACGTTGAAAAAGGTCGCTGTCGATTAGTTGACAGCGCCTTTTTGGTTTACAAAAAGTTTATAAAATCAACATAAAATCGCTAAAAGTAGATGGTATATTGTGGATGGCAAATTGAAGCAAGGAGGGCGCATATCGATGAAAAAATGGATTTCCCTGGCATTGATTTTGGTATTGATCGTAGTGTGGACGATGGGCTGCGGCAAGCAATCGCCGCAGAAAGAGGACGAAACGCCAAAAGAGGGTGAAAATCTGATGGTTGAGTCGTTTGACGACACCGAGGAAACCTATGATGGCGTGAAAATTCAATTGTCCGATGATGGTATCACCGTGGACGGTGAGGTGATTTCGGCAGATACGAGCCAAGCAGTTTATGCCGCCAACGATATTGTGTACTACGAGAGTGGCAAGGATTTCACCTACGGTGAGGGTACCGACGCGGACGCCCACACCAAGGCGGAGGCAGATGCTCACACCGTGGTGCATATCACCAAGGCGGGGCAGTATGTGCTCAGCGGCAAACTGTCCAAGGGACAGATTGCGGTGGATTTAGGCGAGGATGCCGAGGAGGACCCCAACGCGGTGGTGACGCTGGTGCTGGATGGGGTGGACATCACCTGTGAGGTGGCGCCGGCGGTCATCTTCTATAACGTCTATGAGTGCGGCAGCAAGGACGAGGAAACCGCCTCCAAGGACGTGGATCTCACCGCCGCCGGTGCGCGGGTGATCCTCGCCAACAACAGCGAAAACAAGGTGAACGGCTCCTACGTGGCCCGGATCTATAAGCCCGGTACGGTGGAGCTGACCGAGGATGGTACGGCGGTAGCAGATGCCAAGAAATTGCACAAGTACGATGCAGCGTTCTATTCCAAAAAATCTATGCGGATTCAGGGCGGCAACAAGGGCAACGGTAACGGCAAGTTGACCATCCAAGCCGAAAACGAGGGCTTGGACTCCGAACTCCACCTGACCATCGACGGCGGTATCATCGATATCGAGTCGGGTAACGACGGCATCAACACCAACGAGGATAACATTTCCGTCACCACCATCAACGGCGGTCGGCTGTCCATCGTGGTCAACGGCTCCACCGGCGAGGGTGACGGCATCGACTCCAACGGTTGGCTGGTGATCAACGGCGGCATTGTGGTGGCGCAGGCCTGCGGTTTCAGCGGCGATGCCGGCATCGACTCGGACAAGGGCATCCACATCAATGGCGGCACCGTCATCGCCAGCGGTAATATGCTGGATCGCATCGAGAGTGGTGGTCAGGCTTACACCACCTACTCCGGCAACCGCTCCAATACCGGTAGCGTGATTACGTTGAAGGATAAGGACGGTAAGATGGTGTACACCACTACCATCGCCAATGCGTATTCCATCCTCGTTGTGTCCTCTCCCGTGATGGAGGAGGAAGGCTATACCGTGTGGGATGGTGACATCCAACTGCAATCCGGTAACGGACAGGGTGGCTTTGGTCCCGGCGGTATGGCACCGCCCAACGGCGAAAGACCCGAAAAGCCGGAGGGTGAGCGTCCCGGCAGACCCACCGGTGAAAGACCGGAACTGCCTGAGGGCGTGGAACCTCCCGAGGGGTTGGAGCCTCCTGCGGATGGACACGAAAACCTGATATAAGACGTGGAAAAGGCCGCTGTCGGTTAGCCGACAGCGGCCTTTTTTGCGGTCAATTCCCGCCATTCCTCACGGGTGAAGCAACCGATGAGGGGGAGCAGCAGGCAATAGGCGGCAACAAAGATGGCGCCTTGAGGCAGAACGGCGGAAAGGCCATGGGCGGTGGGAATAAGACGATTCAAAAACCACACGCAACAGCCGGCCACCGCCGCCGCAAAGAGGGGGCGGATCACCCACCGCCCCCAGTTCATCGGGGTGCGGCTGACGGCCAGCAGACGGGAGGTGCTGAGGGTGGCGGTGAGCAGGTTGCTCACCAGCATCACATACAGAAAGCCGGTCAACCCGAAACGGGGGAGCAACAGATAGATGAGGGCGAGGCGCACCGCTGAATCCGCTACCGAAAACCACAAGGAATGCACCTGCTGCCCCAATCCCTTCAGCATTCCGGAAACCACGCTGTCCAGATACATCACAGGGGTGAGGGGGCCGAGAATTTGAAGCAGCAGACCCACCAATGAGTCGTGGTAGAGCAAATCACCCAAGGTGCGCCCTAAGGCGGTGAACACACCACCCACCAAAATCGCGCCCAGCAGGGTGACGTGGAGGGTGCGTTCCACCAGTCGGGTGACCTGCCGCCGCTGTCCCAGGGCGTGGGCGTCGGACAATTCGGGAATCAACAGTCCCGATAAGGTCATCAGCAGGGCAGATGGGAAAAAGATGAGTGGCAAGGCCATCCCCTTTACGGCACCAAACTGCGCCAGCGACAGGGCGTCTGAGTGGGTGTAGAGGGTCAGACGGGCGGGAACGAGAAAGTTTTCCACCGTGCGTAAGGCGGTGGTGAGATAGCGCCCTGCTGTGAGGGGAAGGGCGATGTGTAAGAGGGGGCGGAGCAGTTTGGTAGCGGTACTTTTGCTTGCCGACGGCAGCTGCTTACCGTCCCGACGATAGGCCAACAGCAGATACAGACAGGCCACCGTCTCGGAGAGGGCATCCCCCAGAATGATGATGAGGCAGGCCTGCTCCAGTGAGCCGTCCCAGAGGGCGGACAGCATCCAAAGAATGCCGCCGATGCGCACCGCCTGCTCCACGAGCTGGGAAAGGCAGGGCGGCCAGGCCCTCCGCCGCGCCATAAAGTAGCCCTTGATGCAGGCAGAGACGCCGATGAAGGGCAGGGCAATGCCGCTGACCGACAGGGCGGACACGGCACGGGTGTCGCCCATCCACCTGCCGATGAACGGCGCGCCAAGGTAGAGGAGCAACGCCGATATCCCCCCGATGGCGAGGCACAGCGCCACGCTCAGCCCCATCAGGCGGCGGACACCTTTGGCGTCCGAACGGGCCATGCGCTCCGCCGCTAAGCAGGTGATGGCGGTGGTGAGCCCTCCCGTGGCAAAGGTGGCGCCGAGGATATAAACCGAGAATACCAGTTGGTATAATCCCATCCCCTCCGCACCAACCCGATTGGAGATGAAGATGCGAAAGACAATGCCCAAGAGCCGCAACAGCAGGGAGGTGGCGGTCATCACCGCGGTGTTTTTGTAAAACGCTTGCTTATTCAAAGAGGGCCTCCTGCGGAATGGTGTTATACAACGTGGCGATGGCGTCCCACGTGGCGGTGTCGGTCTCGCCTGTGACGGGTAAGCCCGCCCATTCCTGAATCCCTCGCACCGCGAAGGCGGTGGCGGGGGTGTAGCGGTCATCGGGCGGGGTGTAGGGCAGATTGTTGTATACCCGTGCCAGACGCCCAATCATGGCGTTGAGAAACAGCACAGGGTCGCCTTGATCGCCCTCTTTGAGAGGTGTGCTGCCCTTGCCCACGATGGGGGTGGGGGGCTGTGCCGCCGCGGTGATGGCGGTGTAGGCGCGGTAGAGGGCGTCCCACGTGGCGGCGTCCACGCGGCCTGTGGGGGGCAGGCCCTCCTCCTGCTGGAATTGCCGTACCCCTTCGGTGGTGGCAGGACCGTAGTAGCCGTCCTGCGGCACGGTGGTGCTCCCCTGACGGGTGCGCTGGATGGTGCGCAGATAGCCCTGCAATTCGATGATGTACGGGCGGCTGTCCACCGTGATGTCGTTGTCCAGTAAGCTGCTCATCCGCTCACCTCCTCGGTGTTTTCACTCAGTACCATACCGGGGTATTGTCCCAACTGTTGGGCGTTGCCGGTGCGTAGGTCGGAATAGAGGGAGGCGATGGCATTCCACGTGGTGACGCCGACGATGCCGTTTTCCTCCAGACCGAACTCCCGTTGAAAAGCCTCCACCGCCTGCACCGTTTCCAGACCGTAGACCCCTGTTACGGCAGGGGCAGGAATGGAGGGATAAACGGTGGCGATATAGGCCAGGTATTCCTGAATGGTGGCCACGTCCTCCCCCTGAAAACCGGACTGTAATACACGACCCGGGAACAGGATAATGCCGCCGTCAATGAGGTCGGTGGAGGTGCGGATGCTTTCGTAGGCATCCTCCATGGCCTGCCACGTTTGCCTTCCCACCAGGCCGTCCACGGTGAGGCCGAACTGCTGCTGGAAGGCGCGGACAGCGGCCTCGGTGGCCTCGTCAAAGACGCCGTTGACCTCAATTTCGGGAATGGTGTCGTAATAGGCGGCGATGACGGCAAGGTAATATTGTATCACGCGTACGTCGTCTCCCGTGTCACCACGGGAGAGGAGTTGTTCAAAGGCGCGTGGCAGTTCGTCGATGCGGATGCCCTCGCTGTCCAGCTCGCTGAGCCGTTTGACGGCGTTGAACAGGTAGGTGATGCGGTACCACGTGGCCGAGCCCACCACGCCGTCCTCCGTCAGGCGGAAGGTGCGCTGAAAGGCACGCACCGCCGCTTCGGTATCCACCCCGAAATTGCCGTTGGTTGGATTGATTTTCGGGATGCTCGGATAGTTGGTGGAGATGCGGTTGAGGCGAATCTGTATCTGCTGGACGTCGTTGCCCGAGTCGCCGAGGCGCAGGGCTCGGCCGGGATAGGAGGGCTGCCCGTTGCGCACGGGGGCGTCGGTGACAATGTCAATGTCGTCGCCGTAGAAGCGGGTGAGGATCTCGTAGGGACCGAGTCCCTGCTCGGCAAGGGGGACGGTACCCCATTGGCTCAGGCCCTCGCAGGTGGAGGTGGTGCCGTTGCAGTACTGGGTGAAGTAGGGCTCGATGCTGCCGCGGCGTACCACATAGGAGTTAAAAATGTCGTCCACAATGTTGCTGACGGTATCGTAGATCTCCCGCCCCGGGACAAAGGCTTGGTCAAATTGGGTGGAATTGGTGATGTCGAAATCGTAGCCCTGACTGCGATACCACTCGGTATAGTAGCGGTTGAGGGCGTAAGAGATCTGGGCGTAGATGTTGGCCCGCATCGCCGCCTCCGGCCAGGTGGGATAGATCTCGCTGGAAGCCACGTTTTTGATGTAATCGGGGAAGTCCACGTAGACGTTCTCCGCATTGGAGGAGGGGGTGCCCAGATGCACCACGATGGTGCGGGGGATAAAAGGTGTGCCGGTCATGGCGTGCCTCCTTTACAAATTGGCAGGGCCACCCGAGGTGAACTCCTGCGTGTTGTCGGCGTCCCCGCCCGGGAGAATGGGGGTCATGGCTACGGGCTGGGTAACGTAATTGTTGCCGTAGACGGGGATGTTGTTGTGCTCAATCGGCTGAAAGCCGTCGGCGGTGACGCGGACGGCGTAGGTGACGTAGGGCTGGACGGTGCCCGGGCGGAGGGTCAGGGCAGGATCCACCGACGGCAGGGCGATGACGGGGGTAAAACCGTCCCGATCGGTGGTGAGGTTGGCGTAGACGGTCTGCTCGTTTCCGTCGGGACGGGTGACCACCACCCGCGCCCCCACGATGGGCTCGGCACCGCTGCCGGTGAAGGCGAACACACGCAGATAGCCTACGAAATCGGCGGGTTCCGGTGCCGGCGTGGGTGTAGGATTGGGCTGCGGTTCCGGTTCGGGTGTGGGCTGCGGTTCCGATTCAGGGTCGGGCGGGGGAGGGGCGATGGCCGCTCGGTCCCGTTCGATGTTCGGTTCGGGGTAGCGGCTGTCCAGCCAGTTGTCCTCTGCGGTGATGGGGGAAGGAGTGGGGGTGGCTTGGCGGTACATCTCCATCATCTGCCGCCGATAGGCTTCCATCGTATGGTTGTCGGGTGTGTTTTTCATAAAGTAACCTCCCAAAATCGTCAAGTCGGTAAGAAAAACGGTTACGGTCGCCGCCAACGAATGGCCAGTGCGAAAAATCGCGAAAAATTGGGCTATTTGGGAAAATGCTATTGACATTTGGGTACAAAAATTTTATAGTGTTACTTGTCATTTAATATCCAAAATAGAGAATGATGCATCTGAGCAAGACTTTTTGCACCCGCCAAACAGCGCCGCAGTTGTTGGTAACCACTGCTGAAATCTTAGGCACCATTCTCGGCGATTGCTTTTCCGCCAAGAAGGTCAAAAATACTCGCCAATACATCCAGTATTGCCTGCGTTTTTTGCCTCTCCCTGACGAAAAAACACTGCGCCGATAACGGCACCCCGATTTCATCAGCGGTTACGGATTTCAAGAGACGACTTTCCTGAGCCGATTTTGAAAAAGCGACTGTGAAAAACCCTTTGCGGAGGGCGTTGCCACAGCGGATGCGTCTGCCGCACTGCGGCAGAAACCAATTACCGCAAAGGGGGATGTATTATGAACGAAAAGAAAATCATCGAACTGAAAGACATTGCTGTGTCCTTTGATGGTGAGCCGGTGCTCAAAAACCTCAATTTGAGCATCTCCGACGGTGAGTTTGTCACCCTGCTGGGTCCCTCCGGCTGTGGCAAGACCACCACGCTGCGCATTATTGCCGGCTTCATCACCCCGGACAGCGGCGATGTTTTTTTTGAGGGCAAACGGGTCAATGACCTGCCCGCCTACAAGCGGACGGTCAACACCATTTTCCAACGCTATGCCCTTTTCCCGCATTTGAATGTATATGAGAACGTAGCCTTTGGTATGCGGGTGCAGAAAAAGAGCAACGCCGAGATTGAGGAGACGGTCACCAAGATGCTGGAGCTGGTCAACCTCAAGGGCTTTGAGAAGCGTTCCGTTTCCAAGCTGTCCGGCGGTCAGCAGCAGCGTGTGGCCATCGCCCGCGCGTTGGCGAACAACCCCCGCGTGCTGCTGCTGGACGAGCCTCTGGCGGCGCTGGACCTCAAGCTGCGCAAGGATATGCAGACCGAGCTGAAGAATATCCAGAAGAGTCTGGGCATCAGCTTCATTTACGTCACCCACGATCAGGAAGAGGCTCTCTCTATGTCCGATACCGTGGTGGTGATGGACAACGGCGTCATCCAACAGATCGGCAGTCCGCAGGATATTTATAACGAGCCCGAGAACGCCTTTGTGGCAGACTTTATCGGCGAGAGTAACATTCTGGACGGCGTGATGCTGGAGGACTATCTGGTGGAGTTCTTTGGCCGCAAATTCAAGTGCTTGGATGCCGGGTTTGAGCCCAACGAGCCGGTGGACGTGGTCATCCGCCCCGAGGATATCGACATCGTGGAGCCGGCCAAGGGACACCTGACGGGTCTGGTGACCAACGTCACCTTTAAGGGCGTGCACTACGACACCATCGTGGACTTTAAGGGCTTCAAGTGGCTGATTCAGACCACCGATTATTACCCCGAGGGGAGCAACATCGGTATCGTGCTCAACCCCGAGGATATTCATATTATGAAGAAATCCGCCTATTCCGGCATGTTCGGCGACTACAGCTCCTATTCCGAGGAGTTTGACGAGCTGGGCGACGCCGTGGCCGCCGCTGAGGCGGAAGAGGAGGCAGAGGAATGAAGAGTCGTGCCGCTGCCACCCCCTTCGCTCTGTGGATGAGCATCTTTACCGTGGTGCCTATGGCCATCGTGGTGTGGTTTGCCTTCACCGACGAGACGGGCGCCTTTACCATGGCGAATATCGCTCAGATATGGCAGTATGCGGGCACCTATGTGGACTCCATCTGGATGGGTGCGCTGGCCACCGTCATTTGTCTGCTGCTGGCCTATCCCGTGGCGCTGAGCATCTCCCGTAAGAGCGAGAATATGCAGCGCACGATGGTGATGATCGTGATGCTGCCCATGTGGATGAATTTCCTTCTGCGCACTTATGCCTGGATGACGCTGTTGGAGAACAACGGCCTCATCAATCAGTTCCTGCGATGGATCGGAGTGATCGGTGAGGGAGCATCCTTAGAGCTCATCAACACCGACGGCGCCGTAGTGCTGGGTATGGTGTATAACTTCCTGCCCTTTATGATCCTGCCCCTGTATTCCGTGATGGCCAAGCTGGACAATCGCGTCATTGAGGCGGCTCAGGATCTGGGCTCCAATAACTGGCAGGTGTTCCGCCGCGTCATCCTGCCCCTGAGCGCCCCCGGCATCGTGTCGGGCGTGACGATGGTGTTTGTGCCGGCGGTGTCTACCTTTGTGATCTCCAAGCTGCTGGGCGGCAGTAAGAATATGATGATCGGCGACGTCATTGAGACCATGTTTGTGGGTGACGGCTGTAACTACAACGTGGGTGCGGCTCTGTCCCTGGTCTTGATGGTGCTGATGCTCCTGTGTATGTCGCTGATGCGCAACGTGGACAACGGCGAGGATGAGTTAGGGGGTATGATGACATGAAAGTGCTCTCTAAGATTTATAACGGCATCATTTTCACCTTCCTATATGCGCCGATTCTGGTGCTTATCGCCTACTCCTTCAACAATTCCAAGAACCGCGTGAAGTGGGAGGGATTCACCCTCGATTGGTATAAGGAGCTGTTCAACAACGATCTCATTATGGAGGCGCTGTGGCTGACCCTGCAGATCGCGGTGCTGGCGGCGGTCATTTCCACCGTCATTGGCACGATGGCGGCCCTGGGCATTTACAGCATGAACGGTCGCCTGCGCAATCTGATGATGGGGATCAACAACATCCCCATGGTCAACCCCGAGATCGTCACCGGTATCTCTATGATGCTGATGTTTGTGGCGATCTATCGTGCCACCGGGTTGTTGCAGCCCGGTTTTCTGACGCTGCTGCTGGCTCACGTCACCTTCTGCATCCCCTACGTGGTGCTGCAGGTGATGCCCAAGCTCAGGCAGATGAACAAGCATATGTATGAGGCGGCGCTGGATTTGGGCTGCCGCCCTGTGCCCGCCTTTTTCAAGGTGGTGCTGCCCGAGATCATGCCCGGTGTCATCACCGGTGCCCTGATGGCCTTTACGATGTCGCTGGACGATTTCGTCATCAGCTATTTCAACAGTGGTGCCACAGCCCAGAATCTGTCGGTCACCATCTATTCCATGACCAAAAAGCCGGTAACCCCCGAGATCAACGCCCTCTCGACGCTGATGTTCGGTACGGTGCTGCTCCTGCTGGTGGTGGTGAATATCCGTCAGGTGCGGGATCTGAAGAAACAGAAGGAAAGGAGATAACGCCTTGAAACGATGGCTCTGCCTATCGCTGGCGCTGATGATGACGATCGGCGTGTTCAGCGGTTGTCAATTCGGCAAAGATGTGATCACCCTCAACGTGTACAACTGGGGCGAATATATCTCCGACGGCAGCGACGACCTGATGGATGTTAACGCACAGTTTGAAAAAGAAACGGGTATTCGCATCAACTACAAGACCTACGAGAGCAACGAATCGATGTACACCCTGCTGGAGAGCGGCGCGGCGGAATACGACGTGGTGATCCCCTCGGAGTATATGATCGGTAAAATGATTCAAGAGGATATGTTGGCGAAGCTCAATTTTGACAACATTCCCAATTACCGCTACATCGACAAAACCTATACGGAGATACTGAATCAGCCCTACGAGGGCAGTGACGTGTCCATCAACGACTATTGTGTGCCCTATACCTGGGGTACCGTGGGCATCTTCTACAATAAAAAGTACGTGGACGAGGCGGATCTGGCTCAGGGCTGGGATATTCTTTGGGATGAGAAATACGCCGGCAAGATCTATATGTTTGACAATGCCCGCGACTCCTTTGCCATTGCGCTGAAAAAGCTGGGGTATTCCATGAACACCCAAAATCCCGACGAGTGGCAGGCCGCCTATGACGAGCTGGCCAAGCAAAAGCCGCTGGTGCAGGGCTATTTTATGGATCAGGTGTTCCAGAAGATGACCAACGAGGAGGGCTGGCTGGCCCCCTATTACTCCGGCGACGGTGCCAATATGATCACCGGCGACGACGGCAACGAGAACATCGGTTACTTCGTACCCCATCAGGGCACTAACCTCTTTGTGGACGCTATGTGCGTGCTCAAAACCAGCAAAACAAGGAGCTGGCGGAGAAGTACATCGATTTCATGTGCCGTCCCGACGTCGCCACCGCCAATGCGGAGTACATCTGCTATTCCACCCCCCACACCGAGGCGCTGGGTATGCTCAGCGAGGAGGTGTCGGGCAACCCCATGTTCTATCCCTCTGCCGAGGTGGTGGCCAATACGGAGGTGTACATCACCCTGCCGGAGAAGACCCTCAAACTGCAGAAGGATCTGTGGATCAAGCTCAAATGCTTGCGTGACCGCCCCGATTGGTGGCCATTCCCGAATTAGGATGCGAACGTCCCGACGATTTCTCGCCGGGACGTTTTTTTCTGTGTCATAAACCCCGTCCGATGCTCATAAGTTGGTACAAACGATGAATGGAGCGGAGGAACGACTATGGAAACTGCCAGCAGATTATATAAAGATATGGCCGCCAGAACGGGTGGGGACATCTATCTGGGGGTGGTGGGGCCGGTGCGTACCGGTAAATCCACCTTTATCAAGCGGTTTATGGACGTATTGGTGCTTCCCAACATGGAGGAGGGGGTGCGCCGGGAGCGTGCCACCGACGAGCTGCCTCAATCGGCGGCGGGGCGCACCATCATGACCACCGAGCCGAAGTTCATCCCCGAGCAGGCGGCGCAGATCACGCTGGACGGAGTGTCCAATATGCGGGTGCGGCTTATCGACTGTGTAGGATATATCATTCCGTCGGCATTGGGATATATCGAGGAAAACCAGCCGCGGATGGTGAAGACACCGTGGTATGAGGAGGAGGTCCCATTCAATATGGCGGCGGAGGAGGGGACGCGGCGGGTCATCACCGATCACTCCACCGTGGGGCTGGTGATCACCACGGACGGCAGCATCACCGACCTACCCCGTGAAGAGTACGCCGTGGCAGAGGAACGGGTGGTGCGGGAGCTCAAGGAGCTGGGCAAACCCTTTACGGTGCTGCTCAACGCCGTGGATCCCCACGCATCGTCTACGGTACAGATGGCGGGTCAGCTCAGCGAAGCCTATGGGGTGCCGGTGGTGCCCATCAACTGTCAGACCATGACCGAAAAGGAAATTCTGCAGGTGCTGGAGGCGCTTTTGTCCCAATTCCCCATCTGTCAGGTGGGCTTGGTGCTGCCGCGCTGGTTGATGCGGCTGGAGCGTACCCATCCCGTGCGGTGTGCCGTCATGGATACCGCCAAGGCCGCTTGTACCGCCGTGCATCGGGTGGGGCAGGTAGGGGAGGTGGCCCGTTCCCTGCGCCGCTGTGAGCATGTGGAGACAGCCGTACTGGATGAGGTGGATATGGGAAGCGGCGTAGCCACCCTCACGGTGACCCTGCGGCCGGAGCTGTTTTACGGTATTCTCAGCGAGACCACCGGCTTGGATATCCCCGACGAGGGTGCACTGATGGCGGGGATGATCGAGATGGCGGCCGTCTGCAAAAAGTATGAGAAGATCCGTGCAGCCTTGGAGCAGGCGGAGCAGACCGGATACGGCATCGTGATGCCGGAGATGGAGGAGATGACGCTGGAGGAGCCCCAGATCATCCGCCAGAGTGGGCGGTATGGGGTGCGGCTCCGTGCATCGGCACCCTCCATCCATTTGATGAAGGCGCAGATCGAGACCGAGGTCAGCCCCATCGTGGGCACCGAGCGACAGAGTGAGGAGCTGGTCAGCTATCTGCTGGGGCAGTTTGAGGAGGAGCCCACGAAAATTTGGGATTCCAATATTTTCGGCACCTCCTTGTACGGGCTGGTGAATGAAGGGCTACATAATAAGCTGTTACATATGCCTGAGGAGGCACGGTTTAAGCTGAAAGAAACGGTGGAGCGCATCATCAACGAAGGGTGTAACGGACTGATTTGTATCATTGTATAAGGAGCAGCGATGGTAGAACACGACGCATCCCGTGTGCAGGCGTGGACAGAGACGCGGGAGAAAACGCAGAAACAAAATCGTAAGCCGGGTAAAAGGGCGGCTCTGCATCTGTCGGTGGTGGCGGTGCAGAGCATCGCCTGCTGTGTGGCGGTGCTGTTGGCCATGCTGCTGAGGGTGGCGGGCGGGGAAGCCTACCGCTCTCTGCAGCAGAGTTTCCGCGGCGCATTGGTCCGCAACGAGTGGGTGAGCGCCGTAGCACTGCTGTGGGACGGCGACCTGCTGGAGCAGATGGAGAAAACGGAAGAAACCGATGTGAAGGAGGAGAACTTTACAGAGGAAGAATCCGCACAGTTAACGGGTTCTGCGCCGGCGGTGGAGGCGCTGGCTCCGCTGGCCGGCGGAACACTGACCTCCGGCTACGGGGAGCGCATCCACCCCATTGACGGGACCAAAGAGTTTCACACGGGGGTGGATATTGCGGCACCGATGGGGGCAGATCTGCTGGCGGCCTACGATGGGACGGTCACCGAGGTAGGGGAGGACGGCCGATTGGGCAAATACGTCCGCTTGAGCCACGGTGGCGGCATCGAGATCCTATACGGTCATTGCAAGGAGATCTTAGCGATGCAGGGAGCGTCGGTGCGGGCCGGAGAACGGGTGGCCCTGGTGGGCTCCACGGGGGTGTCCACGGGGAGTCACGTCCACATCCGTGTCAACGTGGACGGCATTGCCTGTGACCCTGCGGCGCTGCTGCCGCTGGAGCGGTATGCTTGAGTGGCGGCCGGGGGGAATACGCTGTCGGGTGAGCCTGCTGTTTCCCGCTCTGGTGACGGCGTTGCTTCTGTGGCAACCCGATGGGTTGGCGGTATCCTGCTTGCTGGCCTCCCTCATCCACGAAGGAGGGCACCTGGTGGCGATGCTGGCGGTGGGAGTGCCGCCGCAGGATTGCACCTTGGGCGCTTTTGGGATGCGGATCGAGTTGGGGAACGCCTTGATCGGATACGGGCGTGCTCTGCTGATTTCCCTGGCGGGGCCACTGGCGAACGGCTTGGCGGCGGCGCTGCTGTTGGTAGTGGGGTGTCCTGCCGCCGCAACGGTGCATCTGGCGTTGGCGACCCTCAATCTGCTGCCTGCCGCCGCACTGGACGGAGGAGAGATCCTGCGGTGCGGATTGGCCCTGCTGGGGTTAGAACCGTTGGCGGAGATGGTGCTCAGGTTGTCTTCGGCATTGGTGCTGTTGCCGCTGGCGGCGGTCAGCCTGTGGTTGTTTTTGAGAGGAGAAAACCCTACCTTGCTGATCGTCAGCGGCTATTTGGCAACATTGGTATTTTTTTCGGACAAATGTGAAAAAAACTCTTGACAAGACGACGGGGTGCTGGTATAATCATCGGGACGAAAGAAGCAGAGCGTTGCCCGCTCTCACCCCCGGATCTTGTTCCAAAGGGTTGATATGGATTGGTTCCTGCCGCATGCGTGTGGTGGGTTTCGGTTTTGTGCGGGCAGCTTGGCTGTCCGCTTTTTTGTTTGTTTGATTTGTTTTTTGTTGTTTTAGGAGGTGTTTCCGATAGCAAAAAAAGAGATGCAGATCAATGAGCAGATTCGTGACAATGAGGTGCGCGTGATCGGTGCCGACGGCGCCCAGATGGGTGTGATGTCCGCCCGTGACGCACAGAAGCTGGCTGACGATGCCGGCATGGATCTGGTCAAGATCGCCCCCACTGCCGTTCCCCCCGTGTGCCGTATCATGGACTATGGTAAGTATCGCTTCGAGCAGGCCAAGAAAGAGAAAGAGGCCCGCAAGAATCAGCACGTGGTGGATATCAAAGAGGTTCGCCTGGGTCTGAATACCGACGTGGGTGATTTCAACACCAAGGTCTCTCAAGCCAAGCGGTTTGTGGAGCACGGTGACAAGGTGAAGGTCAACATCCGCTTCCGCGGACGTGAGATGGGCCACCCCGAGAAGGGTCTGGAGTCCATGACCCGCTTTGCCGAAGCCTGTGCCGACTTTGCCGTGGTGGAGAAGGCCGCCAAGATCGAGGGTCGGAATATGCTGATGTTCCTGGC
Organism: Clostridia bacterium; assembly: GCA_017520705.1. Taxonomy (GTDB): domain Bacteria; phylum Bacillota; class Clostridia; order Oscillospirales; family Acutalibacteraceae; genus UBA5905. The sequence goes on along the minus strand of JAFXFF010000044.1, from coordinate 35,066 downwards.
TCCCAAGCCTGCCAAATAAGCAGGAAAACCAAATTCTGTTGCGTACAGGGCGCCGCCCTGTTTACACAAACCAATTAAGGAGGACAAAACAATGCCTAAGATTAAGACGCACAGCGGTGCGAAAAAGCGTTTCAAGCTGAGCAAGACCGGCAAGGCCATCCGCGCCCACGCCTACAAGTCTCACATCCTGAACAAGAAGACCACCAAGCGTAAGAGAAACCTGCGCAAGACCGTGGCGGCCGACAAGACCAATCTGGCCACCATCAAGCGCCTGATTCCCTACAAATAATCGATAGAGACGGAGGTATATTACTATGGCTCGTATTAAAGGCGCTATGATGACGCGCAAGAGAAGAAAGAAAGTATTGAAGCTGGCTAAGGGTTACTTCGGTGCCAAGTCCAAGCTGTTTAAGACCGCTAAAGAAGCGGTGATGAAGTCCGGTCAGTATGCTTATATCGGCCGCCGTCAGCGCAAGCGCGATTTCCGCCGCCTGTGGATCGCCCGCATCAATGCCGCTGCCAAGCTGAACGGCATGAACTACTCCACCTTCATGAACGGTCTGAAGAAGGCCGGCATCACCATGAACCGCAAGATGCTCGCTGAGCTGGCTGTTTCCGATGCTGCCGCTTTCACCGCTCTGGTTGAGAAGGCTAAGGCTGCTCTGTAATAAGATGAAATTGCGTCCGACGGGTTACGTCGGGCGCATTTTTTCGTGATAGGAGGTGCGGTTATGACCGTTACCAGTAAGGATAATCAGTGGGTCAAAGAGTGGCGTCGACTGGGTGATTCCACAAAATATCGGCGCGAAACAAGGCTGTTTGCCATCGAGGGTGCTCGTTTGTGCGGGGACGCTTTGCGTTCCGGCGTGGAGCTGAAGGCGGTGCTGTACACCGCTTCGGCACTGGCGGTGTACGGCAGTGTGGTAGAGCCTTTGCTGGCCTCTGCGGACACGGTGATCGAGATCAGCCCCGAGCTGAGCCGCCACATGAGCGATACCATAAATCCGCAAGGTGTATTTTGTATTGCAAAAATGCTTGACAATTCGCTTATAATAGATAAAATAAATATAATAGGGACTTATAGTGCTCTGGAGGATATTCAGGATCCGGGGAATATGGGTACGGTGATCCGTACCGCCGAGGCATTGGGGATCGACGGTCTCCTGCTGTCGGACGGGTGCTGTGACGTCTACAATCCCAAGGTGTTGCGCGCCAGCATGGGCGGAGTGTTCCGTCTGCCGCTGATGCGTGTGGGGGATATGGCGCAGGCGGTGGAGACCCTTCAGGAGAAGGGGCTGACCGCCTATGCCTGCGTGGTGGACGCCACAGCGACCCCCATTACCGAGGCGGGAATGGGCAAGGGCTCTGTGACCATCATCGGCAACGAGGGCAACGGCCTGCGCGCCGAGACGATTGCCGCCTGCAAGCACAGTGTTACCATCCCGATGGCAGGACGGGCCGAGTCTCTCAACGCCTCGATGGCGGCGGGCATCATCCTGTGGGAGATGTGCCGCAATAAGTAAGCGTATGCGAAAGGGGGAGGGCTATGGACAGCCGGCTGTATTGGATATGGCTGCAGCAGGTGCTGCCTGCCGGCAGTCGTGCCGTCAGCGATCTGCTGGACATCTACGGTCATGCCCGTACGGTGTACAACGCCACCCCCGATGAGTATAAGAATGCAGGCCTCTCGGACGATCTGTGCCGCCGCCTGGCGGACAAGTCGTTGAATAAGGCGCATCGGATTTTGGATCGCGTACTGGAGCTGGGTGACTGGATGCTCACCCCCGAGGATGCGCTGTATCCGCTGTGCCTGCGGCATTGCGGGGCGCCACCTGCGGTGCTGTATGCCCGCGGTGTGATGCCGGATCTGGACAGCACGCCTGCGGTGGCGGTGGTGGGTACCCGCCATGCCACGCGAGAGGGTCTGCTGGAGGCCCGTGCTCTGGCGGCCGGATTGGCCGCCGGCGGTGTGGTGGTGGTCAGCGGCGGTGCCACGGGCATCGATGCTGCCGTCCATGCCGGTGCGCTGGATGGGGGAGGAATCACCATCGTGGTGATGGCCTGTCCTCTGAACGTGGACTATCCGGCTGAGAACGCCGATCTGCGCTGCCGTGTGGTGGCGTCGGGAGGACTGCTGCTCAGCGAGTTTCCGCCGGATGAAGAGTATAAGTGCGATTTTCACATCCGCAATCGCATTATGGCGGGGCTCAGTCAAGGTGTGTGTTTGGCGCAGACCCCCGGTCGTAGCGGCGCGCGCATCACCGCCCGTTTGGGACGGGAATACAACCGAGAGGTGTTCGCCCTGCCCGGCACCCTGTCCGGTCACCGCTACGACGGTGCCCACAAGGAGATCCAAGGCGGTGCTACACTGGTCATCCGTGCCACCGATATTCTGCGTGAGTACGCCCCCATGTATCCCGGTGTGCTGGATCTGGAAGCAGCGGAAGCTGCCCAACGGCTGGCAGAGGGGCAACCTCTTCCTAAAGTGGAGGAGACCCCCAAAATCGAGAAGCCGAAACGGGAGAAGGCGAAGAAAACCAAGCGATTATCCCGCCGCAAACAGGTGGAGGCAGAGATACCCCCTGCCGCCATTCCCGTTGCCGCCGCCGCGGCCTGCCCCGATGGGGCCAGTGAGGCGGCCAAACGGGTGTGCGAGGTGCTCACCTCGGAGCCTCAGCCGGTGGATCTGCTGGCAGAAAAGACGGGGATGCCCATTCCCACCCTGCTGGCGGCCCTCACAGAATTGGAAATGTTCGGCTGTGCGGCGAACAGCGCCGGTCAACAATATAAACGTACCTAAGCGATTGGTTTGTTTTGATAGGAAGGAAGGATTCTATGGCAAATTTGGTGATTATGGAGTCGCCTGCAAAGGCGAAAACCGTCAAGAAGTATCTGGGCAACGATTTCGAGGTGGTGGCCTCTATGGGCCACATCCGCGACCTGCCCAAGACGCTACTGGGCGTGGATGTGGAGCATGGCTTCCGTCCCCGCTATATGGATATTCCCGGTAAGACCGCCCTCATCCGCAGCCTGAAAGATATGGCTCTGAAGAGCGATCGCATCTATCTCGCCACCGACCCGGACCGCGAGGGCGAGGCCATCGCGTGGCATCTGGCGCAGGTTTTGGACGTTCCCGTGGAGCAGACCAGCCGCGTGACCTTCAATGAGATTACCCGCACGGGTGTTGCCGCCGGTATGGCCCATCCCCGTTCGCTGGATATGAATTTGGTGAATGCCCAGCAGGCCCGTCGTGTGCTGGACCGCATCGTGGGCTATAAGCTGAGCCCCTTCCTGTGGAAAAAAGTGCGCAAGGGCCTCTCTGCAGGTCGTGTGCAGTCCGCTACCGTGAGCTTGGTGGTGGACCGCGAGCAGGAGATTCGCGCCTTTGTCAGCGAGGAGTACTGGACTCTGGACGCCACCCTGTCTGTGACCGAAAAGGGCCGCACCTTCCCGGCTCGTTTCTTCGGCACGGCTCAGGATAAGATCAAGATTGCCGACGGCGAGCAAGCCCGGGCTATTCTGGACGAGCTTGAGGGAGCTACCTACGTGGCCGAGAGCGTCAAGACCGGCACCCGTAAGGTAGCGCCTGCGCCGCCCTTCACCACCTCCACCATGCAGCAGGAGGCCAACCGTAAGCTGAACTTCTCCTCTCGCCGTACCATGAAGACGGCACAGGAATTGTACGAAGGTGTGGAGGTAGCCGGTATCGGTGCCACCGGTTTGATCACCTATATGCGTACCGACTCACTGCGCATCTCCGACGAGGCGCGCAAAGCGGGTAACGATTATATCCGCGGTGCTTTCGGCAGCGAGTATCTGCCGGCCAAGGCCCGTGTGTTTAAGCAGAAGGGCAACGCCCAGGATGCCCACGAGGCCATCCGACCCTCTGTGCCCTCTCTGACCCCTGCCGAGGTGAAGGATTCCTTGACCTCCGACCAGTACCGCTTGTATAAGCTTATCTGGGAGCGCTTTATGGCCAGCCTGATGGCCGACCAGATCCAGAACACCTGTCAGGTGGACATCACCGCAGGCCGGTACGTGTTTAAGGCTTCCGGATATACCGTGAAATTTGAGGGCCACACCGCCCTGTACGTGGAGGGTAAGGACGAGAAGGACGACGAGAATAAGCCGCTGCCCGTTATCAAGAAAGGCGACGTGCTGACCCTGCGCAACATCGAGGGCAACCAGCATTTCACCCAGCCCCCTGCACGCTATACCGAAGCCACCCTCATCAAGGCGATGGAGGAAAACGGCATCGGCCGTCCCTCCACCTACGCTCCCACCGTCAGCACCGTGCTCAACCGCGAGTACGTGGAGCGTGACGGCAAGAGCCTCAAGCCCACCAATCTGGGCGAGGTGATTACCCAACTGATGAAGGAGCAATTCCCCGAGATCGTCGATCTGGACTTTACCGCCCAGATGGAGCAGAAGCTGGACGGCGTGGAAAGCGGCAAGTCCGATTGGGTCCGCGTGCTGGATAGCTTCTACGGTGGCTTTGTGGAGAGCCTGAAAAAGGCTGAGGAGAATCTGGATAAGGTGAAGGTCCCCGAGGTGGAGAGCGACGAGGTGTGCGAGATGTGCGGCCGTCGTATGGTGGTCAAGACCGGCCGCTACGGCAAGTTCTTGGCTTGCCCCGGCTATCCCACCTGTAAGAATACCCGCCGCATTGTGGAATCCACCGACGGTGTCTGCCCCAAGTGCGGCGGCGCTGTGGTGGCGAAGAAATCCAAGGGCGGTCGCAAGTTTTTCGGCTGTGCCAACTATCCCAAGTGCGATTTTGCCACCTGGAATGAGCCTACCAAGGAGTTGTGCCCCAAGTGCGGCAAGACCCTCTTCCGCAAAAAGGGCAGAACCAACGGTCTGGTGTGCCTGACCGAGGGCTGCAACGAGGAAAAGTAAACGGTTGAATTTTTGAAAGGAGCACGACCGATGGTGACGGTGATCGGTGCCGGTCTGGCAGGCTGTGAAGCCGCCTACACCGTGGCACAGCAGGGCATTCCGGTGACCCTGTGGGAGATGAAGCCGGAGAAATATACCCCCGCCCATCGCCACGGCGGCTTTGCCGAGTTGGTCTGCTCCAATTCGCTGAAAGCGCGACGTGTGGAAAGTGCCGCCGGTCTGCTCAAAGAGGAGATGCGGCGGCTGGGCAGCCTGTGCGTGCCCATTGCCTATGGCTGCGCGGTGCCGGCAGGCGGCGCCCTGGCGGTGGATAGAGAAAAGTTCTCCGCCGAGGTAACCAAGCGCATCAAGGAGCATCCGCTGATTACGGTGAAGCAAGGCGAAGTGACCGCCATCCCCGAGGAGGGGGTGGTGATCGTTGCCACCGGTCCGCTGACCAGCGAGCCATTAGCCAAAGCCATCGCCGACCTGTGCGGCGGAGGCTTATCCTTCTACGATGCGGCGGCACCCATTGTCACCGCCGACAGCGTGGATATGAACAGTGCCTTCCGGGCCTCCCGCTACGATCGGGAGGAGAGCGGGGAGGGGGATTACATCAACTGCCCCCTCAACAAGGAGGAGTACGAGGCGTTTCACGCCGCGTTGGTGACGGCAGAGACGGCACCCCTCCACGAATTTGATAAACTCAACGTGTATGAGGGCTGTATGCCCATTGAGGTGCTGGCTAAGCGGGGGAGCGATTCTATCCGCTTTGGTCCTATGAAGCCGGTGGGACTGCGTGACCCCCACACAGGGCACCGTCCCTGGGCGGTGGTGCAGTTACGCGCCGAAAACGCTGAGGGAACGCTGTACAATCTGGTGGGTTTTCAGACGAACTTGAAATTTCCCGAGCAAAAGCGGGTGTTTGGCATGATTCCCGCGCTGAAAAATGCCGAGTTTATGCGGTACGGTGTGATGCACCGAAACACCTTCTTGAATGCTCCCGAACTGTTGGATGCGGCTTTTCGGATGAAGAGCCGTCCCAACCTGCTGTTTGCGGGGCAGATGACCGGTGTGGAGGGATATATGGAGTCTGCCGCCGCCGGTATTCTGGCGGGTCTCAACGCCTGCCGTATGGTGAGAGGGCAGGAGCCGCTGATACTACCGCGGGATACCATGTTGGGTGCGCTGGCGGCTCACGTCAGCACCCCCAATGCGGATTATCAGCCCATGGGTGCCAATTTCGGCATTTTGCCCACCTTGGAGACCCACATTCGAGATAAAAAGATGCGCTACGCAGCCTTGGCACAGCGGGCGCTGGAAAGCTTGGACCGTGTGATAGCGGATATGCCGGAAACCATTGTTACGGCAGAAAGTGAGGACGAATAATATGCGGATTATTGTGGATGCATTCGGCGGCGATAACGCCCCCGTAGAGATACTGAAAGGTGCGGCACAGGCTGTTGCCGCCTATGATTGTGACATTGTGCTGACCGGTGACGAAGAGAAAATTCGTCAGGCGGCGCAGGAAAACGGCATTTCCCTCGATCGGATGGAGATCGTCCACGCTTCTGACGTGATGACTATGGAGGATCATCCCAAGAGCATTCTGCGTGAGCACAAGGACTGCTCCATGGCGGTGGCTCTGCGTCTGCTCTCCGAGGGTAAGGGTGATGCGGTTGTCAGTGCCGGCAGCACTGGCGCTTTGCTGATGGGCGGCACCTTTATCGTCAAGCGTATTAAAGGCGTTTCCCGCCCTGCGTTGGCGCCTGTGATGCCCTCCGACGATAAGCCTTTTATGCTCATCGACTGTGGCGCCAATGCGGACTGCCGCCCCGAGATGCTGGTGCAGTTTGCCCATATGGGCAGCATCTATATGAGCCATATGTATCCCCGCGAGGGTGGCCCCCGTGTGGGTCTGCTCAACGTGGGCACCGAGGACACCAAGGGTGGCGAGCTGCAACTGGCGACGTTCCCTCTGCTAAAGGAAAGCGGGCTTAACTTCATCGGTAACGTGGAGGCTCGCGACGTGCCCGCCGGTGTGGCGGACGTGGTGGTGGCCGACGGCTTCTCCGGTAACGTGCTGCTCAAGACTCTGGAGGGCACCGTGGATATGCTGATGAAGAATCTGAAGCAGTCCTTTCTATCCTCTCTGCGCACCAAGATCGGTGCCGCGCTGGTGATGCCCGGTCTGCGTAGTTTAAAGAAGAAGCTCTCCACCTCCGAGTACGGCGGCGCTGTGCTGCTGGGTGTCAACAAGCCCGTGATCAAGGCCCACGGCAATTCCAAGGCTGACGGCTTCTGCTCGGCTATCCGTATTGCGTCGGAGTTTGCCGCCAGCGACGCCATCGCCCAGATTGAGGCGGCGGTAGCGAAAAAAGATGTCGCCGAGGAGTAAGGGATATGCGTGTGCTGGATGTGCTGACCGCGCTGTTTTGCCGCAACTACGGCTGTGAGCCGGAGGACGTGCGGATGGCGGCCACCCTGGATGACCTGAACATTGCCCCCCACGAGCGGGAGGATATGGCGGTATTTTTGGGTGAGATGTACGGTGTGAGTATCGACGACGATGCCCTCTACGGGTTTGAGACCGTAGAGGACGTGGTCGGATTTGTGGAAGACTATTTGAACGGAAAGGAGTGAGCGCTGTGCCGAAGGATTTGACCCCTCTGATGAAAGAAATCGGATATGTATTCAAGGACGAAGGTTTGCTTTTGCAGGCGCTGACCCATTCCTCCTTTGCCAACGAGGGGCACGGCGTCGAGTCCTATGAGCGATTGGAGTTCTTGGGGGATTCGGTGCTGGGCTTTGTGACGGCACAGTATCTGTTTGAGAAGGACCGTGTCCCCGACGAGGGCGAGCTGACGAAACTGCGTGCCGCCGTGGTGTGCGAAAAGGCGCTGTGCGGCTATTCCAAACAGTTGGGTTTGGGTAAGTATGCCCGTTTGGGCCGTGGTGAGCAGCACAGCGGCGGTGCCGAACGGCCCTCTATCTTAGCGGATATGTACGAGGCGGTGCTGGCCGCCATCTACTTAGACGGCGGCATGGAGCCGGCGGAGAAGTTTGTGCTTCGTTTCATCATCCCCGAGGCGGAGAGCCAGCGTCGCCGCAAATTCAAAGACTATAAGACCGCCTTGCAGGAGATCGTCCAACAGAACCCCGGCGAGAGGTTGGAATATGTCCTGTCCGGCGAGTCCGGTCCCGACCACAACAAGACGTTTATCACGGAGGTGCACCTCAACTCCAACGTCATCGGTGTGGGTCGTGGCCGCAGTAAGAAAGAGTCCGAACAGCAGGCGGCTCACGAAGCCCTGAAATTGATGGGTTACGAATAAGGTAACCACTGATAAAATCTTATGCACCATTCTCAGCGGCTATTTTCCCGTTCAAAAGGCCAAAAATGCTCGGCAATACATCCAGTATTGCTTGCGCTTTTTGACCGTCTCAACGAAAAAATACCACGCTGATAATGGCACACCGATTGAATCAGCGGTTACTAAGGAGGAAACAGTTTTGGTTTTAAAAGCATTGGAATTACACGGATTTAAATCCTTTCCCGATAAAACCGTATTGAACTTCAGCGACGGTATGACCGCCGTTGTGGGTCCCAACGGCAGTGGTAAGTCCAATATCAGCGACGCCATTAAGTGGGTGCTGGGCGAACAGTCCAGCAAGTCCCTGCGTGGCTCCAAGATGGAGGACGTGATCTTCAACGGTACCGCTCAGCGTCGTCCCATGGGCTACGCCGAGGTATCGCTGGTGATCGACAACACCACCCGTATGCTGGAGATGGACAACGACGAGGTGCGGGTTACCCGCCGTTGCTACCGCTCCGGCGGCAGTGAGTATCAGCTCAACGGCGCCACCGTGCGTCTTGAGGACATCCGTATGCTGTTTATGAATACGGGTCTGGGTCGTGACGGCTATTCCATCATTGGGCAGGGGCGTATCGACGAGATCGTTACCTCCCGCGCCAACAATCGTCGTGAGATCTTTGACGAGGCGGCGGGTATCGCTAAGTATCGCTATAAGAAGGACAAGGCGGAGAACAGCCTGCGCAAGACCCAGGACAACCTGGATCGTCTGCACGATATTCTGCAGGAGCTGGAGGATCGCGTAGGTCCTCTCGAGAATCAGGCCAACAAGGCGAAGAAATTCCTCGAATACGCGGGTGAGAAAAAAGAGCTGGAGATTGGTCTGTGGCTGCGCACCATGAACGATTCCCGCGGCATCCTGCGTGACTTGGACGCCAAATTGGAGAATGCGCGCATCCAGTATGAGGCGGCAGGCAGTTCCATCGACTCTTGTGATGAGGAGGTAGAGCGCATTGCTCTGGCCGCCCAGCAGTTAGAGGTGCAGATGGACGAGGTGCGCCGCGCCGCCGCCGCCCTCGAGGAGCAGGCCGCCGTCTGCGACAGTCAGGTGGCTGTGCTGCGCAACGACATTTTCCACAATAACGAGAACATCCAGCGTGTGGAGGGGGAGATCGCCGCCGCCCAAGAGGGTAACCTGCACATTGACGAGGAGATTGCTCACCGCAACGAGGACATCGAGGCGCGCCGCGCCTCCATCACTGAGGCAGAGCAGCAGAGATTGGTCCTCACCGAGGAGATGGAGACCCTGGCCCGCAGCAGTGACGAGACCTCCGATCGCATTGAGGCGTTGTCTGCCGACGCGGCCAAGGTGGCGTTGGAGCTGTCCGAGGTGCGTGTGACCGGTGTCACCAACGAGTCTTCTCTGCGTGAGATCACTCTGCGTCTGTCCCAGCTCACCGCCGCCGCCACTCTGCGCCAGCAGGCGGCCGAGGCCGCCGATGCGGAGCTGAAGGACGCGGAGAATGCTTTCAAGATTTGCGCCGACAAGGTGGAGAGCTTGCAGAACACTCTGTCCGGCTATGAGTATCGTTATCAGAATCGCTCCGCCAAACTGAACACCGCCAAGGAGGCGTTGGATAAGCAGGGCCTCGATGTGGAGGAGAAGCAGCGCCGTGTGCGAATGCTGGAGGAGATGGAGCGGAATATGGAGGGTTTCCAGCTCTCTGTCCGTGCCGTCATCAAGCAGGCGGAGCGTGGTGCCTTACGGGGCATTCTCGGCCCCGTGTCCCGCCTCATTGAGGCGGATGCCGAGTATGCTCTGGCCATCGAGACCGCGTTGGGTGCCGCCGCACAGAACCTGATCTGTGAGAGGGAAGAAGACGCCAAGAAGGGTATCCGTTTCTTGAGCGAGACCAAGGGTGGCCGTGCCACCTTCCTGCCGCTGACCTCCGTCAAGGGCAACGTGATGACCGACATCCCCGAGGATGAGCCCGGCTTTGTGGGTCTGGCCAGCGATCTGGTGACCTACGATAAGAAATACGAGGGCATCGCCAAGAATTTGCTGGGTCGCACCATCGTGGCAGAGGATATGGACTATGCCGTGTCCATGGCGCGCCGCCACAGCTATAAATTCCGCATTGTGACCCTGGACGGTCAGGTGATCAACGCCGGCGGCTCTATGACCGGCGGCTCCACCGTCAAGGGTGCAGGCCTTTTGTCCCGCCGCGCGGATATCGAGCGGCTGAAAAAAGAGGCCGTGGAAGAGATGAAGAAGCTGGAGAACGCCAAGGAGCAGTATCGCGTGCTTCAGCAGGACGCCTCCGAGGTGGAGGCTCAACTGGTGGGTGCCCGCGGTGAACTCACCACCGCCCAGGAGGATAAGATCCGTCTGGAGGGTGAGGTACGCCGTCTGCAGGAGCAGGCTGATCAGAACAAGCAGGCCGCCAAAGAGGCCGCCGACGAGATCGTCACCTTGAATGACCGCGCCGCCGCCTGCCAGAAGGCGATGGATGCCGCCGCCGCCGAGGCGGAGCGTCTGACTGCCGAGCAGAACGGCATTGAGGCCAAATTGGCGGAACTGACCGGTGGTCGTCAGCAGTTGGCGCAGCAGCGCGAGCAGCTCTCCGAGCGGATTGCCGAGCAAAAGCTGGCGGTACTGGGCTATGAGAAGGAAATCGAGGGCTTGGAGACGGCGATTGCCGAGCTGCGCGCCCGTCAGGATGACTCTGTGGGTCACGAGGCACTGCTCCGTCAGCAGATCGCCGACCTGCAGAAGCAAAATGAGGAGATCGAGGGTCGCATCGCCCAGCAAGAGGCGCAGGCTACCGGCCTGCGTGAGCAGGCGGCGGCTTCTGCCGACGAGATTGCCCGCTTGGTGGCACAGCGCGCCGAGGGCGAGGCTCGCCAGACCCAGTTACGCCTGCAATCTCGCGAAAAGACGGATGAGCGCGAACGCATGGGTCAGGAAGTGGCCCGACTGGAGGAGAAGACCGCCGGCATCAAGCGGGAGGTGGACGATCTGTCCCGCCGTCTGTACGAGGAGTATGAGCTGACCCGTATGGAGGCGGAGGCGGTGGCGAAACCCATCGAGGATGCCACCGTGGCCAACCGCCGCGTGGTGGAGCTGCGCAACAAGATCCGTGCTCTCGGCAGCGTCAACGTGGACGCCATTGAGGAGTTTAAAGAGGTCAACGAGCGTTATCAGTTCTTGAAAGTGCAGATCGACGACGTGGAGAAGACCAAGGAGGAACTGCTTAAGCAGATCAACGAACTGACCGTGCAGATGCGAGAGGTGTTCATCGAGCGCTTTAAGCAAATCAATTATCAGTACGGCATCGTGTTTGCCGAGCTGTTCGGCGGCGGTAAGGGCGAACTGCGCCTGAGCGACCCCGACGACATCCTCGGCTCCGGCATTGATATGTTCATCCAGCCCCCCGGAAAGGTGATCCTCAATCTGGAGGCCTTGTCCGGCGGTGAAAAGGCGCTGGCCGCCACCGCTCTGCTGTTCGCCATCCTGAAGGTTACACCCTCGCCCTTCTGCGTGCTGGACGAGGTGGAGGCCGCTTTAGACGACGTGAACGTGGACCGGTATGCCGCCTATCTGCGGCGGATGTGCGACCGCATCCAGTTTATCGCCATCACCCACCGTCGCGGTACGATGGAGGAGGCCGACACGCTGTATGGCGTCACCATGCAGGAGCGCGGCGTGTCCAAACTGCTGGAGCTGCGCGCCAGCGAGGTAGAGCAGAAGCTGGGTCTGAAACTGGATGCTGACAATAAGGAGTAATGACAATGGGTTTTTTTAGTAAAATCGGTCAGGGACTCAAAAAGACCAGAGACTCCCTGATGAATACCGTCTCGTCGATGCTCAAGGGGTTTACCCGCATCGACGAGGATCTGTTTGAAGAGTTGGAAGAGATCTTGGTGATGGGTGACGTAGGTGCCAACACCGCCTCCCGTATCTGCGAGCAGTTGCGTGTGCAGGTCAAGGAGCAGGGCGTCACCGATCCTATGGCCATCCGCGGTATGATGTGCGGCATCGTATCCGAGATGTTAGAGGGCGGTCAGGAACTGAATCTGAACACCAAACCCTCGGTGATCTTGGTCATCGGTGTCAACGGCGTGGGCAAGACCACCACCATCGGTAAGATGGCAGCCAATTTCAAGGCGCAGGGCAAGAAGGTCATTCTCGGTGCGGCGGATACCTTCCGCGATGCCGCCATCGAACAATTGGCGGTCTGGGCGGATCGCGCCGGTGTGGATATCGTTAAGCACGGTCAGGGAGCCGATCCTGCGGCGGTGGTGTTTGACACCGTCAAGGCGGCAAAAGCCCGTAATTGCGACATCGTCATTTGCGATACCGCAGGCCGCCTGCACAATAAGAAGCATCTGATGGATGAGCTGGCGAAGATCGGTCGCGTCATCGACCGCGAACTTCCTGATGCCGATAAAGAGGTGTTGCTGGTGGTGGACGCCACCACCGGCCAGAATGCCGTCAACCAAGCCCGTGAGTTTAAGTCGGCCGCCGGTATCACCGGCATCGTGCTGACCAAGCTGGACGGCACCGCCCGCGGCGGTGTGGTGCTAGCGATCCGTGAGGATCTGCAGGTACCCGTTAAGTTCGTTGGCGTGGGCGAGGGCATCGACGACCTGCAACCCTTTGATCCTAAGCAGTTTGCCGAGGGTCTGTTTGCGGAGGAATAAGCATGAAATACGTAATTGCTACCCATAATGCCCATAAGCTGATCGAATTACAGCGCATTTTGGAGCCTCTGGGCATCGAGGCGGTCACAGACCGTGACCTGGGGTTGGAATTGCCCGAGGTAGAGGAGACCGGCACCACCTTTGCGGAAAATGCCTATCTCAAGGCGGCTTCTGCCTGCGAGGTGACGGGGCTGCCTGCCATCGCTGACGATTCCGGTCTGGTGGTGGATGCCCTGGGTGGACGTCCCGGTGTGTACTCCGCCCGCTACGGCGGCGAAGAGGCCACCGACGACGACCGCAACGTGTTGCTGTTGGGCGAGATGAAGGACGTACCTAAAGGGCAGCGTTCCGCCCGATTCATTTCCGCAGTGTGCTGTGTGTTCCCAAATGGGGACGTGCTCCGAGCCGAGGGTGCCTTCGAGGGCGAGATCGCCTATGCACCTGCGGGGGAGAATGGCTTTGGCTACGACCCCATCTTTTTGGTGGGGGACAGAACCTCTGCGGAGATGTCTCCTGCAGAAAAAGATGCATTAAGCCATCGCGGCAACGCATTAAGAGTATTTTCTAAGGATTTAGCCGCCTATTTGGCGCAGAATAAATGAGGTAAACGATTATGACCAGTAAACAACGCGCGTATTTACGCGGACTTGCCAACACCATGGAGCCCATCCTGCACGCAGGTAAGGGCGGTATTTCCGATGCGATGATCAAGCAGGCGGACGATGCCCTGACGGCTCGCGAACTGATTAAGGGTAAGGTCCTGGAGACCGCACCCGCCACCGCCCGCGAGATCGCGGAGGAGATCGCCGCCAAGGTCAACGCCCAGGTGGTGCAGGTGGTGGGACGCACCTTTGTGCTGTTCCGCCAGAAGGAGAAGGATTCTCAGATTAAATTGCCTCGCGCTTAAGAGCGAGATCCACCATTGAGAAAGGAGGGGCGATATGAAGAAAATGGGTCTATTCGGTGGTTCCTTTGACCCCATCCATCAGGGCCATCTGGAGATGGCTCTGCGGATAGCGGAGCGGCTGGAGCTGGACGGCGTGGTGCTGATGCCCACCTTCGTACCGCCCCATAAGATACGGGAGTCCATGGCCTCTGCCGAGCATCGGTTGGCGATGTGTCGGCTGGCGGCGCAGGGGCATCCCCAACTGCAGGTGTCGGATCTGGAGCTGACCCGTGAGGGAGCCAGCTTCACGGTGGATACCCTGACGGCGCTATGTGAGCAGTATCCCGATACCCAGTGGTATCTGCTGGTGGGGGCGGATATGTTCGTCACCCTCCGCACCTGGTATCGATTTGAGGATATTGCCCGTCTGGCGGTGCTGTGCACCGTTCCCCGTGAGGGCACCGATGAGACGCATTTGTTTGAGTATGCCGCCGATTTGGCAGCGGACGGAATAGAGTGCTACGTCGATCCCTATCCGGTGACCAGCGTTTCCTCCACCCAGATTCGTCGCCGTATTGCGGCGGGGGAGACCCTGACGGGCTTGGTGCCCCAAGGGGTGGAGGAGTACATTCGGCAAAATGGCTTGTACCGACGGACGGAGGGGATGGAGACCCGCACCCAGGATGAACAGTTTATTGAGATCATCCGTACCCGTCTGAGCGATTACCGCTTCCACCACTCTATGTGCGTGGCGCAGGAGGCTAAGCGATTGGCAGAAAAGTACGGTGCCGACCCGAACAAGGCCTATACGGCGGGCATTCTCCACGATATTATGAAGGACACCGACAAGGATGCTCAGATGCAAGTGCTCGGGGATTTCGGTGTGGTGCTGGATGAGATCGAACAGCGCAGTCCGACGCTGTGGCACGCGCGCTCCGGTGAGGTGTTTCTGCGGAATATTCTGGGCGTGACGGACGAGGAAATTCTATCGGCGGTACGGTATCACACCACCGGTCGGGCAGGTATGTCGCGGCTGGAGCAGGTGGTCTTCACCGCGGATTTCACCTCCGCCGATCGGGACTATCCCGATGTGGCGGTGATACGCTCGCTGGCGGAGGAGTCGCTGACGGCGGCCATTCGGTACGGGGTGGAATACACCATCCGCGACCTGATCGATCGGGGCCGAACGGTGCATCCCGATACGCTGGCGGTATACAATGAGATCGTGTTGTCTGAAGGAAATGGAGGGCAAACGAAATGAGCAAGAATAAAGGGCAGGTCAGCCTGGCCGGTGCGGCGCAGGCGGCCAACGAAGAGAAAAAGCGGATATCTCCGTGGAAATGGATCGGCGTCGGTGTGGGCCTGGTGGCTCTGCTGGTGACGGGCATTCTGCTGTTTGATGTGGTCGATACGGAGGAAAAGCCCGCATTGACCGCCCGCGAGATGGCGGAGTACACCTATACGGCGGACGACATCGCGGGAGACGTGGCCTATTATCTGCTGGGCGTCACCGGTGAGAATATCGGGGATCCCATGGATATGCTGGCGGTGATGTGCCACGACCGTAAGGCAGGGTCCGTGTCGGTGGTGCAGATCCCCGTAGCCACCTACATTGACAAAAATAACGGCTTTGCCGTGGATACCATCGGCGATATCTGGTACAACCCGCAGCCTGAGATCTTCTGCTCGGCCTGCCGTGTGCGGGTGCCGGCCGAGGAACGGGACGGCAAGGTGCACGCCACCTGCGGCGCCGACTTAGAGGAGCGTACCGGTTCTGCTTGGCTGGATCTGGTGCGGGTCATCAATACGCAGTACGGCTTACCCATCGACAACTACCTCATCCTGCCCCGGGCGGGGTTGGCGGAGCTGATCGAAGCGCTGGGCGGCGTGGAGGTGGAGCTGGCCAAAAAGGTGACGCTGGCGGGGGAGAGCTACAGCGCCGGCGTGCACACCTTGATGGGGGATGCAGCGGTGGAATATGCCGTCACCTACAACTATAAGAACACGCCCGCCTCTGACCGTGAGCGCATGAGCCGTCAACGTCAGGTGCTGGCCGCGCTGTGGCAGAAAATTGCCGCCTGCAAGATGGAAGATCTCTATTATTTGGACCAGTACGGGGCCACCAAAGGAATTCTGGGTAAGCTGATGACGGGTGCCAATCCGTTGCGCTTCAACACCACCTCGTTCGGTAAGGCCCGTTTGCTGAACATCAGCGAAGAGGCGGCTGCGGACATGAAGCTGTCCGACGCCATTTCCCGCTTTGCGGTGCAGATGGGGCAGGTGCCGCTGGATCGGGTGACCTTCAGCATCCTGCCCGGTGCGGCGGAGAAGAACGGTACCGTATCGGTGTATTCGGTCAATCGTGAGCAGGTGATTGCCCTGCTCAACGAGCAGATGAACGCCTATGGGCTGTATATCGATGAGGATACCGTGACGGCGCCGCAGCTGAACCAAGACCCGAAAGAGGCAGATCTGTCCACGGTAACGCTGGATACGGTGCTGCCCGTCACGGAAGAACCCGAGGAAGGGGAGGAGTAATTGCGTGAATATCGATAAGATCTGGCAGAGCGCCGTGCATACCTTGGATGAGCACAAGGCCACGGACATTAAGGTGCTGGGGGTTGGCTCCATCACCTCCATCGCGGACTATTTCCTGATTGCCAGCGGTAACAGCGCCAATCAGGTGCGCAGTTTGGCCGACTACGTGGAGGAGGCCTTGGCGAAGGAGGACATTCGTCCCCTGCGTAACGAGGGCTACAATACGGGCGACTGGGTCACTCTGGATTACGGTGACGTGCTGATTCACGTCTTCCGCCGGGAGACCCGCGATTTTTACGATTTGGAACGGTTGTGGGTGGATGCCACCGACGTGGACATCACCCCCTATTTGATGCAACAGTAAGGAGACGACACGACTATGGCACAGTACAATCCCGCAGAAATTGAAGCAAAATGGCAACAGTATTGGGAGGAGAAGCAGACCTTCCGCACCGACGTGTGGGACTTCTCTAAGCCCAAATACTACGTACTCGATATGTTCCCGTACCCCTCCGGTGTGGGTCTGCACGCCGGCCACCCCGAGGGCTACACCGCCACCGACATTATGTCCCGTATGAAGCGTATGCAGGGCTATAACGTCCTGCACCCCATGGGCTACGACTCTTTCGGTCTGCCTGCGGAGCAGTATGCGATTTCCACCGGTAATCATCCAGATGGCTTTACTCAGGAGAACATCAAGACCTTCTCCAAGCAGCTCAAAGAGCTGGGCTTTGACTATGACTGGTCCAAGATGACCGCCACCTCCGACCCCGAGTTCTACAAGTGGACCCAGTGGATCTTTAAGCGGTTGTGGGAGGCCGGTTACGCCAAGCGTATCGAGATGCCCGTCAACTGGTGCGAGGAGTTGGGCACCGTGCTGTCCAACGACGAGGTCATCGACGGCAAATCCGAGCGCGGCGGCTATCCTGTGGTGAAGAAGAATATGATGCAGTGGGTCATCGATCAGCCCGCCTTCGCCGAGAAGCTGTTGGAGGGTCTGAAGGACATCGATTGGCCGGAGTCCACCAAGGAAATTCAGCGTAATTGGATCGGCAAGTCCACCGGTGTTGAGGTGGATTTCAAGCTGGTGGGCGGCGGTGAATTCTCCATCTACACCACCTGCATTGAGACCATCTACGGCATCACCTTTATGGTGCTGGCTCCCGACGGAAAGATCACTGCCAGCTTGATGGATCGGGTGGAGAATAAAGATGAGGTGCAGGCTTACATAAACGAGACCCTGAAGAAGTCCGATATGGACCGCACCGATATGAACAAGGGTAAGACCGGCTGCCCCCTCAAGGGTGTGTATGCCGTCAACCCCGTCAACGGCAAGGAAGTGCCGGTGTTCATCGGCGATTTCGTGCTGGCCAGCTATGGCACAGGCGCGGTTATGGCTGTCCCCAGCCACGATCAGCGTGACTTTGAGTATGCCATCGCCCACAACATCCCCATGATCCAGGTCATTGAGGGTCGCGACGTGTCCGAGTGTGCCTTTGAGAAGCAGGATTACCTGGGCAAGGGCTGTAAGCTGATGAACTCCGAGGAGTTCACCGGTCTGACGGTGGAGGAGGCCAAGGAGGCCATCACCGTTAAACTGGAGAAGATGGGTATTGCTCGCCGCAAGAACAACTACCACTTCCGTGAGTGGATCTTCGCCCGTCAGCGGTATTGGGGCGAGCCCGTGCCTTGTGTCTACACCGAGGAGGGCGAGACCGTGTTCCTGCCCGACGAGGAGCTGCCTCTGGTGCTGCCCGTGCTGGAGGACTATAAGGGTCGCGGTGGTCAAGCTCCTTTGGAGAACGCCGAGGAGTGGAAGCACTACGACAAGAACGGCCTCAAGGGTCTGCGTGAGACCTCCACTATGCCCGGTTCTGCGGGTTCTTCTTGGTACTTTATGCGCTACATCGATCCCCACAACGACAAGGCTTTCTGCGATCCCGAACTGCTGAAGCACTGGATGCCTGTGGATCTGTATGTGGGCGGCCCCGAGCACGCGGTGGGTCACCTGATGTATGCCCGTATCTGGAACCGCTTCCTATACGATCAAGGCTTGTCTCCCGTCAAGGAGCCGTTTAAAAAACTGGTGCACCAGGGCATGATCCTGGGTGAGAACGGCATCAAGATGGGCAAGCGTTTCCCCGAGTTTGTGGTCAACCCCAGCGATATCGTCCGCGATTACGGTGCCGATACCCTGCGTTTGTACGAGATGTTTATGGGCCCCCTGGAGGTCTCCAAGCCCTGGTCCACCTCCGCTGTGGCGGGTGCGCGCAAGTTCATCAACCGTGTGTGGAACTTCTTCACCGAGCCCGCCAACATCATTGAGACCGACGACGGCAAGCTGACCAAGCTGTACCATCAGACGGTCAAGAAGGTGACGGGCGACTTTGAAACCCTGGGCTTCAACACCGCGATTGCGCAGATGATGGTGTTTGTCAACGAGTGCTACAAGGTTGGCACTTGTCCCCGTGAGTTTGCCGAGGGCTTTGTCAAGATGATCTCCTGCATTACTCCCCACGTGGGCGAGGAGATCTGGCAGGTGCTGGGCCACGAGGATACCATTGCCTTTGAGCCTTGGCCCGCTTACGATGAGGCCAAGTGCGCCGAGCAGGCCTTTGAGATCGTGCTGCAGGTCAACGGTAAGATCCGCAACCGCATCTCGGTGGCGGCGGACATCACTGCGGCGGACGCGCTGGCGCTGGCCAAGGCCGACGAGCGTGTGGCCCCCATGCTGGAGGGTATGCAGATCGTGAAAGAGCTGTACGTGCCCGGCAAGCTGGTGAACATCGTTGTCAAGCCGCAGTAAGAGAAAAGTTGCAAAATTTTATATAAAAGCGAAAATTTCTCTTGACTCTTGGGACATTTTTCGTTATAATGATTTGTGCATGATTGCAAAATACCCCTGCTATATGGCGGAGGGAGGGAAATAAAGAATGTCTGAAGTTCGTGTAAAAGAGAATGAGTCTCTGGACAGTGCTCTGCGCCGTTGGAAGAAGTCCTGCGCCCGCGCCGGTACTCTGGCCGAGGTCCGCAAGAGAGAGCACTACGAGAAACCTTCCGTGCGTCGTAAGAAGAAGTCGGAAGCTGCGCGCAAGAGAAAATTCAAATAATGCGTAGAGAAAGCGGGTAGTGGAATACTGCCCGCTTTTTGTCTTGATTTTTTTGAAAGGAGGAGTCGCTGTGTCGTTGTTTTTTCCTACGTTATATCGCCGCCGCATCACCGACGTGACGGTGGAGGATCTGCGCCGGTTGGGTGCAGCCTGCGTGCTGCTGGACGTGGACAATACCCTCACCACTCACGATGCGCCCGAATTGGAGCCGGCGGTGATGGCTTGGCTGGATGCGATGCGTGAGGAGTTTAAGCTGGTGGTTGTGTCCAATAACAATGCTGAGCGTGTGGCTCCTTTTGCCGAAAAAATCGGATTGCCCTACTACGCTCACGCGCGTAAGCCGTTACCCTTTGGGTTTTGTGGGGCGGCTAAACAGATGGGGTGTGGCCGTAAGCAGTGTGTGGTCATCGGCGACCAGATTTTTACCGATATTCTGGGTGCAAATTTAGCGGGTATGAAATCTATTCTACTGGAGCCGATTCAATTTGAAACTGAGCAGAAGTTTATTGTGTTTAAGCGCAAAATTGAGAAACCTATGCTAAACAGCCGCAAGCAGAGAGCGAGAAAGGAGCGCGATTATGGTGAGAGATAAAGCATTGTTTGGCCCTGCAGGAAACTGCGAGGATTTTTACGCCGCAGGATACAAGCATACGGTGCAGATGTTCCCGTGGATCGCTGAGCATGGGCTGACCGCCTATGAGTACCAGTGCGGTCGCGGTGTGCGTCTGTCTGAGTCTTCCGCAGCCGCCATCCGCGCCGAGGCGGAGAAATACGGGGTGGCGATCTCCCTGCACGCGCCCTACTTTATCTCGCTGGCCTCTGCCGAGGAGGAAAAGCGGGACAACAGCATCCGCTATATCTTAGACAGCGCCCGTGCTGTGACCATGCTGGGCGGTGACCGCATTGTGGTGCACCCCGGCGGACTGGGCGGTCGTAGCCGCGAGGAGGCCACGGCGCTAGCAACCGAGACGTTGCTCAAGGCGCAGGCGGCCCTGGATGCCGAGGGGCTGGGGCACGTGCATATTTGCCCCGAGGTGATGGGCAAAATTAACCAATTGGGTACGCTGGAAGAGGTGCTCACCTTCTGCAAGGCGGAGGAACGTTTCCTGCCCTGCGTGGACTTTGGCCATCTCAACAGTCGCACACTGGGGGAGACCAACAGCCGTGAGTCCTACGCTGCCGTGGTGGATGCCATCGGCGAGGCGCTGGGGGAGGAGCGAATGCGGTCCTTCCACATCCATTTTTCCAAGATCGAGTATACCGGCGGCGGCGAGAAAAAGCACCTGACCTTTGCGGATGAGGTGTTTGGCCCCGATCCAAAGCCGCTGATGGCGCTGCTGGCAGAGAGAGGGCTGTGCCCCACGGTGATCTGCGAATCCGCCGGCACCCAGACGGCAGATGCCGCGGCGATGAGCCGACTGTATGCCGAGGCATTGGATTAAAGCCTTGCGAGCGCGAGCGAGGCAAAAAGCGCCGAAACATCCCGCTTTGCGGCGGGTTCGAGTTTCACTGCTCACCCTAAGCGAAAATTTTATCGGTTTTTTGCTTAATTTTCCCATTTTCAGTTAAAAAAGGCTTGAAATCTCACAAGATATAGGGTACAATAAAGTACAGTCTGACAATATGGAGGAATTGATTATGATATCTGCAGGCGATTTTCGTAACGGTGTGACCTTTGAGGAAGACGGCAACGTTTTACAGGTTGTCGAGTTCCAGCATGTGAAGCCCGGTAAGGGCGCTGCTTTCGTCCGCACCAAGACTAAGAACGTGATTACCGGTGCTGTGCTCGAGAAGAGCTACAACCCCACCGCCAAGTTCCCCACGGCTTATGTGGAGCGTAAGGATATGGAGTATTCCTACGCCGACGGCGATCTGCACTACTTCATGGATCCCGAGACCTATGATATGGTGCCCATCAATGCCAGCGATCTGCCCGACAACTTTAAGTTTGTCAAGGAGAACATGATCTGCAACATCAAGTCCTATAAGGGCAAGGTTATCGGCGTGGAGCCCCCCAACTTTGTGGAGCTGACCATCACCCAGACCGACCCCGGCTTCAAGGGCAACACCGCCACCAACACCACCAAGCCCGCTACCCTGGAGACCGGCGCCGAGATCCGTGTGCCCCTCTTCATCGATGAGGGTGAGGTCGTCCGTGTGGACACCCGTACCGGCGAGTATATGGACCGCGCCTAATTGACCGTATTTGACACGATTACATTATTTGGGAGGGTATTGCTATGACCACCATTGAGAAAGTTGCGTATCTGAAGGGCCTGATGGAGGGCATGAAGATCGACGAGACCTCTGACAACGGCAAGCTGTTTAAGCTGATCGTGGACATCCTGGACGACGTGGCCAAGGATGTGGCCGACATCGAGGATTACGTTGCCGAGCTGACCGAGCAGGTCGACGCGGTGGACGAGGATCTCAACGCTCTGGAAGAGGACTTCTACGAGGAGTGGGATGAAGAGGACGATTGCGATTGCTGCGATTGTTGCGATTGTGATGATTGCGACGAGGAGTATTACGACGTGACCTGCCCCTCCTGCGGCGAGGATTTTGAGGTGGATGAGGATACCCTGCTGGACGGCGGCGTAGAGTGCCCCGCTTGCGGCGAGCATCTGGAGTTTGACTTCGACGAGGACGACGCCGAGGACGAGGAGTAATCCTTTCCACGCGAATACAGTCACCGAAAGGGTGCGGATACGATGTATCTGCACCCTTTTTATGTGCGTTAAAATATCCGTTTCCCGGGAAAAGAGATTGCAAAACGATGTGGAAGGGTGATAAAAGACTTGATTTTTACGAAAAATGTGATATAATGCTCTTGGAAATGTCCCAAATGGGACGTTTTTGACGAGCGTAGTATCATATTGCGGTTGTTTGGAGGTGGTTATGGATGAAATACGCTTCGTTGTTTCTGCTGCAGGGATTGACGGAAGAAGAACGGGAAGTGTGCCGTCAGCTGGCTGTGACAGAAGAGCAAACCTATGGTAAAGGGGAACAGATCTACACCCCGATGCACTCGAGAAGGGCCTTGGCCATGGTGCTGGAGGGGCACGTTCGCGTCTGGCAGGGCCGTGTACCGATGAACGATCTGCTGCCCGGGGACGTGTTTGGTGTGGCGGCTCTGTTTGGCACGGATGAGGACTATCCCTCTACCGTGGTGGCTGAGAGCGATTGCCGCATTCTGTACATTCCCCAAGAAACGGTGGTCCAGTGGATGAAAGAGGTGCCGACGGTGGCACAGAACTACGTGGGTTTCTTATCCGATCGCATCCGCTTTCTTAATCGGCGGCTTTCGACGTTGACGGCGGGGCAGACGGACGGGAAACTATGGCGGTATTTGCTGGCTCATCGGGACGCAAACGGTATGGTCACCCTCACTGACGGTATGGGTGAACTGGCGGAACGGCTGGATATGAGTCGCTCCAGTCTGTATCGGTCGCTGGATTCTCTGACACAGATGGGAAAAATTCGACGCCAGCGAAGAACAATCATTATTTTGAAAACGGAGGAATAAGAGTATGAAACGAGTATTGGCTTTGGTGCTGGCTTTGGTGCTGGTCATAGGGGCATTTGCCGGCTGTAAGAAGGATAAAAGAGAGCCCGGAGAGGTGAGAATCACCGCCATCGCCGGCCCCACCGGTGTGGGTATGGTCAACCTTATGCAGAAGAGTGCGGATGGGGATACCGCTAACGAGTATACGTTCAACGTGGTCAGCGACCCCACCCAGGCGGTGGCTGCCATCACCAATGGGGATGCAGATATTGCTGCTGTGCCCACCAACTTAGCCTCTACACTGTATAAGAAGACAGAGGGTAAGGTGCAGGTGTTGGCCGTGAATACGCTGGGTGTTCTGCACATTCTGGAGCGTGGCGACGGCATCAAATCCGTTAAGAATCTGAAGGGTAAGACCATCTACACCGATGCCAAGAACAAGGGTGCCAATCCCGAGTACATCCTGCGGTATCTGCTGGAGAAAAACGGTCTCAAGCCGGACGAGGACGTGCGCATTGAGTTTGCGGCGGATCTGGATGCGCTGATGGCCTCCGGTGAAGCCAAGATTGCGCTGGTGCCCGAACCCAAGGCGTCCACCTATCTCATGCAGAATAAGGGCATCCGCCGTGCTTTGAACCTCACCGAGGAGTGGGATAAGGTCAGCGATGAGAACTGCGCCCTGATGATGGGCTGCGTGATTGCCCGTACCGAGTTTATCGAGAAAAATCCCGATGCGGTGTCGCTGTTCCTAGAGGATTACATGGCCTCTATCGGTGCGGTTAAATCCAACTCGGAGGCGGCAGCTGCCTTGTGCGAGACCTATAAAATTATTCCTAAGGCTGCCGTGGCCCGTCAGGCCATCCCCAACTGCGGCCTGGTGTACGTGGCCGGCAGCACCATGAAGACGCGCTTGTCTGCTTATTTAAAGGTGCTGTACGACTACAACCCTGCCGCCATTGGCGGTGCTCTGCCGAAGGATGACTTCTACTATGTGGGATAAGCTGCGTCGCATTCTGCAGAGTGTGGCGGTAGCGGCCTTTTGGCTGGCTGTTTGGACGGGTGGCTGTTATCTGGCCAATCGAACGCTGCTTTTACCCCTGCCGTACCCGTGGCACGTGGTGCAGACGCTGTGGCGGCTGATGGGGCAGGCGACCTTTTGGTCCGTGGTGGGGATGTCCCTGTTGCGGGTTGTGATGGGTTTTGCGTTAGCTTTGGTCGTGGGTGTGGTGCTGGCGATGCTGACTACGCGGTTTGCGGCGGTGCATGCACTGTTCGCGCCGCTGCTGTCGGTGGTGCGCGCTGCCCCTGTTGCTTCCTTTATTTTCGTGGCGTTTCTGTGGATCCGCGCGGAGAGCATGCCGACCTTTATCGCTTTTTTGATGGTGGTGCCGTTGGTGTGGGAGAACGTCCGTCAGGGCATCCTCCACACCGACCCGAAGCTGCTGGAGATGGCGCGGGTGTTTCGCCTCAGCCGTCGTGACCGGCTTCGCCACATTCGCTTGCCTGCGGTGCGTCCGTTTCTGCAGGCGGCGGTGTCCACCGGCTTTGGCTTTGCGTGGAAGGCAGGTGTCGCTGCCGAGATTCTGTGCTGGCCTGCCGCATCCATTGGTTATCACATCGCCGCTGCCAAGAATTTGGTGGAAACGGCGGAGGTGTTTGCCTGGACGGCGGTGGTGGTGGCACTCAGCGTGGTGCTGGAGTGGCTGCTGCGACGGTTGGTCAACCAACGGGAGGTGGCACCATGAGTGTGGCTTTTAAAAACGTGTCCTTTGCGTATGGAGCGACAAAGGTGCTGGACAGCGTCACGTGGCGCCTGCCCGATCAGGGTGTGGTCTGCTTGTGGGGCGCCTCCGGCTGTGGCAAGACCACGGTGCTCCGTCTGCTGGCAGGCCTGGAGAAGCCTGACGGCGGTGAAGTCAGCGGTGTGGGTCGGGTGGCGATGGTATTTCAGGAGGATCGCCTGCTGCCGTGGCGTACAGCGTTGGAAAACGTAACGCTGACGGGAGCAGAGGAGACATCCGCCCGTGTATTATTGACCACCCTCGGGCTGACCGAGGAGGAGATGGAAGCCTATCCCGTCCACCTGTCCGGTGGTCAGCAGCGGCGCGTGGCACTGGCCCGCGCCTTAGCGGCCGAGAGCGATATCCTACTACTGGATGAGCCGTTTAACGGGCTCGATGAGGGCACTTGGCAGGATGTGGTGCCGCTGATTATGAGAGCGGCAGAGACCCGCCCCGTGGTGCTGGTGACCCACATCCGCGAGCAGGTGCAGGCACTGGAGGCCGCTGCGGTGCACTTAGGCGATGCGCCGCAAGCGGGGGAGTGGCGAGCCGTGGATTTTTTGTGAGAAAATACGACGGACCACTTGACAAACCGCAGTAAATAGGATACACTATCAATGCTCCCGATGCGGCAACGCATCGGGAACTGTTTGGGGGCGTAGCTCAGCTGGGAGAGCGTACGGTTCGCATCCGTAAGGTCAGGAGTTCGATCCTCCCCGTCTCCACCAAAGAATAACCGTCATTCTGATACAACGGAATGACGGTTATTTTATACCTAAAATTGGAGTTTTGAGAACTTTTTAGGAGAGGATTCTCTAAATTGACAGTTTTAATCTATTTCAAATCGTTAAAAGACAAGAAATCGTTTAATTATAACCATAATTGTTGATTTAGTGGGGTAATCGTTAAATTACAGCCAGTAATCGTTGAAATATAGTTGTACCTATGGTATGATTTAAATAAGGAGGGGAGATTGTGGATAACTGCCTATTATCTGAATTAGAGCGTACTTTTAAAAAGTGTTCCGATTGCTTACTGCATCCTGATTACATTGCCAATCTAAACAAGCTAAACAATATAGAACTATCACAAGAACTTATTGATTATCTGTGCGATAAAGCTACTTCAAAAAAACATATCTGGGAAATACGATTCGATCATCTTCGCATTCTGTTACTCAATCCCTCTGCAAAAGCATTTGATCTGAAAGAGTTTTATTTTGAAAATTTGAAAAAATGCCGCAGACTTGCAATGAAGATTTTTTATATTCGTGGATATGCAATTTATGCTTCAGAGGAAGAATTGAATCCGGTAATGGAGAAATTCCGAAAAAACCTCGAAAAGAATCACGACTATATTGACTATAACTACGTGTTGTCGGTTGCAGGAATTCCGTATCTTGCAGACACATATGGGTATAATTGCTTTGTAAGAACTCTTGAAAAAGCGGAGGAAGAACATCAAAGAATCGACCCGTTGCTCCGAGGATACTTCACATTAAACATAAATCTTGAGCAAGTTGATCTTCTGCCTATTGAGGAAGTTAGGCGGCGATCAGAGCATTTTTTGGAAAAATGCCGAAACAAGAACTGATTTTCCATATTTGCACCCCCTCCAGCGTAAAACGCACCCCCTAAAATGACTTTGCACCCCCTAACCTCAAAAGGGGGTGCATTTGTATTAAAATTAGGGTTAGTCTTCAAAAAGCCGCCATACCGCATTTGCGGTATGGCGGCTTTTAAGTACGATTCCGTATACCACACAATACCATCGAATATCCATTTAGTAATATCTTAAAGTCAAATGAAAAACTTGCAATTTTTGTCCTTTTGTGTTATAATAAATCGGTTTTTATCCTATTGTTTTTTTATATGCGTGAAGGGAGGGGCAGAGAATGGAGAAAAAATGGCTAAGAGTCCGCCACCGCGTGGTGCGAAATCTCGCATATGTTGTGCTGTGGCCCTATTCTCGCCTGAAATACGGCATTCGTGTGGAAAAATTTAAGGAACAGGAAAAGAGACCCTACTTCATCTTGTTTAACCACCAGACCGCCTTTGACCAATTCTTTGTGGGCATGTCTTTCCGCGGTCCCGTGTATTACGTGGCGTCGGAGGATCTGTTCTCCAAGGGCTGGGTTTCCTCTCTCATTCGTTTCATCGTGGCCCCCATTCCCATCAAGAAGCAGGCCACCGATTTAACAGCCATCAAGAATTGCATTCGTGTGGCCCGCGAGGGTGGCACCATCGCCATCGCCCCCGAGGGCAATCGTACATACAGCGGCAAGACCGAGTATATGGCTCCCGCCATCGCGGGCTTGGCCCGCAAGCTGGGTCTGCCCATCGTCCTCTACCGCATCGAGGGTGGCTACGGTGTCCATCCCCGCTGGAGCGACGGACTGCGCCGCGGCAGGATGCGTTCCTACGTGTCCCGCGTCATCCAGCCGGAGGAGTATGCGGCGATGACCAACGACGAGCTGTTCGCCGTCATTGAGAAGGAGCTGTACGTGAACGAGGCGGTGGCGGATGCGCAGTTCCTCTCCGGCAAGCGGGCCGAGTATCTGGAGCGGGCAATGTACGTGTGTCCTGATTGCGGTCTCACTACCTTTGAGAGCCACGGCAACGAGATTGCCTGCAAGCAGTGCGGTAAGACGGTGCACTACGGCGAGGATAAGCGACTCAGCGGTGTAGGGTGCGAATTCCCCTATGAGTTTGTCAGTGGGTGGTACGATTACCAAAAGGATTTTGTCAATGCTCTGGACGTAACGCAGTACACCGACATCCCCCTCTATACCGAAACGACCACCCTGTCCGAGGTCATTGTGTACCACCGTAAGGATAGTCTTTGTGAAAATGCCACCATCCGTCTGTATGGTGATCGCTACGTCATTAGCGGTGAGGGAATGGATGCTATGACCTTGCCTTTCGAGCAGGTGACGGCGGTGTCGGTTTTGGGCCGTAACAAGCTCAATATTTACCATGACGGTCACGTGTATCAGCTCAAGAGCGATAAGCGCTTCAATGCGCTCAAATACGTGAATATCTACTATCGCTGGAAGAATATCGCAAGAGGTGACGAAAATGGAAAATTTTTGGGACTCTAACATTTGGGGCTTTATCAACGTCATGGCCGTTCTGCTGCTGAGCCTGTTGGTGGCCAATATTTTGCGTAAGAGCATCAAGTGGATGAAAGAATCGCTGATTCCCGTATCCGTGATCGGCGGTGCCATTTTGGTGCTGGTTGCCGGCGTGTATAAGTGGATCACCGGCGACGTGATGTTTGATACCGACTTTTTCGCCGGAAAGGGAACGAACTATCTCGAACTGGTAACCTATCACTGCCTGGCGCTGGGTTTCATCGCATCCTCCCTCAAGACCACCGGAGGCAATATGAACAAGAAGCGCGCCACCGAGGTGTTTAACACCGGCGTCACCACTGTTTCCACCTATCTGCTGCAGGCGGTGGTGGGCTTTGGCATCACCATTGTGGCGGTCTTTGCGATTCCCGGCTTCTTCAAGGCGGCGGGTGTTCTGCTGCCTTTCGGCTATGGTCAGGGCACCGGCCAGGCCATGAACTACGGCAACATCTATGAGCTGGACTTCGGCTTCGTAGGTGGTAAGAGCTTTGGTCTCACCATTGCCGCATTGGGCTTTATTTCCGCGGCGGTGGGCGGCGTGTTCCATTTGGCGTTGCTCAAGCGGAGAGGTAAAGTGAAGATCAACCGCGTAGATGACGAGAAGATCACCGCTGAGGACGTACAGGGGGAGAATGAGATCCCCATGCAGGAGAGTGTGGATAAGCTGACCATCCAGATGGCGCTCATTGCCGTATCGTATATGGTGGCTTTCCTAATGATGTTTGGTCTGGGTCTGCTGCTCCCGGGTATGAAATCGGTCATCTACGGCTTTAATTTCCTGTTGGGCGTGATCGCGGCCACGCTGGTCAAAAACGTGTTTAATCTTTTGCGCAAGTGCCGCATCATCAAGCAGGAGTATGCCAACAATTTCCTGCTCACCCGTACCAGCAACTTCTTCTTCGATCTGATGGTGGTGGCGGGTATCGCCGCCATCCGTTTCGGTGACATCGACAAGTATTGGGGCATCATCCTGATTCTCGGCGTAGTGGGTCTGCTGATCACCTACTTCTACAATCATTTCATCGCCAAGACCCTGTTCCCCGAATATGCAGAGGAGCAGTTCCTGATGATGTACGGTATGCTGACGGGCACCGCCAGCACCGGCACCATTCTGCTGCGCGAGATCGACGGCGATTTCAAGACTCCTGCCGCAGACAATATGGTGTATCAGAATTTCCCTGCCATCGTGTTTGGCTTCCCGCTGATGCTGCTGGCCACCCTGGCACCGCAAAAGCCCTATCTCACCTTTGGTATCCTGACGGCGTTCTTTGTGGTGATGAACATTATCCTGTTCCGTAGTAAAATCTTTAAACGCAAGAAGAAAAACGATAAATAATAAAAAGAAGCACTCCGCGCGGAGTGCTTCTTTTTTACTTCTTCTTTCTGCTGTATCGGCTGAACTTGTCCTTTTTGGTTTTGGCAGCAGGACGATGACCGCCCTTGGCACCGACGGGCGCACGGGAGGGGGGAGTGGGCTTGTCGGGAGCCACCAGGCAGTTGGGTCCCGTACCGATGAGGTCGTGGCGGCCGGCTCTTTTGAGGGCGGCCAGCACGATTTGGCGGTTCTCGGGGCGGTAGTATTGTAATAGCGCTCTCTGCTCCGCTTTTTCCTGCGGTGTGCGGGGCACATACACCGCCTCCATCGTGAGGGGGTCTAAGCCCGTGTAGAACATCGCGGTGGAGATGGTGCCGGGGGTGGGGTAGAAATCCTGCACCTGCTCGGGATGTAACCCCTCTTTTTTAAGAAAGCGCGCCAACTTGATGGCGTCGTTGACGGTGCTGCCGGGGTGGGAGGACATCAAATAGGGGACGAGATACTGCTTTTTGCCCTCGCTCTTGGTCAGCTCGTAGAAACGGTCTTTAAACTTCTCATACACCGTGAAGGACGGCTTGCCCATATACTTGAGCACCCGGTCGGACACGTGCTCGGGAGCGACTTTTAGTTGCCCGCTGACGTGGTGGCGGATGAGTTCCTTGAAGAATCGCTCGTCGGGGTCGGCGATGACGTAGTCAAAGCGGATGCCGGAGCGGATAAACACCTTTTTCACCCCGGGGATCTGCCGCAGGCGGCGCAATAGGGTGAGGTAGTCGTCGTGGGTCACCTTCAGCGCGGGGCACATGGTGGGTGCCATACACTTTTTATCCTTGCAGGCACCCCGCTTCAACTGTCCTTCGCAGACGGGCTGACGGAAGTCGGCAGTGGGACCGCCCACGTCGTGGATGTAGCCCTTGAAGTCGGGCATTTTTACGATCTGCTGCACCTCCGCCACCACCGAATCGTGGCTTCGTGTGGAGATGATGCGTCCCTGATGGTAAGCCAGTGCGCAGAAATTGCAGTTGCCGATGCATCCACGGTTGTGGATGACCGAGAATTTCACTTCCTCAATGCCGGGGACACCGCCTAGCGCCTCATAGGAGGGGTGATAATCCCGCATATAGGGTAGGGCGTAGGTGGCGTCCATCTCCTCCGTCGTGAGAGGGAGAGAGGGGGGGTTCTGCACCAAGATCTTGTCCCCGTGGCGCTGAATCACCGTCTTGCCGCGGATGGGGTCGTGCTCCTCCTGCTGGATGCGGGTGGAGATGGCGTATTGCCGCTTGCCGCTGTCGGTGGGCTCTTTCACGATCTCGTAGGAGGGACACTCGGAACAAGCCGAGGGAACATAGTCGGCGGCATCCACCGCATAGCAGGTGCCGCGGATGTCGGTGAGAGCGGAAATCGGCTCGCCGTCGTTGAGGCGAGTGGCGATCTCCACGATGTGACGCTCGCCCATGCCGTACATCAGCAGGTCGGCACCGCTGTCGATGAGGATGGAGGGGCGCACCTTGTCGTCCCAGTAGTCGTAGTGGGCAAAGCGACGCAGAGAGGCCTCCAGACCGCCGATGGCGATAGCCACGTCGCCCCATACACGGCGGATGGCGTGGCAGTAGGTGATGGTGGCGCGGTCGGGGCGCAGACCCGCTTTGCCGCCGGGGGAATAGGCGTCCTGACTGCGCTTGCGTTTGGCGGCGGTGTAGTGGGCCACCATGGGGTCGATGTTGCCGCCGTTGACCAGGAAGGCCAAACGAGGCGCACCGAAACGGCGGTAGTCTTCGTCGCATTGGGGCTGGGAGAGGATGCACACGCGATAGCCGTGGCTCTCCAGCACGCGGGAGATGATGGCGGTGCCGAAGCTAGGGTGGTCCACGTAGGCGTCACCCGTCACCAGCACAAAATCCGCCTGCTCCCAACCGCGCTCTTGCATATCCGCTGCAGAAATGGGCAAAAACGGCATATTCGGCACCTCCTTTCAGAAATCCTCTCCATTTTACCACAAAATTAGCCCGTCTTCAAGTAGACAGCAACATTTTTCCGTGGTATAATGGGACTATCTTAAAGTGGAGGTGTCTTAATGTTGCTCAAAAAGTGTGTAGCTATCTTGATGGCCTTGTGTATGCTGTTTTTGTCCGCCTGCCAACCCGCGCCGAAAAAATCAGACTCCGACAAGGGCATCGACACCCCCACCGTTTTGCCCGATCCCATTAATTTGGGCATTCCTACCGAAGAGTGGTATTCTTACAATATGTTGGCTCGTTGTGTGTGGGATATGACCATCCACGATAATAAGCTCTACATTGGTTGTGGTGATTACACCAACAATACCGGCGGTGTGCCCGTAATGTATTGTTCCTTGGACGATTTGGGCAATTGGCAGAAGGAAGGCGTCATCCTTGACGAGCAGATCGGTCGTTTCCTGATGTTAGACGATAAGCTGACCATTCCCGGCTGGGATCCGAAGGATACGCCTGCGTCCGGCACCTATTATCAGTTAGAAGATGGTAAATGGCAGACCCATAGCGGTCTGCCCGATGGCTTACATAATTTTGATTTGGTGCGCTACGACGGCAAGCTGTTTGCCGGCATCGGCGTTAACCGAGGGGAAACTCCCATCGTGGTGTCGGAGAACGGCACGGATTTTGAGCGCGTACCGATGTTCAGAAACGGCGTGCCCGTTGACACCAACGACGGAGAGCGCATTCGCACTTACAATTTGTGGGTCGTCAATGATACTTTATATGCCGATTTTGTCTATGAGAATATGGTGGAGAATAAACGCATCCAAGAGGTCTATCGTTACGAGGACGGCAAATTTATTTTTTGTTCCGGTTTAGGTAAGAAACTGGATTTGACCGGAATATTCAGTGTGAATTTGAGTAAGCCGTGGTCGGATGCTGTGATTGACGATACGTTGTTTTTCACGGTAGGACGTTTGTATAAGACCACCGATATGGTGATGTTTGCGGAAATCCCCTTACCGAATGAGGGATGGGTTTACGACATCTACACCTACGAGGATACGATGTATCTGCTGACCGCATCCCAAGGGGCAGACGGAGCCTATTCTGTCACTGTGTACAGCACCTCTACCGCCAATCTTGACGATCTTAAAGCGGAGTACACCTTGGATGGTACCGCGCAGCCCACATCGTTAGCGGTAAGCGATGGTGGCTATTTTATTTCGTTTGGTAATTGGAACAGTATGGTAGACGAGCAAAACGGAACGGTGATCTATTATCCCAAGAAGTAACACATAAGGAGTGATTCCTATGACTTTACAGGTGCGTTTTCAGAAATTGGATAACCGCGCGGTGGCTCCCGCCTACGGCTCTGCCGCGGCGGCAGGTGCCGACCTCTACGCCGTGGCGGATGCCCCCATCACCATCGGTGCGGGGGAGACCGTCTTGGTGCATACCGGCTTGGCGGTGGAGATTCCCGAGGGCTTCGTGGGCCTCGTCTGTGCCCGCAGCGGCCTGGCCACCAAGCAGGGCCTTGCCCCTGCCAATAAGGTGGGGGTCATCGACGCCGACTACCGCGGCGAGGTGATGGTGGCGCTCCACAACCACAGCGGCGAATCCCGCACCATCGACCACGGCGAGCGGATCGCCCAGTTGGTGCTGGTGCCCTATCTCACCGCCGCCTATGAGCAGGCGGACAGCCTCACCGACACCGTCCGCGGCGACGGCGGCTTCGGCTCAACGGGCACGAAATAAGGAGTTTGCTATGATACTTACCACCGAACGATTGCTTCTGCGTCCGTGGGCAATCACCGACGCTGAGAGCTTGTATGAATACGCCAAAGACCCCGACATCGGCCCTATCGCAGGCTGGCCGCCTCATCAGAGCGTGGAGGAGAGCCGCCATATCATCGAGACGGTCTTTTCCGCTCCCGAGAGTTACGCCATCTGTGAGCGGGATAGCGGCATCGCCATCGGTGCGATTGCGCTGAAGATGGGGGATGCCACCGATATGACCGACCGCGCCGACGAGTGCGAGCTGGGTTATTGGTTGGGCAAACCCTTTTGGGGCCGCGGCTATATGCCGGAGGCCGCCGCCGAGATGCTCCGTCACGCCTTCGAGGATTTGGCTATGCACGCCGTCTGGTGCGGCTATTACGAGGGGAATCTCAAATCCAAGCGGGTGCAGGAAAAACTGGGCTTTATCTACAATCACACCCATCCCGCCGTCCCCGTCCCGCTGATGGGGGAGACCCGCGTGGGCATCACCAACCGCCTCACCAAAGAGGAATGGCTGGCACAAAACGGATAAAACAAGGGAGCACTCTGCCCGAGTGCTCCTTTTTTTAAAAAAGCCGTGAGACTTTTTCGGTTTTCAAACGACTAACAGATGAAAGGGCAGAGGAACCCCTTTCGGAGAGGAGGATGCCCATGGATAACGGTGCCAGTAGCTACCGCCGTTTTCTGGATGGCGATGACCAAGGGCTCGCCGAGATCGTCGGCGAGTACAAGGACGGTCTGATACTCTATCTAAATGGTTACGTGGGCAACATCTTCGTTGCCGAGGAATTGGCAGAGGATACCTTCTTTCGGCTGATGACCAAGCGGCCGAAATTCGCGGGCAAAAGCTCCTTTAGGTCGTGGCTGTACGCCATCGGCCGCCACGTGGCGGTGGACTATGTGCGCCGCCGTGGACGACTGCGCACCGTCCCGTTGGAGGATGCGGAGTACGCCCTGCGGGAGGAGCAGAGCCTGGAGGATGCCTACATAAAGGAGGAGCAAAAACGCACGGTGCTCCGTGCCCTGGCTTCTCTTTCTGCCGATTACCGCACCGTGCTGTGGCTGAGCTTCTTTGAAGGCTTCTCCAACCAAGAGATTGCCGCCGCGATGCACAAGAGTGACCGTCAGATCAAGAATCTCCTCTACCGTGCCAAGCAATCGTTGAGATCCTTACTGGAAAAGGAGGAATTTGTGTATGAAGACCTGTGATGAAATGCTGAACAGTTTATATGAGCGCAGAGCGCAGTATGTAACCGCGCAGAGAAAGAAGAAAAAGGTGCTGGTGAGCGCCGGCGCCACCCTGTGCGCGGTGTCCCTGCTGGGCGGCAGCGTGTGGTATCTGAACCGCCCCACCCACGATATCCCCGTCATCCCCACTTCCGATGAGAACGAGGTGACCACCACCGCGGACGTAACCCCCACGGAATCCACCACCGTCCCCGGCGAGACCCCCACCACCGGCCAGATCCTCCTGCTGATGCTGCTGGTCAGCCTGGGCGTCATGCTGAACACGACCACAGCCCGGCAGCCCCTGGACAACGCCCCGGAGAATCTGCCCTTTGCAACGCTGGAAGAGATTTTCCCGGAAGCTGAAATCCAACGCGGCGGCTCTTTCGGCGATTACAACACCTTTGTTTTCTATGACACCGCTTTTTCTGCCAACTATGAATGGGATGAATACGCTCATGCGACCCGGCCCGATGGCACCTATTTCTGCATTGCAAGGTTGGAATTCCACGACACTGCCGCTCCCTGGCTGGCCAAGCTCACCGCCCGGGATCACTACCGCTACGAAAAACGCCGCCACAACGGCAAGCGCTTTGAAGAGGCAGTTCCTCCGGAAACCGCGTTCGATACCCTGTACCTCTTCCGCAGCTACGGCATTCTGCACATCATTGGCCAGGAGGGCAAGCAGGTCTTTCATGCCACTGTGCAATTGGACGATCCCAATGACGAACCCTGCTGGGAACTCTGGCTCCGGGCCATGGAAGAAAAGCTCTGCAAATGACAAAAATCCCCGAGGAAATTCCTCGGGGATGTTGGATATTCAGTCGCGGCTGTCCTTCTTAACGCCATGAAGAGCAAAATTGCCGATGATCAAAGGCACAATTACAAATGCCAGCAGAATCAGCCACACCTCCTGCAGGTGCTCTGCCGTAAAGGTG
>JAFXFF010000043.1 GCA_017520705.1 Clostridia bacterium | reverse complement strand
TGGAGTCATCCAGGTGATAGCGCAGCCACCACATAGCGGCCTGCAGCTTATCGCCGGTCACCTTGGTGGGGAAGCCCCACACGGTGCCCTCAACGGCAGCCACAGCGGACTGACCCTTGGGGGAGGGGAAGGGAACGACGCTCCAGTTGAACTTACAGTTCTGGGGAACGTAGTTGCTATGGCTGGCCTCAGCCTGCATGTAGAAGGAACCGGAGCCGAACATAGCCACCTGCTCGCTGAAGAACAGCTCAGGCTGCTGGCTGAAGTTCTGGGGGATGACCTTGTGAGTGAAGATCATATCCCAAGTGTGGTTCCAGGTGTCCAGCAGTTTGGAGGACTTGATGTTGTTCTTCAGACCGTCGATATCGGACAGAACGAAGTCCTGACCGGCGGACAGCATCCAGAAGAACTGAGACACGAGGGTCAGACCATACTGCTCCTTCTTAGCGTCGGTGCACTGCTTGGCAATGTTCAGACAGGTCTCCCAGTTCCACTGACCCTTCTTCCACAGCTGATAGGGATCTTCCTTAACGCCCTTGTCAGCCAGGAAGTCTTTGTTGAAGAACATAACCTCAAAGGTGGAGTGGTTGGAGCCCTTCAGCGCAACACCGTACATCTCGCCCTTGTAGGAGAACTGCTCCATCATGGACAGAGCATAGATGTCATCGGTCTTGTTGCTGTAGTCCCAACCGGTAACCTTGATGGGCTGCATCAGGCCACGGGTGATGGGCTGGGGATACCACTCGTTGATGATGGCAGCAACCTGAGGAGGATTGCCGGCCATGATCTTGCCGGACAGGGTGGACTGATACTTATCCATGGTGGAGGTCTCAAAGGCAACGGAAATACCGGTCTTCTCTTTGAAGAAAGCAGCCTCCTTGGTGTCATCAGTCGCGGTGTTCCACCAGATCAACATCTTGATTTTCTGGCCGCTCAGCTTCTCGGGCACCTTCTCGAAGATGCTCCCAGTGCCAGTGGGGATGGTGTTGGTGGTGGTAGTGGTGGTCACCGGCGGCTTTTTGGTGCCGGTGGTGGTGTTGGCGGGGCCGAAGGGATCATCCACCTTGTTATCGGCGGTGGTACCCGTGGTCTCGCCGCTACCGGTCTCGGAGCCGGTGGGGTCACTGCCGGCGTCCTCGGTGCCGGTAGTGGTGCCGTCATTCCCAGCGTCATCGGCGGTGGTGGTGGTAGTGGTGGTGACGGTGGTCTTCTTACCGCTGTCGCTCTTGCCGGAATCGTCCGACTTGTCGCCACAGCCGACCAGAGTCAGCATCATAACCACTGCCAAAACCAACGCCAACAGACTGAGAATGCGGCGGGGATTTGCGTGCTTCATGGGTCTATTCCTCCTATCAAAATAGTGACAAAAGAAAATGTGGATACGGACGGCAATTCCGTCGCTGCCTCAATTCACCTCCAGCAATACAGAAATTAATGTAGGCGTAAAAACGGTCTGTAGAAGACCGTGACGCCAGGCCGCGCTGTGCCAAAGCGGCGGCATCGCAGCCCGCGTAGGGTACAGATACCCACAGTTACGCTATTCTGCATATAACATTCTACCACAGAGTGCAGAAATTGGCAATACAATTTATATGTATTTAATAGCAATTTTTTATGATTCTTGTCGCCTTTTCCACGAAAAAAGCCGTGGCTCATCGCCACGGCCTCCTATATTATATTTTTAATTATAAGAGAAGCGGCGAACTCCCCTCCCCCACCGCGGCGATCCGTTCTTTGTGCGCGATACGCCACAGCAGAAAACCGCCCACAGCGGCCATCGCCAATGCATGAAAATGAACGTCGGAAATGCGCCAGAACAGCCAGCTTTCCTTGGTGCTCTCGCGGGCTGTTTCGGAGCAGAAGCGACACACACCGTAGAATAGTAGAAAATACGGCAGATTCCGCCCATCGGGGGTATACCCTCTGCGGCAGATGCGGAAAATCAGAAACGTCAAAATGGCAAGGGTGAATCCACTCTCCACCAAACAGATGGGGAACTGATTCTGTCCCGTGTGGGGGCTATACAGTCCCCAATCGCAGGCAAAGCCATAACAGCAACCGCTGAACAGGCAACCGGAGCGGCCCACGACGTGATAACCCAGCACCGCCAACGCCGTCACGTCGCCGGCAAACCCCACAGAGGTGTTAAAGGTCTTGGCGGACAGCCATGCGATCAGCGGGAGCAAGGTAAAGCCCAGCGCCAAATTCGACTCTTGAAAATACCGATCGGGAGCAAAGCCCACACGATACCACACCACCAAATACTGGGCGTAGACGGTAAAGACAAAAGCGATCGCACCAATGGCAACGCCCTTCAACGCATGAAGAAGGCTCACCCGCATCCGAACGAGATAAAAGAGCATCGTCAGCACCATCACAACGATGGCGATGACGCCCATGAGATTGTAGTGAAGGATTCCGCCCTTGGGTTGGGCGCGGAGAAAATCGTTGATCCAGTGCATAGCGATCCTCTTTCGTGTGTGATGGCATTCAAAACAAACGGTAATATGGGACAACAGCATCCCGAGCGCTGGGCACCCGGGATGCTGTCCTTTTCATTTCAGCACGGACCGATGAATCATTCCCACTCCAGCCATCCGTCGTTGATATCCTTCATAGGCTCAAAGGATTCATACTGAACGTCGCCGTAAACGGTGATCTGCTGATCCTTATACTCGAAGATATAGTAAGGACGGACGTAGATTACGGTATTCTTGTGCTCCTCGGGGATATTCACGATACGCACGCCGTAGGTGATCAAGCCCCGGTCCTCGCCGGTTTCGGGATCCACGGGATCTTTCAGCCAATACTTTGCATGAATATCAATCACCTTGTCATCCGAGCCATTGACACTCTCCCGCACAAAGAGAACGGGATCCTGTCCCACGGCTGCATCGTTGGTAGCGATGGCGCCGGCGGCGATCAGCCGATACGCGTCGCCATTGTCAAATGCATCGATGGTGGCGTTGGTATAATCGCCCTCACATCGTTCGTTGCGCACAGCACCCCTGGCATCCAGCTCAAACTTAAAAGCCAAACCCAACAAGCCCTCGGTTATCTCCATACGGCTCACACCTTGACCGGGATGAACCGGCTTGAGGGCGGGGAATACCTGCTCACCCGGCTCAACGGCGATGCCGGCAGAGGTTTTGAAAATACGGAAATCGTCAAACAGAACGGTGCCGGTGCCATCGGTAACCAAAATACCGATGCGGTTGTACACACCGGGATTGAAGGTGAAGGAGGCGGTGGTCCAATCCGTCGCAGCGGAGAAGCCAATGGACTTGAATACCGCGGGCAGGGCCACGTTGTTGTCGATAAACTTCAGCGCGCCGCTGCCTGCCGACTCCACCTTATAGTCAAAGGAGACGGTGTATGGGGTGTTCGGCTCCACGTAAATCCACTTGACGTAATTATAGGTCCGATTGGAAGCGGGGGAAGTGCCCGCAAACTTCAGTACCCGATCGTGGGAACCCTCCGCCGTATCAAAGGAAAGGAAACCGTTGTTCCAACCGGAGGCGGCGTGGGTCCAGAATTCCTCCGCCACCGAACCGGTCATATTGCAGTCCGCAATGAGGTTGTCCTCCGCTTCACAATACAGGTTGGAGGTATTGTTGGCGGGAGAGATGGTAGCGGTCTGCTGCTCGCCCACATAGGGGGTGCCGTTGGACAACAGGTGCACCGAGATGTCGTCCACGTACATCTGCGACTGCTTGCCATACATACCGATGCGCACGTCACAAGCCACACCCACGTAGAACGTGACCGAACGCAGGTGCCACTCGTCATCGGGGGCCGTGGAACGGATCTGCTGGGTGGGGGTGGAGGTGAAGCCCGCATAGGTGGCGTTGCCGGACATCAGGAATTTATCCGTCGTAGGGTCGATGATGCCCAAGCTGGCCTTGCCCTGATTGACGGAGGACAAATACGGAGTCTTGACCCAAGCGGACAGCACATAGGTGCCCGCCTGCGGCACCGCAACGGTAAACTCGTGCCAAGACTGGACCGTGCCGGGATTGTTGTAATACAGCACCTTGTTGCCGGAATGCGCCTTAGCGGCATCCTCCACCACAGACACGTAGGTCTTGACAAAAGCGGCGGTATTCCACTGGGCGCCGTCGGTGGACTCAAAGCCGGGCTGCTTGACCACGTTGTGGCTGGCGGAAATGGGACGGTTTTTGTCCGTACCGAAGCCGGTCAGCGTGGGCTGAGCGTGGGTATTGCCGTCGCCGGCATCCACCACGGTCAGAGCGACGTCATCCAGATAAGAATCTTCGTTGCCATGGTGACCGGTACCCATAAAGCGGACACGCAGATACGTATAGTTGCCGGTGTTTACGGTATAGGTGGTCTTGGTCCAGCTACCGGAAGTGTTGCCGGCGGGAGCCGCCTGGTTCACCACCACCGACTCAAACTTACCGGCGGCACTGCCCAGATCCAGTGAATAGGTGAAGGCAGACTGATAATTGCTGCAATCAAACTTGCCGGACTTGCCGTAGAAGGAGAAGGTGTAGGTGGCGTTTTTGTTCACCGGAACGACCTGGGTCAGGAAGGTGGCGCCGTTGTGACTCTGATCCTTGGACAGACGGCAGCCGTAGGTGCCGCTGTTTCGGGAGGCGGACTTATTCTCAAACGAGACGCCCCATTGGTACACCGTCCAGCCGGTACCGCTACCGGTCTCAAAGCCGCCGTTTTCGATCATGCCCACGTCGGCGGCATCGATGGCGGGAGCCAACAGACCGGTGGCAGGAAGAATCACCGCCACCATCAACGCAGCCAGGAGGACAGCGCAAACTTTTCTAACGTGTTTCATAACGGTATGTCCTCCTTTCGATCAATAGGTCCACAGGTTGCCGTAGGAAACCTTGCCATTCACCGTGACGCGGTACTGAACAGAGCCGGTGGAGCGAGCATTGGGATCCGTCATGCAATAGCGGTAACCGCCGGTAGAGGTATCGATGGACACCGAACCGGAGACCTGCACCCAGGTGTTACCGCCGTCAATGGAACGCTGCACCGAATAGGAGGTTACACCCTTGGGCTGGATCCAATAGATCTTACCATTGCCGTTCTTTCCGTCGTAATACAGAATAGATGGGTTACCGGTGGTGTGATTGGCAGGCTTTAGCTGTGCCATCTTGGCCTCAGCCCAATAGTAGCCGTCGTACATACCCTCGCGGAAATCGTAGACTGTGTTGGCCCCCGCCTTGAGGTATTGGTTACCTCCGGCAGAGGAGGAGTTCAGGGTGGGCTGATAGGCCCAGTGGAACCAACCGGAATAACCCTTGTTTAAAAAATTATCGCGCTTGGCGGTCAGGATGGAACCCCACTCAGATTCCGCCACGAGACCGCTGCCGTCACCGATGCCAAACTCTGTGGCCAGCATAGGGCCAATGGGGTAGGCGCCGGACAAATCGGAGACGTTGGTGCTGGTGCCGTATTGGTTGCGGCCCACCATATCCAACATACTGTCAGCGTACATAGCCCAGTCCGTCTTGTTGCTGGCAAGGGTGGTGGGCATATCCGGCATCACGGCCTTGACCGCCTGACCGATGGCAGCCTGGAAGGCCACAGCATCCTCCTGTGTTACGCCGTACTCGGTGCGGTGATTCTCATTAAATTTATCGCCCAGCTGAGAGTCGTTGATCTCATTCTCCAACTCGTCGGTAAGGCCAACCATCACCACCACGTCACGGTACTCGGCCAGCACCTCGCAGACGGGCTTGACAAACTTTTCGGCATAATGCTGACGGTACTGCTCATGGGAATACATCTGGGTGATGCGATACCACAGATCCAGGCCGGCATAGGCAGGAACGGCGGAGGAGTGGCAGTGGATATACCACAGCACGGGCATACCCACCTCGCGGCAGATGTTCAGCAGGCGGCGCATATTGGTCAGGTACTCGGAGCGGACACCGGTGACGTCCCACGTATTGGTGTCATGCATCACACCCTCGCCCCAAGGAGAGCCCATATAGGCCATCATATTGAAGCCCAGCGCCTTCAGATTAAAGATCTCTTTTTTGATCTGGGCTTCGCCCACGTTGTCGATGCCGATCTTATCCAACGGCTGCCAATAATCCCTGACGGTGGTGCCGTCGGGTCCGTAAAAGCTGTCCCACGCCTCGGCGTCGGGGTTGGATGCCAGACTGGAGCCCAGATACGTATGGGTCAGCCAAGGATACCAACAGCCCTCAATGTAGCCGTCACGCTCGATAATGTCCCAGGCGGTGACCACGCCGTCGCCGTCATCGTCATACACACTCCGGACGCTGTCGGTATTGGCGGACACCGTCACGGCAAACGAGCCAAAAGTGCAGACCAACAACGCCACGGTGCACAGCGCAGGCAATATTCTCTGAAAACCAAGTCTACGCATACGTTTCACGCTTCCTTTCACATAGAAAATCAACAATCCATCGTCAAAGCACACATCAATATGCCTTGTGTAAGGTTAGTCACAGTAATTTTACCATGTTACATAGAGAAAAGCAATAAAATTTTCTGTGCATACCCGTCTTTTTTGTGCGCGTGATACAAAGGCAACCGTTTGAGCGAGTTGACACCG
The DNA here is from genome assembly GCA_017520705.1 of Clostridia bacterium. Lineage (GTDB taxonomy): Bacteria > Bacillota > Clostridia > Oscillospirales > Acutalibacteraceae > UBA5905. Next base: position 21,588 of record JAFXFF010000043.1, on the reverse strand, counting down.
GCCACGCGTGGGAGTATAATAAGAGCACCGAAAGGAGGGAAACTCTATGCGCATCACAGCACTGACCGAAAACGTTTCCCACAGCCCCCGTGCGGTCGCCGAGCACGGCCTGTCGCTGTATATCGAGACGGCGGGCAAAAAGATTCTGTTCGATATGGGGCAAAGCGACCTCTTTTGGCGTAACGCAGAGGCGCTGGGCATCGACCTGAGCTGTGTGGATATCGCCGTCGTTTCCCACGGGCACTACGATCACGGAGGCGGACTGGCAAAATTCCTTGAAGTGAACGGGAAAGCTCCCGTATATATTAGCCGCTACGCATTTGAGGAACACCGCAACAAGACAGGCAAAGACATTGGCCTCTCCCCTACCCTATCGGGGTGTGAACGGCTGATTTTCACCGATGAAATCTGCCGTATTAACGCAGATTTGACCCTATATTCCTGCAATGAACAGGAATGCGCCTATCCCGTGGACAGCGGCGGAATGACCGCTGCGGGAAAGGCGGAGGATTTTCGCCACGAACAATATTTGCTGGTGGAAGCGGAAGGGAAACGGGTGCTCTTCAGCGGGTGCTCCCACAAGGGGATCCTCAACGTGGCAGAGTGGTTCCGCCCCGACGTGTTGGTAGGGGGATTTCATCTCTCCGGCCTCCCCTGCGACGGGGAATTGACGGCGATGGCGCGGCAATTGGCCACCCACGATACCGACTATATCACCTGCCACTGCACGGGAGTCGCACAGTACGAATGGATGCGGCAATCCCTTCCCCGGCTACGGTATCTGGAAGCAGGCGAAACCATAGAGATATGAAAAAACCGATGCACGATTCTGTGCATCGGTTTTTCGCTTATTCTCCTATGGTGTAGAGATGAACGTTGCCCGTAATGCCCTGCGAAACGCCGTATTGCACGACGCCGTTGGCGATCTCGGTGACGCACTGGAAATGCAGGTGTCCCGACAACACCGCCACCACAGGGGCGGCGGAAACCAGCGTGCGGAAGCGGTCATTTTCGGGGGGGCAGCCGTCAAAATCGTTCATGCGGAAATACTCGCCGCAACCGTAAACGGCCGCGTAATTATCGGGGGTCAGCATAGGCACGTGGAGGGCAATGACGGTGGGCTTGCCCGTAGCAAGAAGCGCCTCCACCTCAGCCAACTGCTCGGGGGTGATGATGCGGTCGGAATTGTCCACCCCCACCAACTGCAGATCGCCCAGATCCACCACCTGGACGGGTTGCTTCATCCCCGACAGCAGCATGCCGTCGGGCAGCTTATCTGCCTGCTCGTGGTTGCCGCACACCGATACAAAGGGCACCGTCAGCGCGGCAAACCCCGTCTCGGTGGCGCGGATATCCGCCGGGGTGACGTTGTTCATCACGTCGCCGGTCATCACGGCGGCGTCAACGGTATTTGCCAGCGCAATCAGGCGGGAAAACTGCAGGCGGCTGTCCGCCATTTGCGCCTCTCCCGTGGGGCATCCGTACTTCTCCGCGAAGAAGCGGCGGGTGTCCATCCAGCCTTGCGTGTCCTGCAACGCCTTTTCCTTTTCTTCAGGGGTGGAAAGGTCGTCATAGGCGGTCAGATGCACGTCGGAAAAGTGGCAAAGCGTCTTTTTTGCCACCCCTGCGGCAGGGATGTAATAACGGGTAATCGTTAACGTATCCATACCCTTCCCCCCATCAGAAACGACAACGGTCGTTGTGATTGTATCGCAGCGGCAAGCCTTCGCGATAAAGGTGGGAATCGTTGGACAGGGTCATTACGCGGGGCACCACCATACCATAGCGGTCGGGGTGAAAATCGATGGCGGTAAAGGCGCTGTGGCACATATCAAAGCGGGTGGCGAAGATGGGATATGGAATATCCAGCAGGCAGCTCAGAAACACGGTAGAACAGCCTTGATGGGCAAATAGTGCCACTCGCTTGTCGTTGTCGTTGACGGGGGTATAGGTGCCGGTATAACGGTTGTGCTCATAACCCAGCTCCGCAAACAGTTTATCGACACCCTCGTACATGGTTTGGATACCGTGTTCAAAGGTGTATTCCGCCAGCTTGGGGTGCTTATACCACTCGTGGCCCATCGCCACCACCTCGGGATCCAGCAGCAGCTTGCGGGTATCCTTATGGTCCCACGCCCAGGCCTGGTCGGGATGGGGCCACTCGCCGATCATAAAATCCTTGGCTACGTTGGCCTCGTTGCAGAAATCCAACTGCACGATCTCTTTGCCCATAATATCGGCGGTGGGCTTGCCGGTGAGGATAGCACGGTTCGAAGTAGAGGCATAGACCTTGTTAATACCGTGCATACACAGACGCTTAGCCAGCGCCTCCGCCTGCCGCTCTCCCAACGGCGTCAAGGTATCGGGGTTATAAATCGGATCGCCGTGTCGCACGTAGAAAAAAATCATATCGGTTTTCCTCCTTTTTCCATTCCGCAAAGTCTTTTCTGCCCTTATTATACACCCCTGCCCCACTCTATGCAATGCTAAAAAGTCACGGCAGTATTATTAAAATTTCACGATGCAAGCGGTAAAAAACGCCCCGACAACGCGGTTGTCGGGGCGTTTTTAGCCATTACTGATGATTGTTCTTCAGATAGTCGATGACCTCATCCACAGTGGTGAAGGCCAACGCCACGTAGGTGTCGGCAGCACCATAGTAGATGGCGATGCGACCGGTATCGGCATCCGCCAAGCAAGCGCAGGGGAAGCAGACGTTGGGCACAAAACCGGTGGTCTCATAGTCCTCTTCGGGGGTGATCAGATACTCGCGGCCGCGATAGATGACCTTGGAGGGGTCATCCAGATCGCACAGCATAGCACCGAAGGAGTAGACGAAGCCGTTGCAGGTGTTGATCACGCCGTGATAGAACACCAGCCAGCCCTCATCGGTCTCGATGGGCACGTTACCGGCGCCGATCTTGGTGGACTCCCACCACACATTGGTGCCGCGGGCCATCACGTGCTTGTGATTGCCCCAGTACACCAGGTCGGGGCTCTCAGACAGCCAAATGTCACCGAAGGGAGTGTGGCCATCGTCGGAGGGACGGTTGAACATCAGGTACTTGCCGTTCACCTTGCGGGGGAAGGGAACGCCGTTGCGGTTGAAGGGCAGGGTGCAGTTGGGCAGACGGGTGAAGTTCTTGAAATCGGTGGTCTTGCCCAGACCCAGCACGGGGCCACCCTGCTCGGTGCACCACATAATGTAGTAAGCGTCCTCGATCCAGGTCACGCGAGGATCGTAGTAGTAGATGGAGGTGAAGGGCTCACCGTTCTCATCGCGCCAGTCGATAGCCTCGGGCTCGATCTCCCAGTTGATACCATCCTTGGAATGGCCAACGTGCAGATTGGGGGTGGTGATGGTGGTGTCCGCACGGAACACGCCGATAAACTCATCGCCCCACGGAACAACCGCGCTGTTGAACACGCGCTGGCAATTCTTAGCGGGATTGCGCTTGATGATAGGGTTCTGGCTGTAACGCCAAACCACGTTATCGCAGCCTTCGGGACGATCCTGCCAGGGGATGTTGGGCAGAGAGACGCCGTTGATAATCTTAGCCATAGTTAAGCACTCCTTTTTCAATCACGATAACTCGAGCGGTAGCGTTAGCCAACGATACCGACGCGGTCAATACTCTGCACAAACTTGCGCTGGAGGATCATATACATCACCAGCATGGGCAGAACGAACAGCAAACAGGCGGCCATAGCCGTGGAACGGGAATCCTTCTGCAACTCGTTGCGGACGTAGTCCAGCTTAACAGCCAGAGGAGGATTCAGCTTGTTGTACATATCGGACATATAGCTCTCATTCCAGTGCCAGATGGTGGAGAAGATGGTGACCGTCAGGAACACCACGCCGGAAGAGGGCAGAATGACCGAAATGAAGGTGCGCAGGGGGCCGGCACCGTCAACGTAGGCGGCCTCCTCCAGCTCGCGAGGCAGACCCTCGAAGAACTTACGGTAAATGAAGATGAACAGACCGGAGCGGACACCCACACCGAACAACGAGGGCAACCAGAAGGTAAGCCCCGTATTCAGCAATTCGGGACGGAAGTCCGGCAGACCGGTAATGTCGCTAAACCACTTGAACACACCCAAAATATCGAAGTGTGCGTAGTTCAGATACATGGGGATGATCAGCATCTGGGTGGGAACGATGATGGTAACCAGCACCAGGAAGAACACCAGATTCTTCTCCTTGAATTCGAAGCGGGCGAAGCCGTAAGCGATCACAGCGCACACCATAACCTCGATAAAGGCGCTAACCTCCATCAGCCAAATGGACACGAAACCGGTCTTAAGGTACTCCAATTTCTCGAAAGCGCCTTTGAAATTTTCAAAGGTGAGCTTGGTGGGAATCCAGACGACGCTGGGGTTCAGCAGGTCGGTTCTGGGACGAAGGGCCTGGCTGATCATAAAGAACAGCTGGAACAGGACCACGTAGCTCAAAGCCAGCAGGAAGAAGTAACGCACCGCGTTGATGATAATGCTGACCGTACGCTTCTTGTACAGTAGCTTACGCTCGGGGGTGAAGGTAATCTCTTTATTAAAAAATTTCATTTCTTACACCTCCACCCGATTACTGCGCCCACTTGGCGAAGATCTTCTTCTGGATAATGAGCACTGCCAGACCCAGAATAACACCGACCAACGCGAAGTAGATCCACAGGATGGTGGGACCCTGCCACCACATGTTTTGTCTCATAGCATTGAAACCATAGGTCATCACCGAGTTGTTGGAATCGGTAAAGATCTCGATTGCCGTAAACACAATGACCAGCAACGTAGTACCACTCAGCATGGGGAAGGTGACGTACCAGAACTCCTCCCACTTGTTGGCACCCTCCACGCGGCACACCTCGTACAGCTGCTCGGGGATGGACTGCAGACCGGAGATGAACAGAACGATCTGCACACCGCAATCCCAGAACAGGTCGAAGATCTGATTGACGAAGCCAATCACCTTAGAGGTAATGTTGGAGGTGAGGTTCATACTCATCAAAATACCGGAAATATCGATACCGTTGCCCGCGCCGGTGCCGCCGCGCATGCTCTCAGCAGTGGCGTCACCGGTCAGATAGGTCATAACCACACCGGTGGCGATGATCACGGGCAGGAAGAAGATGGAGCGGAACATCACGCGGCCCTTAAACTTCTGATTGAGCAACACGCCCACGATCAAACTCAAGGACACGATCAGGGGAATGTTCAGCACAAAGGAGGTCAAGGACTCCACCAGATAATCTACGTACTGGGTGTCCTCATACAGGAAGTACCGGATGTTTTCGATACCGTTCCACTCGGTGAGGAACACGCCGTTTTCAAAGTCGACGTTCACCTTAGAGAACACGAACACCAGGGATTGTACCAACGGCTGCAGGAAGAACAGGATGAAACCGATCTCCCAGGGAAGAATAAACATACGACCGTACATTTGCTTTTTGCGCGTAAAGTCTTTTAATCCTCGTTTCATTGTTACAATCACCTCCCTTAACGATAGATAAAGCTGTTGGCAGCCAGCTCGATACCGTCGTAGGTCACAGCCTCATCGGCATAGTTGACGTAGACAATCAAGCCGTTCTCAAACTCCGTCACAGAGACGTCGCCCTCTCTCTCATAGCGAACGATGGACTGGTTGCCCACCTTATTGTACAGGTCGGCACTCTCCTCCACCATAGCGGCGATCTCATCCTTCCAGTCCACGTAGCGGCTGGAAACGAAGGCGGTATCCGCATCAAACTGAGTGGATTCGTGCAGAGAATCGCACAAGGTGAACTGCAGGGTCATACCGGTGGCCACAGCCTGCAGATAGGTGTCGCAGGGATTCACCGCCATATTGATGGCAGCGGTGGTCATCGGGACGTAGCCCTGGAACACCAGGGAGTAGAAGGGGATGTCCTCATCGAATATGCTGAAACGGGTAGAGTGCATAGGCACTTCGGTGACGTAGTCTGCGTTGATGGCCACGTAGGCATTGGCGTCATCCGCCACCACCAGCAAGCCATTCTCGGAAGCCTTCTGCAGCAGCGCCTCCACATCGCGGCCAAAGTAAGACATGGCCGCATAGCCCTCGGTGCGGAAATCGGAATACACCAAACGGTTCAGGGAGCCGATGGACAAAGCGCCGATGTTGTGCTTATTGACGGAGGCAATTGCCTTATCCATCACGGTGGTCAGCTGACCACGGGTCAGCAGGTACCAGATCAGATCCTGATCCTTAGCCAGGCCGGTGCTCATATTGTAGGTGTAGAGCTGAGCCTTCAGGGTGGACATACACATCACGCTGTCCTGACCCACCTGAATGCCGCTGCCGGAATTCTGGAACTGGGCCAGCTCATAATCCATAGACAGGACGATGCCGTTCTCCTCGGCATAGGCGACGAGGGCAGCCAAGTCTTTCTTGTTGCCCACCGTGCCGGACAGCTTGAAGCCGCCGCCAATCTCGGTATTGGCTAAGCCGCCCTGACCATAGCCCTCGAGAGTAACCAGCATACCCTTGTCGCCTAAAAGCTCTTTCAGCTCGGAGACGATCTTCCGGGTCTGCTCCAGAGTGGTGACAGCCACGTCACTCTGATAAGGAACACCGAAGAGGGACTCGGTGATCTGGGTGCTGCCCAGTATATTCACCGACAGGGCAGGCGTGCTCTCGGGACGGCTCTGCAGATAGCCACGGCCCAGCAGATAGTCGCGGTAACACTTAGCCATACCGTTGTAGGTGATGTCGTCGCCACCGTTGGCGCTCAGGGGGATATAACGCACGGACAGATACTCATCAGAGGTAACGGTATCGCTGTAGCGGGTACCCGTCTGCTTGGAGTGACCGGTCTCGTTGTACACGACCTTCTCCTTAGAACGGATGAGGAAGGAGGTGTATGCGGCGGAATAATCCGTAGTACCGCCGGTCTGCGCATAGATCATAGCGCAGTCGGCGCCGCCCTCAATGATGCCCACCATACCGGTGTTATTGCCCTTGTTCATCGTACCGAATACGGGCAAATACACCTGGCTCTGGATACGCTTCTGAGAGTTGAGAGGCTCGCTGGCGTCGCCGCCGTACACAGCCTCGTAGTACTCCTTCACCTTGCTGCTGCGCTCGGCATAGATCAGGGCGCCGCTGCCGGAGGGAACCATCATATACGAGCCATTGTTGTTGCCAACAGAGGCCATAAAGGGGGCCAGCTTGATCTCAACAATGCGGTTGTCGTTCTCTTGCAGACCGTCTACGGGAATGCGGATCTCCAGGCCATTGTCGCCCAGCAGATACTCCACCGTAACGGCGATCTGCGCATCAACGAAGGAGTAGACGGCACGGAAGCCGTTCTCGATGCGCTCAGAGGAATAGGTCTTGATCTCCTCGGTGTCTAATGCCAAGCAATCCTTGGAACCGTACACCGTAGTGGTGCTCTGGGCGTCGGGCTGAATGTAACTCACAATAACAGGGGCGCTGCCGTCGTCCTCCAGACCGATGTCCATCGGCGCGCTGTAGAACCACTCGCCCGTAGTCTTCAGCTGCAATGCGAAACGATTGCTGGCATCCGACCAAACCAATGCGTACTTGTCATTTTCCACTCGGCTGTCTGCCGCCTCGACACGGGAACCGCTATTCTCGGTGTAGGAAGCCAGAGCCTTTTCGGCCTTCTTCCCACAACCGGACAACAGCATCGGCATCAAGAGCAACAGCGCTAAGCACAGACAAGTAATTCTTCTTTTTGTCATGTAACTCTTCCTTTCTGCCGATCGGCTTATCTCAGTCGAATTTCGTTGACGATGCTCACGAGGAACACGATGAACTGCTGAGCCAGCAGAACCACCGAGCACAACACGAAGACGGCCAACGCCATACACAGCACGGTAATGATGGCCATACCTATGGCCTTGAAGAAGGAATACTCATGGATCACCGTCATACCAATGAGCAGCAACAGCGCACCATAGATCAACAAGATCGTATGGATCATGCCGAAGGTATTGGTGCTGGTGGCAGGGATGATATGGGAACCCACAGTGAAGATCACGGAATAGACCATCAAAGGCATCATGCTGTAAGCAGACATACAGAAGATCTCCTTGAGAGAGCCCTTACCGTCATTCAGCATACAGATACCCCAGTTGGTGATCACCCACAGGAGCAGGAGACCCACCGAACCGATCAACGTCATCACGGCGTTGTAATTGGCCTTATCCACAATGACGTACATAAAGCCGCCATACAGATCCTGCGACACACGGAGCAGGTAGAAGATCGCCACAAAGATCAGCGCCAAACCGACAGAAGTGAACTTCTGCACCTTCATAGCCTGGAAGGCCTGGAAAGGATGGAAGGGAACGGACAGTGCGGTACGCAGGTTGTCGTTCTTAATGTGGAAGATCTTACGCTTCTTAGAGATGACCAGAACAGCGGCGATGGCGCCCACGGCCACCAGACAGACGATGAAGATCCACCAGAAGTTGTGGGACAGCCATACCTTCTGCACCTCAGAGAAAGCCTGAGAGTAGGTGGCCTGATCGTTACCGAGCTCGGCGTAGTACATCGCCTCGTCGTAATTCTTCTCGGCGAGATGCGCCTTAGCCAGGCCCTCGTAAGCGCGCTGGTTGTTGGCATCCAACTTCAGAATCTGCTCCCACAGAGGCTTAGCCTCCTCATACTGACCGTTGATGGTCAGGGTATCCGCCTCTTTAACCATAGCGCCGTACTCGGTCAGTTCAAACACGGTGATCTGGTTATCCAGAGAGTCGGCCACATACAGCTTGTTATCGCTGACGGCCAGACCGCAGATGGTCTTAAAGGTACCCACCTGGTCACCCTGGTCAAAGCCCAGAGAGAAGCCGCACAGCATACGGCACTCCTCATCATACACGTAGATGCGGTTACGGTTGGTATCCGCAGCGTAGATGAAGCCCTGAGGATCCACCGCCAGCGCCATCAGGTTACAGCTGATACCGAAGGAGCTACCCTTCTCGTAGTAGTGCTTGGGCTGCTCCACGAAGTTGAGCAGGTCACCGCTTTGGGTGGTGAAACCGGACTTGAAGTTCAGGGTCTGGGTACCGGTGAGGCTCAGACGTTTGATCTGACCGGTGTTGCTCTGAGGATCGGACAGAGTGTAGATCATACCCTGGCTGTCCATAGCCACGTCGATGATGGCGGTGGCGTAATCCTTCTGAGAGGCAGCCGCCTTTTCATTGGTCATAAACAGGCCGGTGATCCAGCCCTTCAGGTTCTCCAGCAGGTCGGCAGATGCCTTATACGCGCCGTGGAAACCCTTGAAGTTGTATTCGGTGTCGTACACCATCATACCGTAGTAACCCACCTGATCCACCACGTACAGGTAGCCCTTCTTATCCATGGTCACACGCTTGGGGAAAAACTCCAGATCGGGGGGAATCTCCACGCCCTGAGGTCTCTCGATCACGTACTCCAACTGGATGCCGTTCTCGGCATCGTCGCGGATGATCAGCACACGGCAATTTCTGGTGTCGGCGATGATGATGCGACCATCCTCGGTCACATACACGCCCTCAGACTTGGCATAGCTCAGAGAGTTGGACAGGTGCAGAGAGCGACGCGTCTCATCCAGCACCATCTCGCCGGGGGTGGCACCCTGGCTCAGGGTCCAGCCGGTGAGGTTGTCGTCGTCATCAAAATTACCGTTGACCAGCAGGTTCTTCTCCTCGGTGTCGCCGGCCTTGACCAGCAGCATGGACTCTACGAAGAACTCGCCCAGCGTATTGGACTCGGACTGGAACTGCAGACGCAGGTCGGTGGCGTCGCCGGTATTAAAGGTCAGCTCGTGATTTTCCCACTGCTTGTTAAAGTCGTAGGCATGATCGAAGCTGTAGGTAGCCACCACTGTGTCGCCGTTTACCACGTTGACGCTGTAGGCATTGGTGCCCTCGCCGTAACGGCTGGTATACCAAGTAAGTACGTAGTCGGTGTTGGCCTCCAGCTGGATATCCTGATAGGCGGCCACGCCGTACTTTTCGCCGGTCAGAGGGATCTGACCGATCACCTTTTTCAGTTGCAGAGTTTCGGTATCCACAACCAAGATGCGGCTGTTGCCGCTATCCAGCATATACAGCTCCGTCTGGTCCGGAGACAGGGTCAGGTGCTGCAGAGCCAGATCCTTTTCGGCATCCGAACTGCCGATGCCAAACTCATTGGGGATGCCTTCACCGGCATCCACCCACATATCGAAGATGCCCAGCGAATCGCTGGTGATCTGCTCAGTGGCCTCAAACATAGCGCGCATGGGAACAGCCGTGTAACGGCTGGGGCCTTCCCAGTAACAATAGGAATAATACGGAACGTCGTCCATATCCGCAGCAAACACCGTATTGCTGCACAGCAGCATCAGGGCGAATACCAGCGACAGAACGCGCAGCCAAACCTTGGCCGATTTCTTCATTCGTATCATCCTGCGGTCCCCCTTTCTTTATTTGCACATTTATTATTCATACATTAATCCTTCATACCCGCCGAGCTCATGGTCTCCATAACGTTGGACTGGGAAACCAGATACACGAGGATCGGGGGGATCATCAGGAGCACCGTAGCGGCCATCACGCTACCGGAACGGGCGATACCGCTGGCGGCGATCTGGTTCATGGCCACGGGCAGAGTCTTCAGACTCTCGGCGAAGATGGTGCCGCCGGGCTGCATGGCCCAAGCGTCACGGAACGCAAACAAAGACAGGGTCAGCCACGCGGGCTTAACCAGAGGCATCACCAAGGTCCAGAAGATGCGGTAGTATCCCGCACCGTCCAGCAGGGCGGCCTCCATCAGCGCTCTGGGAACGCTGACGTCCATATACTGCTTCATCAGGAAGACACCGGTGGTGGACTGCAAGGCGGGCAGGATGTACACCCAGTAGGTGTCGATCATACCCAGCTTGGAGAAGATCAGGTACTGGGGAATACCCAGCGTATAGCCGTTAAACAGCAGAGCGACCTGAACCGCCCAGAACACGGTGGAGATGAACTTGTGCTTGCAATTGGACAGGGTAAACGCCGCCATACCGGCGATCAGCACGTGGCCCACGGTGATGGCTACGGAGATGAACAGGCTGTTGAATGCATAACGGGAGAAGGGAACCTGCAGGTTATCCAACAGACTGGGCAGCACCGTGTAGTTGTGCAGCGTGGGACGGGTCACGAAGAACTTGGGAGGGAACGCCAGCAGCTCATCCAAGGGCTTGAAGGAGGTAACGATCGAGTAGATCAGCGGCAGAACCATGAACAAGCCGAAGACCAACAGAATGGTCACGAACATAAAGTTGGCGGCCTTGGAACGGGTGAAGCGTTTGTACTGCTTTTTCTTATGCGCTACGAGCTTTAACTTTTTCTCTTTCATACAACGCTCACCCCCTTAATCCTTCGTCACGAGCAAGCGGCCCAGCACCAGACGCACGATCATCATCAGTGCGAACAGGAACACGGACAGAGCCGATGCATAGCCCATATCGAAACGTACCGTACCCACGTCGGTGATGTGGGTCAGAATGGTCTCGGTGGAGTGGTTGACGCTGGGGAAGCCGGTCAGGGTGGTAGCCACCGAGCTGATGGAGAAGGTGGACTGCACCTGCATAACCGCAGAGAACAGCAAGATACTCTTCATCGAGGGAACGGTGATGTACCACAGCTCGGCCCAGCGGTTGCGGATACCGTCGATGGCACCCGCCTCGTACATCGCCTCGTCCACGTTGTTCAGACCGGCGATGTTGGCCAGGAAGGAGATACCCATACTCATCCACAACTGCACGATCATAACGATGGTGAAGGTGTAGGTGGGGTCACGGAACCACTGAATGGGATCGGTGATCAGACCCATGGAGATCAGCAAGCTGTTGATGTAACCGTAGCTGTCACCGGAGAACATGATCTGCCAGATGAAATAGCCGTTACCCACCAGAGCGGGAGAGTAGAACAGGAAGGACAGCAAGCTGCGGGTCTTGGGGCCGAACTCGTTGATCATCCAGGCCAACAGGAAGGCCAGCGCGAAGCTGATGGGGCCGGTGACCAACGCGAACTTCAGCGTATTACCCACAGCGATGGGGAACTCGTAATCGTTGACGAACATCCGCAGATAGTTGCCCAAGCCTACGAACTGAGGCGTATTCACCACGTCGTAGTCGAAGAAGCTCAGCACCACGGAAGCGCCGATGGGAAGCAAGGTAAAGACGGTGAACAGAAGCAGGAACGGGAGGAGCATTACCACGAAGGGAGCGCGCAATGCATCCTGCGCGAAGCTGATTCTCTTTTTACCGAGACGACGCTCGGAAATCGCTTTTGCACTCATTCGCTCTCCTCCTCATCTTTCTTATACTGTTCGATCTTGGTGGTGATCTCCACGTCCGCGACCTCGCCCCACTTCTTCATCATATCCTTGGGGTTCTCGTTCATGGTCAGAACGTTCCAGAAGGCCTGGTCGATGGCGCGGGAGACGTAGTAGCCGCCGGGGATCTCAGCGATCTCCTTAACCTTACGCCACTGACCCTCGATGATCTCGTTGGCGCCCTTACCCCAGTCGAGCTTCAGGGTGGCGTTGACGTTGGCGGAGGTGTAACGGCCGGCAACGCCCAGGATGGTCTCGATATCCAGCGCATAACGGTGCTGGGTGTCGGTGCTCATCCACCACTTCAGCAGCTCCCAAGCCTCCTCGTGATGCTGGGAATCCTTCAGGATCATACAGGCACTGCCGAAACCGGTCTGGGTGTTGACGATCTCGCCGTTCTCGTTGACGTAGCCGGGGATCTCGGCCATCGCCCACTTGCCCTTGATCTCGGGGGCGGCGGCGGACAGAGCGCTGTACTGGCCGTAGGTCTGAACGGCCATGGGCACCAGACCGATACGGAAACGGTTGAAGAAGCTGTAATCCTTGGGCAGGTTATACTTGGTATAGAAGTCGGTCCACTCCTCAAACACGCGCATGGTCTCGGGCTCCGCAAAGGAGGTACCGGTCTGATCCGCGTTGTAGATAGACAGACCCTGCTGCTGCAGCAGCGTGGGGAAGATATTCAGGGAGGCCACACCACCGTTGGTCTGACCGATATCGGTCAGAGCGGTATAGGGCAGACCCACCTGCATGTTGTTCAGCATCAGAACACCGGCAACCTCCAGGAACTCATCCCAGGTCTTGGGCAGCTCCAAATTGTACTCCTCGAAGATGTCGGTACGATAGAACAGCATATAGAACTGCTGGGTGGAGGGCAGCGCGTACACGCCGCCGTTATACTTATAGGGCTCGTCGGCACCGGGGACAAAGTAGGCGGAGCCATCAAACTCCTGGCCCTCCTTGTAGAACAGGCTGTCGTAGTCGTCAAACCGGGACAGATCCACCAGTGCACCACGCATCGCCAGGTTCACGGGGGTGGTACGGGAATCGGACAAGCTGCAGTCGGGTCCGTTGCCGGACATAATACCCTGCAGCAGAGAGGCGTTGGTCATACGCACCGTCACGTTGATGTCGGGGTGCTGCACAACGAAGCTGCTGTTGATCAGAGAGTTCAGAACCATCGTCTGATCGCGAGACCAGTTGACCCACAAGGTCAGGTTGACGTCGCCACCCTTACCGTTGGAGGTGTTGTAGTCCAGCAGGAAGGAGGCCACAAAGCGCTGGATACCGAACCACAGCTTCTGCCAGAAGGTGGCGGCATTGCGCTCAAACTTGGCGGTGTCGGGGCTGGCGAAGACCATGGTATCCAGATCCAGAGCCATGTTCTTCATATCCTGCAGCTGAGCCGTCAGAGAGGAATAGCAATCGTAGAAGTTGCCCTTGTAGTTCTGAGCCTCATACTGCTTCTTCAGCATCTTCTCCAGAACCACGTCCATCTTCTGCAGCATCGCCGCGTTGTCATCGATATCCTTCTTACCCACGCGGCGGGAGGCGATCATATCGGCGATCTGCTCACGCAGAGCCTCCATCTCCTTCTGCAGGGTGGGAATACGGACAAACAACTCGTAGTCGGTGTTCTTATCGGGGGTCTCACCGATGATGGCGATGATGTCACGGTACATCTCGCCCAGCTTATAGGTCAGATCCTCCATCTGGGCGCTGAACTCGTTCATAGCGCCCAGCGTAACGGTGAGAGAAACCTCATTGGGGCCCTCGTTCAGATACACCAGAATGGGATCGCCATTGGCGAAGGACTCCATAAACTTCCAGTTGTTCTTATACTCAAAACCGACGGTGGCCATCTCGGCATACTGATGCACGCCGTTGACCTTCAGGCTACGGTAAGAGGTAGCGTTGACCAGGTAGTTTTGACGATAATGGAAGCCCACCTTATACAGACCGGCGGCAGGAGCCTTGACGGTCCAGACGATCTCCTCGTCGGGCATAGACCAGTTGGAGCCGCCGATGTAGTTGACGCGCTGGTGATAGGCGTCGGAGGGCTTAACAGCGGGGTTACTGTTGTCGGACAGGCCGACCACGGTACGGTCACTCTTGCGCAGAGACAGCTCCGCCTCCACCACGATCTCGTCGCCGGTATACTTCTTGACGCCGGCGGCCTCCCAGGCCTTAACCTGCTCCTCGTAGGGCAGGACAGTGGTGGGGGGATCGAGATGAATGGCATAAATGGCGACGGGCTCACCGGTGGAGATCAGAGTGAACTCCACCTCACCGGCCTCCAGATAGAGGCACAGATCCTCGCTGACGAAGCCGTTCACGTCGCGCAGAGGCTTCTTCTGAGGATCAAAGACCTCCTTCTGCTCGGGGGCGAACTCGTTCTGATTAGACACGCGGATACCGCCGTCATCCACCCAGGTGCGGGGCAGAACGAAATTGGTCGCCTCGGCAAAGGGAACCTTGCCGTTGACCAGCAGAGTCAGTTCCATATCGGAGCTGCTGCCCTTGCCCTCCACACCGGAGTAGGTGAAGCTCACCTTGTACCAGCCGGTCTTGGGCACGGTGATACCGCTCCAAGTGGCCTGAGCACCGATGGTGTTGAAGATCAGGCTGTTCTCAGTCTTGGTGACGGTCTCCTCGGCAGGCTTATCGGCCTCGGTCTCCTCAGCGGCGACGGGCTCGTCAGCCTCGGGAGCGTCCGCTTCGGGAGCGTCAGCCTCGGGAGCATCCGCCTCGGGAGCATCCGCCTCGGGAGCGTCTGCCTCGGGAGCGTCAGCCTCGGGAGCATCAGCCTCGGGAGCATCCGCTTCGGGAGCATCAGCCTCGGGAGCATCCGCTTCGGGAGCGTCAGCCTCGGGGGCGTCAGCCTCGGGGGCATCGACTGTGGGGGCGTCGGACTCAGAGTCCTCTCCCCGTTCGATGACCTCCACGCCGTCGATGCCGGGAATCTCCACCGACTCGGTGGCGGCGTCACCGGGATTCTGGGCTACGTATTCCTTGTAGCCGAGCAGATCTGCTATGGTGCCGTCGGGCAGCAGCGTACCCTGACCCGCCGAAGCGACGGAGGGTGCGGCCACAACCGGCAGAACCAGCATCTGACACAGAATCGCCAGAGCACATACGGCCATTCCAATTCGTCTCATGGTCTACAACTCGCTTTCTTGAAAGATTTCCGCTCTCGCGGAGAGAGTGTATTTAGGAAAAGATCAAATACGGACACGGAAAGCAAAACCGATCTGCTTTTCCGTAATGCGGAATTGGGGAGCCAGCTCGGGTCCGCAGGACTGGGATCCTACGCCGGCATTGCGATAGTCGATCCGCAGGTAGGTGGCCTCCGACCCACCGATCTCGTCGATGTGCCGTGCCCGATCCAACTGACGGATGGAATAAAGAGATACATTCGCCTCAAAGGGGCGGTCAGCCTCAAAGGTGAGTCCGTCAACGGACAGACTCCGAACGCCGGCGTGGTTGCCGTGCTCCTGAGGCATAATATAGGGGACGTATTCTTGGGAGGCGGTGCTGTCGAACCAATCCAACGTCACGTGGTGGCTCATATCGCAATAATTCTCCCACGGACCACGGCCGAAGTAGCGGAAGGCGGCGTCCTTCTCCGCAAGGGGGAAGACAAAGCCGAACCGCTGCAGCCAGCAGGTCCACTCGCGGACGTCTGCCTGCACCGACCAATCCATGCTGCCGTCGGCGAAGACGCCGATGGACAGGGTGTAGCGGATCATCGGCACGCGGGAGACACCCGCCAGACTGCATTTGGCCGTGATACGGCCATCCGCAACCGAGGTTTCGTACACCTTGGTGAAGGCGCGGTCCATATTCTCCGCCTTGAACTGGTCGGTGTACTTCCAATTTTCGTAGACGTGCATCTCATTGTCGATGACGGCGCGGTAGGTGGTCAAGGTCACGGGCCCTGCCAGCTTTTCCTTGCCATCCACGACGAGGCTGTCGAACATACCGTATTGCTTGGAGAACGCGTAGGTGAAGCGCTCACCCTTGGCGTAGATGTGATGGTCGTCCTCGGTGTAGGTCACCGCGGGAGCGGTCAGCGCCTGCGGCACCACAGGCACCTCCACCTCCTGCTCTAATTGAGCAAAGGGGACGCCGTCCGCCTCGCACAGGGCCACCGTCACGGTGCACCCCAAGCGGCAGGAGGACGGGAACGCCTGATCGGGGATAATCTCCGCCGTATCGTAGGGGGCACAGGCCACCGTCAGCGTCTTCTCTTCCAGCACCTCACCGTCCACACGCAGGGTGTAGCGCAGCAGCTTCTCGCTTAAGTCGGTGAAGGCGTACCAATTCTTGACCGTGATCTTTCCGTCCGCATAGGTGAAGCGGAAGGGAGAATAGGTGGCCGCGATCTCACGGGTGCCCGCCTTAAACGAGCGATCGTAGAAGGTCATACCGTCACAGCAGAAGTTGCCGGAGTGGGTAAGCTCCCCCTCAAAGTCGCCGCCGTACTTGGGGACACCGTCCACCAGCACGGTGTGGTCCGTCCACTCCCAGATACAGCCACCGACCATGGAGGGATTCTCCAGAATGTGCTCCCAGTATTGCCACACGTCACCGGGGCTGTTGCCCATGGAGTGGGAGTATTCGCACAGGAAGATGGGCTCGCCTTGCGTGCCCTCGGCCGCCAATTTATCCATCTCTTGGATGGAGGGGTACATCCGCGAATACACGTCCAACTCGAAGACGTTGGCGGCGGAGGCGCCCTCGTAATGGGTCAGGCGGTCGTCCTCGCGGCTGTGCAGCCACTTGAGCATAGCGCGGTGGTTATCGCCGTAGTCGCTCTCGTTACCCAGCGACCACATAATGATGGAGGGGTGGTTCTTATCCCGCTCGACGGCGCGTACCATACGCTCCACGAAGGCCCCCTCCCACTCAGGCAGGTTGGTCAGCGACCCCTCGCAGTGGTTGAAGAAACCACCTTGCTGCCAGGGGAAGCGATTGATGGAGCCGTGTGCCTCCAAATCCGTCTCCAGCACCACGTAAAGTCCCAACTCGTCGCACCAGTCAAGGAACTTGGGGTGCGGCGGATAGTGGGAGGTGCGGACGGTATTCATATTCAGAGATTTCATCAGCTGCAGATCTCTCAGCAGCTCCTCATCCGTCATGGTCCAGCCGCCGGTGGGCGAGGTGTCGTGGTGGTTGACACCACGGAACTTAACGGGTTGGCCGTTAATCAGCACCTCCCGCTTGTCGCTGACGGCGATGCTCCGCAGGCCGGCGCGGCGGCGGATGATCTCGCCGGCGCAGGAGATCTCAATGTCGTAGAGGTGAGGCTTCTCTGCGTTCCACAGAATCGGGTCGGCCACGGGAATGAGCACGTTCTCACCTTTACCCTCTCCGATGAGCCGTTCGCCGTCCAGTACACGCACCGTGAAGGGAGCGTCCGCCGTGATGCGGAAGGCGGTGTTATCCACCGAGGTGATGGACAGGTCGTGAAGGTGTCCCACAGGACGGGACAGCAAGTAGATATCGCGGAAGATGCCGTGGCAGCGGAACTTGTCCTGATCCTCCAGATAGCTGCCTGCGCACCATTGCCACACCTTGACCAGCAGGGTATTCTCCCCTGCCACTATGTAGGGTGTCAGATCGAACTCAGCCTGCAGACGACTGCCCTGAGTGAAGCCCACCTCGTGGCCGTTGACCCACACTGCAGCACAGGAGGAAACGCCCTCCATCACCAGGTAAAGCCGCTGCGCGGTGTCCTCTACGCGGAAGGTACGGCGGTACCAACCGCAGGGGTTGATATCCGGCACGTAAGGCGGATCAAAGGGGAAGGGATAACACACGTTGGTGTAGTTCGGGTTGCCGTAGCCCTGCATCTGCCAGCAGGAGGGCACCGGGATGGTGTCCCACCGCTTCGGCTCGGCGGCGGCGTCGCCATTTTCAAAATACGCGAACTGCCAATCGCCGTTGAGCAGTGTGTAGGTCGCCGCCCCCTCGGGGATGTAATAGCTGCGAGGCGCCATCCGGCCGGCGGACAGCCTCGTCAGATCTTCATAAAATCGCATAAGCAACTCACCTTCTTTTTCGTGGATTTACCCATACTATTTCACAGTTACACTTATTTTACTAATAATCACCAATGATGGCAAGGGCATATCTCCGTTTTTGATATAAAAATTTAACGACATCTACAGGTT
Source organism: Clostridia bacterium (assembly GCA_017520705.1). GTDB lineage: Bacteria > Bacillota > Clostridia > Oscillospirales > Acutalibacteraceae > UBA5905. Next base: position 3,081 of record JAFXFF010000043.1, on the reverse strand, counting down.
TTGACGGATTTTTTCGGCAGAAATGACGATTTATTTGGAGGATATGCCCTTATTTCGTGCACTTTATCCGTCAAAAGTGATAAAAAGAAACCACGATACATCCCTTGCCTTTCTCCTCCCCTGTTCTCGCAATTTCTGTGCAAAATGCCCAAAAAGCATGAATTTTCGAGCATGCCGGGACAAAAAAGCATTGCAATCCTCGGCGAGAATTGATACAATGAAAAAAACGCCGAAAAGGAGTGCCAAACATGAAACTGTATTTCATCCGCCACGGCCAGCCCATCTACGACCCCGACAGCCTGACCCCTTTGGGCCACGAGCAGGCCAAGGCGCTATCCAAGTGGTTCCTCCACCGTCCCCCCGAGCGAATCTACGCCTCCTCCTCCAATCGCGCCGTACAGACGGCACAGCCCACCTGCGACCTGTTGGGCAAGGAGCCCATCCTTTGCGATTGGGCCCACGAGATGCATGCCTTTGAGGACTTCCACGCACTGGACAGCGAAGGCAAAAAGCAGTGGATTTTGGAGGTGCCCACCACCATCCGTCAGTTCATTTCCCCCGAGGTGACTGCCTTGGGCGATAAGTGGTACACCCACCCCTATTTTGCCGACACCGGCTACGAGGCGGGTGTCCACCGCGTCAACGCCGCCGTGGACGCGTGGCTGGAGGAGCAGGGCCTGCGCCACGACCGTGAGAACCACTGCTACCACATCATCGGCGACACCCCCAGGCGCATCGCCCTGTTCGCTCACTACGGTGCCGGCCTGGCCATCCTCAGCAGCATCATGGACATCCCCTATAATGTATTCTGCCCGCGGTTCAATTTTGCCTTGACCGGTGTCACCGAGATCAATTTCCACCACCACGGCGACGGCATGGTGGTTCCCCAGATCACCTGCCACTCCGGCACGGCACACCTGTACCGCGAAGGTCTGGAATAATGTTGCATTCACATGCAGCTTAATGTAAACAGACGTAACGCCCCTCTCGCTGTGCGGGAGGGGCGTTTTTATGCAGATGGTCCGCCCGTTTGCGGTAATCAGAAAGTAAACAAGGTAGAGAACAAGCAAAAAAGCCGTCCGATGCCGGGGCATCGGACGGCAATTCAGTATATGGACAAATGATGCATTACGACCAACCACCGGAGGCGATATAATCCGCCAGCAAATCCCGGGCAAACACGGTGGGATCGTACTCTTCCACCACCGTCAAACGGTTGGACGCATATTGGGCGGTATAGCGGTCCACCACCACGTAATAGGTGGCATTCTGCTGAATGTTATTCTTCACCGAATTGCCATAATCGCCGTAATAATTGTGGTAGTTCGCATTGGTGGTGTTGACGAATTTTGAGGACAAATATTTCCCCTGAATGGAGCAGAGGACAATGGTGTTATCAAAGGGGAGCAGCATCTGCAGATCCCCGTATTTGACGGGACCGGCCGCCAGCTTGTAGGGGCTACGCGTATTGAGATAACCGCCGCCCAACACGATCGAATACTTCTCACCCCACACATCCACGCCCAGCCGATAGTACAGCTCCGCCGTCTTATCGCAGATGGTGTCGCTGCTCCGCTGGGTGCGGTTGTTGCCCACCACCTCCTCCGCCTTGGCGATGACATCGGCGTACTTATCTAGCAGGGTTTCCACCAGCGGGTCATCCTCTATGTTCTGATAGACGGAGGTGGAAACCAGTTCCACCTGCCGCACTTCTGCCTGCAAGGTAACGCTGTTGATGGCCACCGCCGCATGGGAAACACCGCCCTGATTATCGCCGCGGTTTTGCAAATGATACACACCGTATTCATCCTTCAGCCGATACCCCTGGTGGGTGTGGCCCTCAAACACCAGATCCACATAGCCGTCAGACAGAGAGGTGTCGTAGTAAGAGCGGATGGTAGAGGAGGAAACCGACTGCACGGAATTGCTGGAACGGCCGTAACCATCGTGCAGGACGTACACGATGAAATCCGCGCCCTCCTGCCGCAGACGGTTCGACTCTGCCTTAACCAAGGAGGTCAGCTCACTGCCCACCTTAAAGTACACATCCTCTGTGTTTTCGGAAGAGATGGAGGAATAGCAATCGCCGATGGCACCGATGATGCCGATCTGCACCCCGCCACGGTCCACCATCACCGAAGCGTCACAATAGGATACCCGGGTGTTGGATTCTTTTTCATAAATGTTGATGGCCAAAAAGGGGAACTCGGCCGTTTCCTCGTTTGCCTCCAGACGGTCCTCTCCCCAATCGTAGTCGTGATTGCCCAACGCCATGGCGGTGAAATCCAATTCGTTCATCCAATCGGTGAGGATCTGTCCATAGGTGAGATTCGACTCAGAGCTTCCCTGCCACATATCTCCCGCCGCCAAAAACAAGGCGTTTTCATTGACTCTGCGGGCATTTTTGAGATAGGTGGTCAGTTCATCCACACCGGGTTGATCGGCGGTGTCGCTAAACTTGCCGTGGAGGTCGTTGATGCCGTAAAAATCCACGTATACGATCACCGATTGGGCGCACACATCGCAAAGGGTATCGGCATCGTCATCGGTGTGCTGCACACATACGCCGGGTTTCAGGACCACGTCCCATTCGTTCAGATATCGCTGGAGGAGCGCCAAATCGTGGTTGTTGATCTTGCCGTCGCCGGTTACGTCCGCCGACAGCCAGCAAATCTCCACGTCCCAATCGTTGAGATACCGCTGGAGAGACACCAAATCGCGATTATTGATCCTGCCGTCGCCGTTCACATCGCCGGCCACCATTCCCGCCGATGAGGCAGGAACAACCGACAGCAATAGGGAAATCGCCAACAAGATAGATATGATGATGGTACGTATTTTTTTCATACGCGTTCCTCTCAATCCGATCAGATGGATTTACTATAGCACTGTTGGATAGGATTTGTCAAGGAAAGCGTCCGTTCTGAGTCTTATTATCCCTACCACGCAAAAAGGCCGTCCTTTCGGACGGCTCCAAGTTCCCGACACGCGGAGTTGCGTTGAAGGTTGCACTCATCGTAGGTTGTGCTGACGCAACTCCTTGAGAAATGTGCCTGTGGCACATTTCGGCGTGTCCGAGTA
>JAFXFF010000042.1 GCA_017520705.1 Clostridia bacterium | reverse complement strand
GCGCCTTTTTCTTCACGATACTATTTTAATCGAAAAAAACCACACAAAACCACACACTTTTCATTCTTCTACAGTCACAGTGAATCGGAGTTTGATCTTGTCCACGGCACGTTCCGCGATCTGCTCAACGCCGCGCTCCTGCTGTGCATAAAGTACCAGGAAAGAGCTTAAGGTACTGTAAGACATGGACAGGAAGAACAGGAAGGTGGCGGGGATCAGGGAATAGGGGGCAGCATGGGCTGCGTTAGGGGCGGCTACCTCGGCGGTCTGCACCTCGGTGCTCAGGGTCTGCTCGGCAACAGGCGCTTCCGTCTCGGGAGCGTCCTCGGTGACGACCTGTACGCCGCCAACGCCGAACATATCAAAAACGGCCTTGTTGAAGTTTTCTTTCTTACTCATTGTGATTTCCTCCCGGCAATGAAGTTTAACGTTGTTTTACACAGTGGGGTCAGTTGGAATAGGCGAACAAAACGGGCTTGATCTCGTGGGTCAGCGCCGACACAGAGAAGGCGCGCTCCTTCAGCAGGGCGATGATCCCGGGCAGGGCCTCTACGGTGGTGCTGTGGGTACCGTCGTCGTGGAGCAGGACGATGGCGCGGTCAAGTCCTGTCAAAGCGTCCTCCACATGGAGCACCAGCTCCTCAGCGGAGAGGCGGGTGCTGCCTGCGCCGCCGTCGGCGGAGAGGTTCCAATCGTAGGGGACGAAGCCGCGGCGCACCATCTCTGCCAGCAGTTCGTGGTAGATGCCGGCGTCATAGCTGTTGATGCTGCCGCCTGCGAAGCGGAACACCGAGGGCTGCACACCGGTGGTCTCCTCAATGTAGGTGTAGAGGGTGGACATATCGGCCAGATAGGCCTCCGCCGAGGCGTAAATGGCGGCGGGGTCATTGCTCCAGCTGCCCATACCCAAGGTGTGGCCGCCTGCCACGATGGCCCGGAGCAGGTCGTCGTACTGCGGGTCGTTGGTGAGGTTGCCGTTAACGAAGAAGGTGGCGGTCACGCCCTCGCGGGCCAGAATCTCAAGGATGGCCGCGGTGTTTTCCGAGGGGCCGCCGTCAAAGGTGAGGTAGGCGGTGTCGGAAAGACGGGTGGTGGCGTTGTAGGGCTGCGGCGCGTAGAAGTCCTCATAGAGGGTCTGGTATGCCAGCGGATCGCTGTCCAGATTCAAGATGGACTCCACCGAGGCGCTGTATTCCTGCTCCAGAAGCTCTACCGCCTGCCGATAGCGGTGGTGGTAGTACAACGACACGACCGTCAGCACCAGCACCAGCAGCGCGATGACCACCAGCAGCATGTTTTTATAGAATCGGACAGAGCCGACATAACGAGTTTTTTCCTCCATAGGACCCCCAAAGGTTCAGGATGAGCATAAGAATTCAAGTAATTATAGCACAAAAGCGTCCTATACACAAGGGAAAATTCGCGCTATTGGGCAAAAAGAGACATAAAAAGCGAGAAAATATGCAAAGTGGCGCTTTTTAGAGCAAGTGCCGTTCAAAGTGACCGCCGACCTGCACCCCCTCCTGCACAATAAAGAAGGCGTTGCTGTCCACTTCGCGGAGCATCTGCTGCACAGTGAGGATCTCGTATTTATTGAGGCACACGCACAGAACATCCAGCGGCTCGTTGGTATAGCCCCCGCGGCCCTTCCAAAGGGTCACACCACGGCTCAGCCGCTCGATAATAAAGGCTCTCATCTCTTCAGACTTGTTTTTGGTGAAAATCAGCATCTGCACGGAGATGTTCTGCTGATGGGCCCGGTCGAGAAACAGGGAGGCAAACACCGTGTAGATGACGGAGTAGAGGGCGGTGTGGAGGGAGAAAATCAGGGCACAGGCGGCGTAGAGCACCGCATTGAAGGAGATGGAGAACTTACCCACCGTAAAGCGGCTGCCCTTCTTGCTGAGGTACAGACCCAACACATCCAAGCCGCCCGTGCTGCAGCCGCAGGTAAGGATCAGACCGCAGGCAAAGCCGGAGCAGATGCCGCCAATGAGACAGGCGGAGAGCGGGTCGGCAACAATGGGCACGGCGGGGGAGGGGATGAGGGCCAGTGCAATAGAGTCCACCGCTGTACAAACGGTCATGCGGATGACGAAAGGCCGGCCAAAAGAACGCCACGCCAATATGAGCAGCGGGATATTCAGCAAAAGATAGAGAACACCGGCCAGATCTACAGGCGTGACAAGCCCGAATTGCTGCACCAGCAATGTACGAATCACCTGACATACGCCGTAAAGGCCGCCGGAATAAAACCCTTGAGGTACGACAAAAAGATTGATGGCGGCAGCATGGATCACCGCGCCCAAAAGGCCGGTCAGCAGCCGCAGATATTTGTTGTGAAGCAGCGTCTGAAACATGAAAAAGCCTCCTTAATAAAAACGTGCTTAGCCATCGCCATCATACTATCGGCCCCACCTCCTTGTCAAGAGGCGGGGCCGCGGGATTATAATGTGAAGCGGAGCGTCCGCCGCAGCCGCTTTTCGGCGCGGGAGAGGCAGCGGGACACGGTGGAGCGGTTCACCTTCAGTTCGCGGGCGATGTCGGACACCGTCTTTTCATCGAAGAAGTGCATCCGCACCATTTCCTTCTGCCGCTCCGTCAAATCCTCCATAGCCTCGGGCAAATATCGCCGCAGGCGGCGCAAACACTTGTGGTTATCCCCTTGGGGC
>JAFXFF010000041.1 GCA_017520705.1 Clostridia bacterium | reverse complement strand
TCTTGTCTTACACTGTTTAATTTTCAAGGTCCTCTGCTGTGCCTTGGCGTCCCGCTTGCGCAGTTCTCCGTGACAGCCTTGCTATCATACCACTCCAAATCCCTTTTGTCAACAGGTTTTTTCAAGTTTTTTGATAATTATTATTTGGTTCTCCATTTTGCACGGTTTTATGCACCGAAACTTTAGTTTTATGTGCAAAAAGCCTCCGAAAAGCAAACTTTTCGGAGGCTTCCGTCATTTTCTGTACGGTCTATTTATTTTTCCGGTCGATCGGGAATGAGTTTGAGCAAGCTAACCACTGCTACAATCACGGCAGTAACCACAAAAATACTCAGCATACCCCATCCCATAATGGGCAGAGCATTCAACAAGTAATCCACGCGAAGTTCCATAGGTATACCTCCTTATCGTACCAGCGCCAGAATCAGACCGCCGGCAATAACAGATGCAATCTGTCCGGACACATTCACGCCGATGGAATGCATCAGCAAGAAGTTCTGATTGTCCTCTTCCAAACCCATCTTATGCACCACACGGGCAGACATGGGGAACGCCGAAATGCCGGCGGCGCCGATCATGGGATTGATCTTCTTTTTGGAGAACATATTCATAAACTTGGCGATCATCACACCCGCAAAGGTGTCGAACACAAAAGCGAACAGACCCAGACCAATGATCAGCAAGGTCTCCCAAGTGAGGAAATCCTCTGCTTTCATACGTGCAGCGATCGTAATACCCAAGAAAAGAGTAATCAAGTTTGCCAGTACCTTTTGTGCGGTCTCGGAGAGCGAATTCAGCACACCACACTCGCGAATCAGATTACCGAACATCAAGAAACCGATCAACGCCACTGCATCAGGAGCCACCAAGCCCACAATCACAGTGACCACGATAGGGAACAAAATGCGGGTAGTCTTGGATACCGGCCTACCAGCAGAATTGTCCATACGAATCCGACGCTCCTGTTTGGTGGTGCACAGCTTGATAATGGGCGGCTGTACCAGCGGCACCAACGCCATATAGGAATACGCCGCCACCATGATGGCGCCCATATATTTGGAGCCCAACTCCATAGACACTGCAATGGCGGTAGGGCCGTCTGCAGCACCGATAATGCCTACCGACGCGGCATCGTTCAAATCAAAGCCACACAGCGACGCCAGACACAGCGTAAAGAAAATACCAAACTGTGCCGCCGCACCGAATAGCATCAACTTTGGATTGGTGAGCAGCGGGCCGAAATCAATCATAGCACCGATACCGATAAACAGCACCAGCGGCATCAATTCACCAAACTCATTACTAATACCGAATTTAAACAGCGTATCAATCACATGATTGGCACCCGAATTGGGAAGGTTCACCAGAATGGCACCAAAGCCCATAGGCAGTAGAAGACTGGGCTCCATCTCTTTTTTAATAGCGAGATAGATCAGCACGCCTCCGATGAGCCACATCACGACTTGTTGCCAATGCAGGTCGGTAAAGTTTTCTAACAACACTTCCATCGTAACATCTCCCTTACTCTTATAACCTATATTAATATAAAGGTTCATCTTGAAAAATGCAACTGTTTTTTACAGCAATGCCTCAAACGTTACAATATATCTCTCGGCTACCTCACAGATTCTTTCTGCATTGCGCGGCGTGTGCGGACACAACACACCGCATACCTGCATTCCCGCCGTAGCCGCATTGACGATCGCCATAGGATTATCATCATAGTAAAGTATCTCATCGGCAGGTAAACCAATATCCTTCACCACCCGCTCAAACAAAACGGGGTTGGATTTACCCATGCCATAGTCCTCCACCGTCCACACCCGCTCGAACCAATCCGGCACACCGTTGTTCTGCAAGCAAGGGTCGGTAATGCTGTGGGGGCTGGCAGTAAGCACAAACAAGCGCACGCCGCTGTCGCGCAAGCGGCGCAGATACTCCCGTGCTCCGGGCATTAGAAAAATGCGGTGTGCATACTCTCGGTACATTCCTTCTTCCAGTCGTCGGGTAACCTCTTCCACTGTACCGGGCACACCCATCTCACAAAACAAGGCAGCCGTGGGCGGCACTCCCTGTGGGTGCATCTTGGCGATCATCTCCTCGCGGTCATAGGGAATGCCCTCTGCATCCAGCACCGGCAGCATACCGCCGTCAAACCGCGACCAGGAATCCACCAGGGTATCGTCCAAATCGAAAACTACCGCTTTTATCATACTTACTCGATCAATCCTTCACTTTTTGATACACACGGACGTAGTCCACGTACATGCTCTGGGGCAGATTGCCACCATTGGTGGCCTGATCGGCGTTCCATCCACACATGGCCATATTCATAATGAGATAATGGGGATTTTCCTCATTGGCAAAAGCAAAATCCAAATCGGCACAGGATACGTTCGTCATCTTATAGCGACCGTAATCGTCGTAGGCGGGCAACCGATACACCTTGCCCAACGAATTACCGTTGCCGTCATACCATGCCAGATAATCCCGTCCGTCGGGATCCGTACCCCAACGGATCTGCTTCAGTAACGCGCCGTCTACAAAAAATTTGAATTCGCGGTAATCCCACTCGACGGCGTAGATGTGATACCCCTCCGAAGGCAGCTCGTCGATTGCGAATACACAATCGTTATTGTAGGCGCTCAATTTGCCGCTACCTACCTCATAGTGATTGTCGTGATCGTAGCCCCAGTGGATGTTGTGGGTGGTGGTGCGGTTTCCCCATTCCGTGGGATCGGTATTGCTACCGCCCACCAACTCCATAATATCGATTTCGCCGCCATAGGGCCAACCGTTACCGATGGTGTTGTACAGGGAATAGTCGCCCATCGTCCACAAAGCGGGAGAGACACCTTTTCCCCACGGCAGCTTGGCGCGGAACTCCAGCCGCCCGTACAGAAAGCTGAAATGGTGGGCCGTCTTTACAAGGCTACCGGTAAAGCGGGCGGAGCCGATGGGCTCCTTCCGCGCGGTGAGCACCATATTGCCGTCCTTTACCGAAACGTTTTCTTCCCGATTGGTGAAATAGTAGTTTCCCTCAGAGAGACTCGTTTCTCCGTACCACTTCGTGTCATCCACCGTCGTGCCGCCGAATTCGTCATTCCAAACCAGTTCCCACCCGTCGCCGGGGGTAAAAACCGCCGTTTCGTTGCGGGCGGTGATGTTGTTGCAGCTCTCGGAATAGGCGGCAGAGCCATATAGAACGTGCTCCTCACCGCCATCTTTATAAATGTAATAAGGACGGGCGGTAATTGTCACGTCGTCAGCCCAATCGGGCACGTTGGTGACTCGCACAGCGTAGGAGACCTTGTCCGCGGTAACGTCAAACACCTTATTCGCCGTCACATCCACACAGGTGGTTCCATTCACCGCCTCCAAGGTCAGATCCTCGGTGGCGATGGTCTCGTTGGTCACCACAGCGCCCATACGCACCAATGGGTAATCCACACCCACACCGTAGGGATCCACCGTACCGGACACGAAGGTATACGGTGCTTTCGCCTGCACCTTAGCCGCCACGTCAAAGCGGAAGGCCAAGCCCTTACAATCGTCTTTGGTATCCATCACGCTGCCCAGCCCACCGCTAATGGTGTTCTTCACCACGCGGCGCAGACGGATATTATCAAAACAGCGCACGGAATTCTTGGCGCCCACACACAATTGGATGCGAATGCGATCGGTTTCCCCGGAATTGAAATGATACTCCTGCCGAGACCAGCACCCCGGCACCTGCGTCGGCCAAGAGGCTTGCAGATCTGTCCTTAAAGTCAGGCTCTTGATGTAAACAATCACGCAAGCAGAAATATCACTCTTGTGATCGAAGCTGAACACATAATCGGTGTTCTTTTCCACGTCCAGATCGGTGTAGAGCCCCTGGTACTCGTCCCACTGGCCGTTACCGGAGGTGATATGGGCGCCATACCGACCGTCCTTAGCGGCGGAGGGAACGATTTCGATGGCTCCGTTGCGGATCCAGCCGGTGGTATCCCCCATCTCAAAATCGCCATTGGTCAGTAAATTTTCTTCGTTGATCACCTGTGGCGCCGCAAGGGCATACCACATAGGTGCCACGTTACACAGCAGCACCGTCACCAACAAACAGGCAATGAATTTTTTCAACACATCTTTCATGTTGTCACCTCGCGATTTTTTAATACATTAATAATAACACATCTGCAAAAACCGGTCAAGACGCGAACTGTGCCACCAAAAAAACAGCGGCAGAGCCCTTGCTCTGCCGCCGTCATGTATCAAACTGTCTGTTCCATACGCTTCTCAGCCCGTCCGTTGACTTCTTCGGGTGTTTTAAAGGTGGGCACGATCTCCCGCATCACCCGCACGATCTCGGGGGCAGACTCAGTAGCCAGCACCTGACGCAACCGCTCCAGATTCTGTTCCATCTCCTCGCTGGAAATGGTCTCCTGCTGCTCCACAAAGATCTTCTCGTATTTCGTAGCGGTCAGCGTATCGCTGCTCATCAGCAGCTCCTCGTACAGCTTTTCCCCGGGGCGCAGACCTGTCTCGATGATGTCCACGTCCACGTAAGGGGTGAGGCCCGCCATACGCACCAGATTCTCCGCCAATGTGAGGATCTTCACAGGCTCGCCCATATCCAGCACAAACACCTGGGAGCGCTCAGCCATGGCACCCGCCTGCATCACCAACTGAGATGCCTCGGGAATGGTCATAAAATAGCGGATGATCCGCCGATCGGTAACGGTCAGGGGGCCGCCGCTGGCCAACTGTTTCTTAAACAGCGGAATCACCGAGCCGTTGGAGCCCAGCACGTTGCCGAAACGCACCGCCACGTAGGTGGTGTTTTCATAGTGCTGCATGCTCTGCACCACCATCTCGCACAGGCGCTTGCTGGCGCCCATCACGTTGGTGGGGTTGACCGCCTTGTCGGTGGAGATGAGCACAAACTTTTCCGCACCGTGACGGCCGGCTGCATCCGCCACGTTGTAGGTGCCGAATACATTGTTTTTGATGGCCTCTTCCGGGCAATCCTCCATAAGCGGTACGTGCTTATGTGCCGCGGCGTGAAATACCACGTGGGGACGATAGCGGCGGAACAGCAGATCCACCTTATCGGTGTCCCGCACCGATGCGATCTCAATGCGCAGATTCAGTGTATTGCCGTACTTGCGCACCAATTCCTGCTGAAGATCGTAGGTACTGTTCTCGTAAATATCCACCACCACCAGCTGAGCAGGATGGTGAAGAGCGATCTGGCGGCACAATTCGGATCCGATGGATCCGCCGCCACCGGTGACCATAACCACCTTATCCGACAGAAAATCGTAAACTTCTCTATTATTAAAAATAACCGCCTCACGGCCCAACAGATCCTCCGGCTCCACGTCACGCACGTTGCTCATCAGATCGCCCGTCTCGCTGGGGAGCTGACTGAAGATGCTGGGCAAAATACGCACGCGGCAGGAGGTGTTGCTGCACTGCTGCAGCACCTCGCGGGTACGCTCCTCGTTGAGTGAAGGGATGGCCACGATGATCTCCGCCACGTCAGAGCCTTGCAGATGATCGGCGATGCTATCCAACGAGCCGCGCACGGGCAGGCCACGGACGTGAGCCCGCTGCTTGACCGGATCGTCGTCGAAGAAGCACACCACCTCGTAAGGACAGGTGGGGTCACGGCGGATCTCATCCACCAGAGAGACACCCGCATCACCGGCGCCGACGATGGCCACTTTGACCGAGGCTAACCGGCTGTGCTGACGATGGCGATGTGCCTGGCGGGCGTAGCGATACAGAAAACGCGATATCCACATGAGCACCAGTGAGATCAGCATCACCAGCACCTGCAAGCGCTGAGGATATTCCATTCCGGCAGGGGTAAGTACGAAATAGCCGAATAGGTACAGCATGGTATGACCGCAGGTAAGTGCCAAAAATTGCATCAGATACTCGCGACTCTCCTGATAACGCCACAAGCTGTCGTAGCAACCGAAAAGGATCAGAAACACACCGGTGCACAACAGAGTCAGAATCAGAAACACCCACCAGTAGTGCGGCATCGAAACCAATTTTTCCTGGAAACACGCCCAAGAAATAAAGAACGAAGCCGCGGTGATGAGCGAATCGGTCCAGAGCAAAAACAGGCGACGCGGATAAGCGGCAAACTTATTCACGGCAGTGTTCTGCTTTGCATTCACAATAATCCCTCCGTGTTGTCAGCTTGGAGTTCCAGATGTTTCGTAGTCCACGCAATGCGATCCAGCCAGTGACGGCCGATGCGATTTTTGCTCATCACCTTAACAGCCTGCCCCATACGGGGGGCACGGTGATCCATATTGTGCATATCCGAACCCAGCACCATACGGTGGGTGTCGGGCAAATGCCGTGTCAATGAGCCGAAATATTGCTTATCCGCCACCGAGGACGCATTCACCTGCATAATCGAATCCGGCATATCCATCAGCATCTCAAAGCTGTTATGAGAATACCAGGGCAGATACCGATCCAAATGTGCATACATCAGGGTGAGATTCTGTCGGTTGACCAGATTCTCCAGCTCCTCCAGCAGCCAAACCGGCGGTCTGGAAAAGGGCATCTCCACCAGCAGAATATCGGTACCCTCAAGGCAGAAAGGATGCAGGTCGTAGCGAGAGATCCCCTCGCGGATGAGCACCTCGGCTCCCAATTGCACCTGCGGCATATTTTCCGTCAAATACGGCTTTAATTCCTCATAGGCTCTCTGCCGCTCGCGGAAAAAGTCCACGGCAGAATGATGACCGATATAGAAGTGAGGGGTTGCCATCACCCGCACAACTCCCTGCTCGGCACTGGAACGGAGCATCGCCACCGCCGTCTCCACGTTGGCGGCGCCGTCATCCATATTCGGTAGACAGTGGGAGTGAAAATCGGTCAAAGCCCTTTTATTTGCTGCTGTATTCATAATCATACCGCTGATAATAGCGCCGTCTGTCGTAGCGACCGTAGCGGCCGTAACGGCCATAGCGACCGTAGTTGCCGGTACCCACCTTCATATCGGTAAGCACCACACCCAGCAGCTTAGCGCCGGTGGTCTCTACCTTTTCCAAAGCCTCGGCGAACTCCTCGTACATCGTCTGGTTGTGACGGGCCACCAGCACCACACCGGCGGCATGAGGGGCCACCACCAGAGCGTCGGCCACGACACACAGAGGGGGCATATCCACAAAGACGTAATCGTAACGGCGCTGTAGTTCGTCCAGTACCTCTTTCATCCGCACGGAGCCCAACAACTCAGAGGGGTTGGGCGGGGTGGGACCGGAGGTGATGAGGTCTACGTTGGGTTTGACCTGCTGGTGAATGCACTCGTCCAGCGTATTCAGGCCACCCAGAACCTTGGACAGACCCAAAGAGCGGGTCTTACGGAAATTACGGTGCTGGGAGGGCTTACGCATATCCGCGTCCAGCAGCAACACACGGGCGCCGGTCTGGGCCATAACGATGGCCAGGTTGGCACTCAGAGTAGACTTACCTGCAGAGGGCTCTGCGGAGGAGAACACCACCACGCGACTGGAGGTAGTAGCCAAAGAAAACAGAAGGTTGGTACGGATCATCTTATAGGCTTCCATCACCTGGAATACCGTACGCTTGTTGGCCTTCTCACCGGCAACGGCCTGTTTGGCCTCGGCGGCAACCTTTTCGGCGGTATTGGCGGACACTTCGGGTGTCTCGCGCTTGATCTCGTCAGCCATTATCGTTTCCCTCCCGTCTTCTTAGTGGTGGTGGCAGCCGTCTTATCCACGGTGCCGGTGGTATCCAAAACCACACCCAATACGTTGACGTTGAAGTGGGTCTTCAGATCCTTTTCATCCTTGATGGTGTTATCCATCAGATAGCGCACAAACACCAGGCCGCATACCAGCACCAGACCGAAGATACCGCCCAAGATGGCGTTACGGGTGGTCTTAGGCAGGTTCTTAGATCCCAGCTCTGCTTGGTCCACGGGGGTGATGCTGCCCAATTCCTGCATCACCTGTCGGATCTTTTCGGGAGCATAGCTCATCAGCTCGTCGCAGATCACCTTGGACAGCTTGGGATCGTGGGTGGTGGAGATGATGCGCAGCAGGGCGGTCTCCTCCACCGCTGTCAGGGAGAGGCTGTTGCGCACCTCGTTAGCGGTGACGTTATAGCCGTGGCTGTTGACTCGATCAGCCACCTCCTCCAATACGCTGTTGGATTTGAGAATGATGATGTACTCATTGACCATGCGCTGGGAAGCCTCCAGACCGGTGACACTGATACCGGTATAGCTGTTATCCGCATCCTTGGCGATGTTCATGACGTACATGGAGCAACGGGACGAATAGGTGTCCTCGGTCAGCAGACCGGTGGCCACACCGAATACCACGGCCATCGCCACCGCCACCGCGACGATCAGACGTATATTTTGCAGCAGCATCAGAAAAAATGAGCGCAAATCCAACTCTTTCATAGCGTTTCCTCATTTCGTTTGAATAAGTTTCAGCGGGCGGCATACGTTCGACCATCTGCGCGCACACGCATACAGATAAAGTATAGCAGTAGTGGCGATTTTTGTCAATGCTTTATTTCCTTTGGTATAAAAAGAAAACAGCCCCTCGAAAGAGACTGTTTTCCTCTTGTATTATCGTCCGTAGGGATAGATGGGTTCTTCGGTATTCTCCACCTTGGCGGTGGGATCATCAGGCAGGTTGGCGATATTCCAATAGGTATTGCCCGCATACTTGGCGCGGGGACGCCAATCGATATGGCGGTTCTCCTCGCGGCAAATAAAGGCGTTATTTTCCAGCGCCCAATCGTCGCTGTCGAAGGGGCCACGGAACACCTGCACGCCCTCGGCACACATATCGAAATAGTTGTCGTGGATGCGGGTGCCGCCGTCATTCTCGTGCACCCAGATAAGACCGTTGCGGTCATTGAAGCTAACGTTGTGGTGAATATCGTTGTTGGTGGTCTTATACATCAACAGCAGGAATCCGCCCTCGTTGTGGTGGCTGTAGTTGTAGCGGATGGTGCTGTCGTTGCAGGAGATGTCGATGTCGAAAGCCTGACCGTCCTGCACGCCGTGGGTGTAGCACACCTCGTTGTACTGCATGATGGTGCCATCTGCATTGTGGGGCCATACCGCCGCATTGGGGCCGATGCGCATCTCATAGCAGCAATGCTCCACGTAGTTGTACTCAATCAGCGTACCGATGGTGGAGTTGACCAGGATGCCGTCGCCGGCGGTACGATAGATCTCGTTGCCGCGGATGACCACGTTGGTACTGCCAAGCCAGGGGCCCACCGTGGTGTGGTAGAAGTTGGTGACGTTGTCAGCATAGGGGTCGTTGTGATACTCAATGCCTCTCCCCTCTGCCCAGGCGCTCCACACCGAGATACCGGTACGATCAATGTCGGCAATCACGTTATTCTCGATCAGAATATCGGCAAAGTTGGTGGGGGTACCGCCGATGGTTCCGGTGGACACCACCAGAATGCCCTCGCCGCAGAAGCGGGACATCTCGGCATTGACGTCGTGGATGTGGCAGTTCTTAATGTGGATGTGGTGACCGGTGCCGTAGTTGTGCCAGCGGATCAGCACGCCGTAGCGGTAGCGGTTCTCCGCCGATTTGCGGAATTCGCTGTGACTGTGGGGTTCCAGCACGTGCTCAAACACCTGCTGGTAGTAGGGGTTATAGTTGGTGATGTCGAGCCCCTCCACTTCCCAATAGTTCTGGTTGTAGAACAGCACCGCCGCACCTTCCACAAAGTTGCCCTCGCGGGTGCCGTGGCTGCCGCCGCCGTCGATGATGGGCTTATCGCCGCAGCCGTAGGTGGCGATGCGGATAGGCGCCTCGGGGGTGCCGTCACCCAGGGGGTGCAGCTGCCCCACAAAGACGCTGCCTTTCTTCAGCAGGATCTCGTCACCGGGCAAAAAGGTGGTGGCGTTGACGTTCTTTAGCGTTTCCCACGCCGTTTCGGGCGTCAGGCCGTCGTTTTGGTCACAACCAAAGGCGGCATCGATATAGTAGCGCATAGCTCTCCCCCGTTCCGATTTTGTATACTCTCATTAAACCGCAATCGCGGCTTTCTGTCAACCTTTCCGTCGTGTTTTGTCCTCTGATTCCGGAAAATTCTCCACTTTCCGTCGAAAAAAACCTATTTCTTTTTCCCTCACCGTGTGGTAAAATGGATGTATCTGAAATAAGGGGATGATAACACGGTGAATACCCTTTCCGATTTTACCAAGCGCAAGACCTACCTGGTCTGCGTAGACAGCGACGGCTGCGCCATGGACACCATGGACATTAAGCACGTCACCTGCTTTGGTCCCTGCATGGTGGCCGAGTGGGGGCTGGAGGCGTGGCGCGAACCCATCCTTGCCCGCTGGAACGAGATCAATCTTTACACCCTCACCCGCGGCATCAACCGCTTTAAAGGGTTGGCGCAGGCTCTCGCCGAGATCCACGCCACATACACCCCCATCGACGGTGTCGACGCCCTGTGCCGCTGGGCGGATACCGCCCCCGAATTGTCCAACGGCGCCCTGGAGGCGCTCATCGCCGACGGAGCCCACCCCATATTCGGCAAGGCGCTGGCCTGGAGCGTGGCGGTCAACACCGCCATCCGCAGCCTGCCGGAATCCGAGGTCAAGCCCTTCCCGCTGGCACGGGAGGCGCTGGCCTTCGCCCACGAGCGTGCCGACGTGGCCATCGTATCCAGCGCCAACCGCGGTGCAGTGCTGGAGGAGTGGGCGCGCCACGGTCTGCTGCCCCACACCGACGTGGTGCTGACCCAAAACGACGGCAGCAAAGCCTATTGCATCGGCGAATTGCTGAAAAAAGGCTACACCCCCGACCACGTGCTGATGTGCGGCGACGCCCCCGGCGATCGGGCTGCCGCGCAGAAAAACGGCGTATTCTACTACCCCATTCTGGTGCGGCAAGAGGCCGCCTCGTGGCAGGAGTTTATCGCCGAGGGCTTTGGCCACCTGCTGGACGGCACCTACGGCGGCGATTATCAAGCAAAAAAATTAATTCAGTTTAACAAGAACTTAGGAGGATAACACCATGGTTGATTTGAAAGCACGCCCCTACTACCTGTCCGATGAGGACATCCACTGGGTGGAGAGCACCATCGCCGCTATGACCGACGAGGAGAAGGTGGGTCAGCTCTTCTTCCAGCTCACCGCCGGCGTCAGCGAGGACTATCTCAAGGAGCTGATGGAGAAGTACCATCTGGGCGGTTGCCGCTACAACAATATGCCTGCCGTGGCGGTGCAGATGCAGAACGCCACCCTGCAGAAATACGCCAAGGTGCCCCTGTTCATCGCCTGCAACACCGAGAACGGCGGCGCCGGTGCCGCCTCCGACGGCACCTACATCGCCCCCGGTATCAAGATCGGTGCCACCGGCAAGACCGAGTATGCCCACGCCTTAGGCCGTCTCTCCAACATCGAGGCCGCCGCCATGGGCTGCAATATGGCCTTTGCCCCCGTCTGCGACATCCACTACAATTGGGAGAACACCGAGGTTGTCTCCCGCGCTTTTGGTAGCGACCCTGCCCGCGTGGCCGAGATGAGCCGCGCCTACTTAGAGGGTGCCCACACCGTAGAGGGCTTTGCCTGCGCCGCCAAGCACTTCCCCGGCAACGGCCAGGATTTCCGCGACGCCCACATTTCCAACAACCTCAACGCCTTTGGCGAGGAGGAGTGGATGGCCACCTACGGCCACGTGTACAAGACCCTGATCGACGCCGATCTGGACGCCATCATGGGCGGCCACATTATGATGCGGGAGTATATGCGCGAGGTGCGCCCCGACATCACGGATGACGAGTTGCTGCCTGCCACCCTCTGTCCCGAGATCATGACCGGTCTGCTGCGTGACAAGCTGGGCTTCAACGGTATGGTAGTCACCGACGCCAGCCATATGGTGGCTATGACCAACCGTATGACCCGTAAGGAGATGCTGCCTGCCGCCATCAACGCCGGCTGCGATATGTTCCTGTTCTTCAACGACCCCGACGAGGATTTCGCCACCATGCTGGCCGCCTACCAGGACGGCACCATCACCGAGGCCCGTATGACCGAGGCGCTGACCCGCATTCTGGGTCTGAAGGCCCATATGGGTCTGCACAAGAAGGCGGAGTTGGTTCCCTCTGCCCCCGCCGTGATGAGCACTGACGAGGCCAAGGCCACCGCCGAGGCTATCAGCCGCGACGCCATCACGCTGGTCAAGTACAAGGACGCCGACGTGCTGCCTCTCTCCCCCGAGAAGTACAAGCGCATTATGATCGTCTACATCAAGGGCGCTCCCAGCCCCATGGATGCCCTGATCAAGATGATGATGGGCGGCGGTCAGAACGCCGCCGAGGCACTGCGTGACCGCCTGATCGCCAAGGGCTTCGACGCCTTCATTTACGAGAGCCCGCTGGATAAGATGCAAAAGCAGATTGCCGCCGGCGAGAAGCCCAGCATCAATATGTATTTCGCCGGCAAGAACGCTATTGAGGATTTCAAGGCCGGTCAGGATCTGGTCATCACCCTGTGCGACGTGATGAGCGGACGCCCCAGCTTCGGTATGTCCAAGGGCGGCGGCGAGATTCCGTGGTACGTGTTCGAGCTGCCTGTGGTGGCCATCAGCGTCAACGCCCCCACCATGCTGGCGGATATCCCCATGGTGCGCACCTACATCAACGCCTACGACAGCAAGCCCCATACGCTGGACGCTTTGGTGGACAACCTGCTGGCAGGCCCCGACGCCTTCCGCGGCACCGACCCCATCGACAGCTTCTGCGGCCTGTGGGACGCCAAAATCTAAGTATATCAAAAACGGACACCCGACTGGGTGTCCGTTTTCTTATTTCTTCTTTGCCTTAATCCGTGGCACGCCTTTTTCTCTCAGCCGTTTCTTAAACTGCTTATATTCGGTGTAACTGTTGCTCACATACAGCGGCAAACCCGACGCAACCGACACTTTCAGCCGAAAGGAGCCTTCAATCCAATTAATGCGGCACGAACGAAGGAGCCAAGTCGTCCAATTGACATTGTATGAATAATCGCCCTTTTTCTCTTTCTCTCGATAGGATATCACGCAATCCCACGGCACAAACCGACGAAACACAAAGAAGGAAACGCTCTCGATACCATCTTCGCTAACGACGATTCGTCTGCCACGGGGATACAGCGCATACACAATCGACACCACGACACAGGGAACCGACAAGCACCAAAAATTCAGCGGTACGTTCTCAGTTAGTGATGCTGCACCAAATCCAATCGCAATCACCCATAGCAATACCTGTATCACAACCGCATCGGGGTCCTTTTTCGGTCGCATGATCAGCATACGATTCCCTCCCTTATTGCTCAATAACCTCTCGTATCGCCTGCGCCAATGCGCCACGCTCGTAGAGGATACAGCCGGCGGATTTCAGCGCCTCCGCCTGCTCTTTGCCATAGATTCTTTCGGTCTTTTGGCGCTCATAGAACACCGCCACACGGCGGCACTCGCGCCCTGCCACGTCGGCGGCAAACCATTGTAGCATCAGTTCCTTCGCCGCCTCAACGCCTACGCAATCGTCGGTGTTATCCTCGCCGACGTGTTCCACGTCAACGTCCTCTACCTCGTCATTCTCATCCTCCGCATTCCCGGGCCACAGCATCCACTCCTGTTTCTTTTCGTCGTAGAAAAAAGGCTCGGTGAAATTCAGCAACGTATCTCCGCTCACGAAATAGCCGTGCAGACCGTAATCCTCGCTCCATTTGATGTATTCCACGGGCAGATTGTTCTCTTTCACGATGGTGTACACTTCGTTGTCGAGATGCACACCGCACCACAGCGAATATTTACGGGGAAAATCCTGCTGATACCGCGATCTCTTGAATTGTATGTATTCGATGGGCGTATACAAAAACTGCCCTATCAAAACGAGAAGCATCCATGGTAAGCACAAAGCAATAATAACCCAAACCAATGCCGTGGAGGCAATATCCCCTAAGCGTTCTTTTATTTTCACGACATCACCTCTTTGTCTACTGCATCTTTGTCTACTGCAATAGTATAATAGTACCATTTTCATCCACAAAAGTCAATAGATATCCGTAGGAGGAACGGCAATCGCCATTGCGTAGGGGACGGCGCCCTCGACGTCCCGAAAACGACAGATGAGGTGGTCGAAGAACGCAAAACCTGAGAAACGCCTGACGGCATTTCGTAGGTTCGATTCTCGCAATTTCTACAAACAAAAAGAAACAGACCACCCGTTGGGTGGTATTGTGTAACATCCGTCATCGAACCTCGGTTTTGCGCCGAGCGACTACTTATCCAAGGTTTCTACCTGCGCAAAACCTAAGAAAATCCTTGCGGATTTTCGAGGTTCGACTCCGCCCACTCTCAACGATAAAAAAAGAGGACATCCTCTCGGATGTCCTCTTTTTTTATGGCTGCGGAACTAGGAATCGAACCTAGACAAAGAGATTCAGAGACTCTCGTGCTACCTTTACACAATTCCGCAAAATTGTGCTCGCTGTTGCAAGCAGGATTTATTATACCCCATTTTTCGCATTTGTCAAGGGATTTCGCAAAAGTTTTGTCAATTTTTTACCACAAAAAAGATGCCCGAGGATTTTCCTCGGGCACCCCTCGATTTCGGTGCTTATTTCAGACCCTGCTCGTAAGCCTGGATCATCTTCTTCATCGTGTGACCCATACGACCCCGACTCCGAGCACTTAGTTTTTCCAGCCATTTCTCGGTGTTTTTGCCGGTGAAAATCTTAATTTCCAACTTCGCTGTATCATCACCCATTGATGTAACAAAAATTTTGTCAATATACTGTGCCACAAACTCGTTGGTAATCATACCGGAAGAAGCATCTCTCACCGCAGCCTCCAGGCGAGATCTTACCTCATTCATATGCTTGTGATATTCCTCTTTGGTGAACATCTCCTCTTCCAATTCTAAAAGCAACTTCTTCGCTTCCTCCGCCTCACGGTCACACTTGTCGGTCATAGAGCGGAAGTTGGCAGTGGAGATATCCCCGACAGTAACCAGCTCCAGCAATTTATTCTTTTTGCTGTCCGCCAGTTCGATAATGCGCTTCTGCTCCTCAATCTGCTTGGTGGTTTCGTCATCCGCCGCCAAGGATTGGAACATCTCCTCATAGGTCTTGACCAACGCCTCTACATCCACTCGAGTTTCGCTGAACACCTCAAACAGAATGGGCTTAATCTCACTCTCATAAATCGGGAACGACGGACAGGCATCTGCGCCGTTATTGATCTTGTTGGAACAGACCCATTTGGAATTGACGGTGCCGTCCTTACTCTTGGATTCCCGCCGATAGTACGGAGAGCCACAATGGGTGCAGAAAAGCTTGCCGGTAAGCAGATTGGCGTGGTTGCAAACACCTTTACGGTTCTTCACGTCCTCGCTACGACGGGTCAGAATCTCGTTTGCCTTATCCCACAACTCCTCGGACACGATGGCCGGTACGATCTCCCCCGTCTCGTCCTTGAACATCACCCATTCCTCAGGCGGTAGGAACTTCTGCTTCTTGGTGAACATATCCACGATACGCACCTTATTACCTACATAATAGCCTTTGTACTTGGGGTTGGAGATAATGCCAGACATGGTGGTATGGGCAATCTTGTTGCCGTTGTAATTGCGATATCCTTGCTCGTAAAACAGAGTCTCCAACTGCTTCATACTGTACTCGCCGGTGGCATACAACCGAAACAGATCTCGCACCATTGGTGCCTGGCTTTCGTCAATAGCCAGGCGCTTATCATCCTTCTTGTAGCCGAAAATACGACTGTTCCCTAGTACCACGTTGGACTTAATGGCCTGCTGATGGCCGAACTTCACACGAGAAGACAGTTTTCGCAGTTCATCCTGTGCAATAGAGGACATAATGGTCAGCCGCAGTTCTGCATCCTCATCCAACGTGTTTATGTTGTCGTTCTGGAAAAACACACCCACACCCTTGCCGAGCAGTTCACGGGTGTACTGCAAAGAGTCCAACGTATTACGGGCAAAACGGGAAATCTCCTTAGTGATGATTAAATCGAACTTGCCCTCTTCGGCGTCCGCCACCATCTCGTTGAAACGCTTACGCTTTTTGGTGGAGATACCCGACAGGCCCTCGTCTACATAGCCGAGCACAAACGTCCAAGCTTTGTTCTTCTTGATAAAGTTCTCGTAATAGGCCACCTGGTTATCCAAGGAATTCAGCTGCTCGTCCGTATCCGAAGACACACGGGCATAATAGGTCACACGTAATGGAATGTCATAAATCGATTTCTTTCTCAACAATGCGCGAATACTTAAAATATCCATTGTCTTATCCTCTCAAAGTTCGTTGTATCATTATCCTTTTGTTTTGTTATATCATGCATGACCCGAAAATGCAAGAGTCAATTTGCCATTGCTAAAAGTTTCATCTTTCGTTACGTTCGCAAGAAAGCTTTGTACTGCGCATAGCGATTTTCTCGGTCATCTTCTTGTATTCGGTTTCTGAAATCGTACCGTCCTCCCAAAGATACCGGTTGAAATAATTCAGCCATATGTCCTCCGCCATCCGTCGCGCTCTCTCCTCTGCCGACAAAGCTTTCTTCATTTTCACACCTCCTTTCGTCTAGGCGTTTGGTTTCATTGTTTGTTTTATGTTGGGAAATATACCCTGCTTACCTATGCAAAATGTTGTCCGTCTTGTTTTGCTCCGTTTTTGCTCTACCTTGAGCCTTTGCGGTTGCATTCTCTATCCGCTGTTTTAGGCTGGCCGCAATCGGCTTTACGTCCTCTCTTTTGAAGAAAGTGCCATACCTTGTAATCTCTACCAACATGTCCTTGGCTCGTTTAATCAACGAACGGATCGTTTCAGCAACTTTCCTCAGCAGAAACACGGAATCTTGAATTCGCCATACCAATTCCGCTCTATCCACACTTTCTCGCGATGCTTCTTCCAACTCATCCACGATAGCGTCCTGCTCTTGCAGATGGAATTCAAGCTGATCAAAGACCAAGTTGATTTCTTCAACTGCCGCATCCATCTCATTGTCGTTTTGAATGGTCAGCAAAGCACTTACATCTTCCATCAAGCCATCCCGCTCCATTTTCAACGTTTCGTTGGCTATTTTCAGTTGCTCATTCTTCTCAATAAGGGCATCGTTTTCCTCTAACAATTTCTGTTTTTCCCTCTCAGCATCTCGCTTGTATTGTGCCGAAGAACGTCCATTCTTTTTGCGCCGATTTTCTTTTGCTTGCTCCGTTTCTTCTTGGGCCCAGTCATAGCAATCCGCATCCTCTATATCCCAGCCTCTTTCTCGCAAAAACGCAGGTAGATGTTCATTGATACATTTGAAAAATTTCAAACCATGAGCCTCTTTGGCGCAGAGCCTGCCGTCTATCGTCATTGGCTCCCAAAAACAATGGGCATGCTTCCCTAATTCATCCTTGTGAATCATGAAGCTTTTAATATTATCTTCCCCAACGACCTTTTTGAAAAACTCCAAGCAGTCCATCATCATGCGGTCTCCTTCTTCATCCGTCAGGCTCCGCATATAGACCGCCGGTGGTTTAAATACCGTGGCGCACATAACAACGGCATCACTGCGCAGAGCACGACCTTTGGCATCCCGTAATTGAGCAACGTGCTGTCGGCTGTATTCGAGCAGTTCTTCTGCAGACCGCATTCCAATATAGATGTTATTCTTTGACAGTTCGTGATTGATGTCTTGATCCTTTCCTTTTCGCTCTTCAAAGGCCTCATAGGCCACTCCGGCAAAACTGCCACAACGCTTGCTTCTTGTTCCGGCATTGTTCAACTTGAGCGACGGTACTCCCATTTTGTATCCCATAATGTTGTCTCCTTTCTAACCCGAAATCTATGATATAGGTATGTGCCCTCGCACCTATTCCTCCGTCATAGGTAGGGCTTGCTCGCCGCAAGGGCGTCTCCGACGGAGTTGTGGGGTTTTACCCCAGTGTCTGCGAACACCTCCCCAGCAGGGCGTGCCCTTTGAAAAGGGCTCCCTGCACCCCGCCTAAACTCCCCTATCCATCCGCAAAAATATAAATAAAAAACGCACCCACCTACTTTGTTAAAAGTAAGTGAGTGCGTTATAAACGTACTCGGCACCGATCGCTAAATTCGGTGTTGCCTTGTCTTTTGGTTCTGTTCCCGTCCTGTTTCATACGGTTGGCCGCCGTTTTCCTTGCGTCAAGCTTATGACCGGCTCCTGGTCTTATCTATGCCAGGGGTGTGCCCCGTTTGCTGCCGCCGAACCCACTGTTCGGACCTTGCCCATGTCGGTTTACCATACGGCCCACCAAGTGTTTTTATTATTATAACACATTCTTTTGAGTGCTGTCAATATATTTGTTTATGTATTCCTTACTTCGGGTCACAATCAATTCCCGAATCCTCTTTGATGAGTCTGAGCAAATATTTTTGTATCGATTTCTCGGAAGTGGTTTTCGCAAATTCTGCCAGTTGGCGTTTCCCCTCCGGAGACATCCATATGTTTACTCTGTCCTTCGTCGCCTGATGTTTGGCAACCGCTTTTCTATGTGCATCGCTGGACACGTCATCCCCTCCCTTCTTCCCCATTATACACAGCTCGCCTCTGTCAGTCAACTTATTTATAAAAAATTTTAAAAACCTCTTGACAATATAAGTCGACTGATTTATAATGTTAACAAGTCAGGCGACTGACATACAACTTTTAGGAGGTTTGATTATGTACGTGTATGCTTATTTCAACAAGAACAATAAAGTCCTTTACGTAGGTTCTACCCGACACATATTGGGCCGCTACCAACAGCACGAATGCGAGGACGAGTGGATGTCGCAGGTCCACAGCATCACTGTATGGGGCCCCTATTCCGAGAAGGACGGCTTGCTCTCTGAAAAAGTGCTTATCGCCAATTTGTGTCCCCGGTACAATCTCAACACGGCGGACGGATACATCGGCGCCGAAGCACCGGTTGTCCACGAGGACGGTGTCTCTTTCCAGCATTTCAACGCTATGAAGCACCATTTCAAGACGTTGCCCGGCGAGACCAAGCGGTGTACTTACTACATCTACAACGAGGAAGATGAGGCACTGCGGATTCTGAGTTTTTACTACGACAAGCCCATCTCCGAAATCGTGCGAACGATTCTCCACAACGGCATCTTGAAGATGGCCGAAAGCATCAACCTGCCGAACATCTTTGATATCGCCTGCCAGCGTCTTGCGGGCGATACCACCCCGCCGCAGGCTGAGCGTGAAATTGTCATTTAAATCATCTCCTATGGTTTTCAAGGCAACTACAAATAGAACACCGCCAGGGGATATCCCCTGGCGGTGTTCTATTTGTTCAGTTACATACTAACCAAATTATCGAGAAGTACCCGTTTCACAAACGCACTCATAAGTTTTCGAACTCATACCATCACTATTTTTATGTTAAGATAAAAGAAAGGAGTTGATCAAAATGGGAAGGCCAAAAGGCGGAAGAAATATTACCCACAGCAAAGAGGAAAAACTGAAATTGGTAAAACGCACGTTAAACGGTGAAAGCGGTGTACAGTTACAAAAAGAAACAGGCATATACGCCGTTGATGTCAAGACGTGGGAATCCATATGACAACGCTTTGGCCGAAAATTTCTTCTCTATTCTCAAAACCGAGTGCATTCATCGGATGAAATTACAATCTTTTGCCGAGGCTCGCCAACTCATTGATGCGTATATTTACTTCTACAACCATCAGCGTATCCAAACAAAAACAAAACTGACTCCGCTGCAAAAACGAAGTCAGTTTGTTGCTTAAATTTGATTTTGCTACCTATGAGGTGTTTTTTGTGCTGTCCGTACAATTTGGGACAGTTCAATGAAAGGCTGTGGAAGGGGGTTTCATAAGGGGGTTACTCCTCTACGTAAGGTTCATCCGTTGTAGCGGTCACGATGCGGGGCGTATCGTAAACGGTCTCGTTAGGGGACAGACCCAGATTGCCGTCCAGCTTCTCGTTGAGCTTACCGCAGGATTTCAGGTTGTGCTCATCCAGCGCATCGAAGCGGCTGATGATCACGGAGCCGTCCGCTCGGATGCGGAAGGTGGTCATGGTGACCTCGGTGTCGCCACCGGTACCGTGATCGGCATAGTAGTTGATATAACCGCTGTTCATATAGGTGAAGTTCAGAGTGACTTCCTCATACTCTTCGTGGTTTTCCCGTACGGGAACCAGAATGGAGTCGCCTTTTTTCAGATAGATGGAGGCACCGCCCAGATAATCGTCGTAGGCGGAGGAATGGTTGTGACCGAACAGGAAAATAATGTTCAGTCCGGCCTCACCGGCTCGGTTGAGGACATCCACCATAGGCATAGCGGAGGCACTGCAGCGCTCATCCACCGTGCGGCGGCTGAAGTGCAGCGGCACGTGGCACAGCACGAAGATGGGCTTGTTACCCCAGCTCTTATCCGCCAGCCGCTGGTTGAAATAGGCCTCCATATCCTTGGCTACCTTTTCACCGCCGCCGCCATAGGCACTGTAATCCTCCTCGTTGACCACAAACACGCCGTAGGAACCGCCGATAGGATCGTTATTGCCATAGGGATTAATGCCGACGGTGGTGGTAGCATCGTGGTTACCCTCGGAATAGATCTTGTTGGTGTTGACCAAGGGGGAGACGGTCTCATCCAGGATCCGCAGACCCTCGGTGCTCACATCGTGGCCGGTGGCGGAGGCATAGTCGCCCACGGCAAAGAAGCCGTCGAACAGGCCGTAGCCCTGATCCACCAGAGTCTCCATCAGATCCTGCACGATCACCACGCCGTCCTTCCAGACCGAGGGCTGGAAATCGCTGCCGGCGAACAGCACCGTTTCGGACAGATCCCGCACCGCATAGGGCTGGTATACCGCATGGGCTGCTGCCCGAGCCAGATCAAAGTGATACGGCAGAATCTCAGCGGGTCGGTGGGTGACCGTATCCAGACTCTCACCGGTCAGAGCAACAAACCAGGTCAGGGCGGCGGTGTACTCGCCGCTTTCGCCCAGATAGTCACCGTCGGTGTACAGGCCCTCCATACGGATGGTGGCCAGATTCTCCAGCGTGGTGCCTACCGGAATGACGCCGTCTGCATTCGCAGCCTGAGCGGCAGCCACGTTTTCGGCATAGTCGCCCTCCCAGCCCAGGTGCCACAGCACTTGGGCATCCTGCTCGGTCTTGTTGGCCTTGACCCAGTCGATGAGCTGGGCATCGTCAACGACGATGTATTCCCACCGCTCCTCTTGCAGGGCGGTCAGGCCGTTGTATCCGGAGGTGGTGACCCACTGGCCGTTGTCTTTGTTCTTGTGATAGGTATAGGTTCCGTTGCCATCCGGACACAGGTTGCCCAGGATGATCTGGTCGTACTCCACGCTCTTGAGCACATCGTACAGATGGGTATCGATGGAGTCGAACAGGTTGTCGCCGCCGATGGTCAGCACCCGCATGGTGCGGCGTGCGCTCTCCACGTCGGCGTAGCTCTTATGAACGGTATCGCCGTAAACGATGACCTGCTGACCGTCCAACTCGTAGATGTAATAGGGACGGGCGTAGATCTGGGTCTCGCTGCCGCTTTGGGGGATATTGATGATACGCACCGCGAAACCGATGGCGTTCTCCTCCCAATCAGTCAGGTACTTAGCCACGATCCGGATGGTTTTTTTACCGTCCACGCTGTCCGCGGTCAGATTATCGGCGACAGCCGCATCATTGGACATAAATGCTCCGGTTTCCACCAGACGACCCATCGTATCGGCGTACTTGTACAGCTTTACATCGCCGGTATTGGGAACCAGCACGTTGTCGTTCTCATACTTGGCACCGGTCACATCCAGATTGAACTGGAAGGCCAGACCACGGTTCATATCCTCCGTGTCACGGATGCTAGCACCGGCATAGGTCAAGGATTCCGAACGGTCAAGATCATCCCCGGACAGATTCTCGATGAGGATATCGTCCACCCAGACCTCGTCCTTGGTGCCGGCACCGGACTGGGACAGACCGATACCGGAGCCGGAGAAGTTCAGGGTCAGCGTGGTGTTGTAACCGGATTCAAAGGTGAACTCGTACTTGTTCCAGTTCAAGCTATGGCGAGAATCGAAGTACCGGGAGTTGATCCTCCCGCTGGCATTGCCGATCAGATCCAGGTTGACACCGTTGGTGAACGGTTTGTACCACAGGCTGAACCGATACGTCTTGCCGGGCTCGATCTTGAAGGACTGGGTCATCAGGGAGCCCCAGTCTCCGTCGCCCTTCAGGCGGGCACCGAACTTGCCGCTGTAGGCAGCCTCGGTGGACAACTCGGTAGCGCTGTAGTATTCCCACTTGGTCAGAGAGCCGGCCTCAAAGTCACCGTTGTAAAGATACCCGTCAAAAGAGGGTTCCTTTAGCTCCGCGATTGCCTGATTGTCCATATAGACGCTTTCCGGAGTGCCGGTACCGGAGCCGCAGACGTTGATGCGGGTGGTGGAACCGGTGGCGGTAAAGTCCATAGAGATCTTGGTCCATTCGGTCTTGTTGAACCACAAACTATCCAGTACCTTGCCGGTGTTAACATCCACGATCTGGATGTTGACACCCGCCGCATTGGCCTTGAAGTAACCGGAATAGTTGTACATCTTACCGGCGGTGGTGGTGACATCCTGATAGGCCATACCGTTCCAGCCGCCGTTGCCGATCACATGCATGCCATAGGCAGCCTGATAGGCGGCATCTGCGGAAACGGAAGAGCCCTGATAGGTGGTCCAGTAAGCGTTGGTGCCGGTCTCAAAATCGCCGTTGAGGACAAAGCCGTCGTCGTACAGGGCAACCACCGACACATTGTCCAGATACACGGTATTGCTCTCACCGCTGCCGGTAAAGTCCAGATACAGACCGTCGCCGGTGGGGGTGACCAGATACACCAATCGGCTCCACTCGGCACCGGTATACTGCTCACCGGCCAGCACATTGCCGGAGGCAGAGCCATCCTTGACGGCAATGTCCACGCCGCCGTTGACCGCCTTGGCCCACATAGCCACCACATAGGTCGTACGGGCGGTGACCGGAACGGTCTGACTCAGCAGACTGCCCTTGCCTTCCAGCTGTGCGCCGTAGGTGCCGTCGTAAGCGGCAGAGGGCAGGATGGCGGTGGAGCCGCCGACGGTCCAGCCGGAGCCGTCACCGGTCTCAAACTTGCCGTTGGTCACCAGCGGAGAGAGCGTCACCGACGCACTGTCCAGATAGACGGTTTCGGCAGCACCGCCGCCCAAGCCGTACAGGTTGATGTACAATTCGCCGGTGGCGGGGGTCACGCGGAAGGTCAGGTTGGCCCACTTGCCGTCGTTGTACTTGAGATGGGCCAACTGGGTGCCACCCTTGCTGTCGCGGACCTCGATGTTAACACCGGCGCTGATGACGCGAACCCACATGGACACGTCGTAGGAGATACCAGCGGTTACCTTAACGATCTGGTTGGCCAGACTGCCCCAGCTGCCGTCGCCCATCAGCTTGGCACCGTAGGCGCCGTCGTGGGCGGAGGCGGAGTTGATGATGGTGTCCTGATAGATGGTCCAGCCGGTCTTGTCGCCGGTCTCGAAACCGCCGTTGGTCATATAGCCGTCGTCAAAGGCCTTGTCGTCTGGGATGCGGGACATCACAATGTCATCCAGATAATAGGTGCCGCCATCACCGACGGTGCGGTTCTGCCACACCAGCGAGATCTGCATATACTCGCCGGAGTTGAACTCCATTGTCGCCTGATACCAGGCACCGGCCGTTGCCGGATATACCGTGATGCTGTTGATGTTCTTCTTGTTGGTCACATCCTGAGCATACAGGGAGAGGGAGGGTCCGGCGTTCTGACCATCGTAGTAGTACCAGAAGGTTACCTCATAATTGGTATCGGGGTTGACCTCGATGGGGTTGATCTTGGTCATGGTCTGGTACTCGTTGGCGGTGTTGGTGGACTTCAGCGCATACACGCTGTCGTGGGCCACCGTGTCGGACACGGTGGTGCCGGCATAGTCCACAAAGCCGGTGGCATCACCCAGCTCAAAGTCGCCGTTGGTGATGTAGTCGTCAAACGAGGGCTTTGGGGTGGGCACAAAGGCAGGGCCCATCACCGAGAAGTCATCGAAGTAGTAGGAGCCGCCGGCATCCACCGTCTTGTTCTGCAGGAACACAGCCACCGTTTCGTAGTTACCGGAATTAAAGGTGAGCGTGGCCTGATACCAAGTATCCGGCTGATCGGCGGTAAAGGTAGCACTCTTCAGATCCTTGGTCTTTTCACCGTTCTTGATGTACACGTAAAAGCTAGGGGCGACTGTCTCGCCCACATACTTGTACCAGAAGGTCACCTTGTAGTCGCTTTTGATGGTGGAGTTGAAGAACTGGGACATCATGGTCTGATAGATGGTGCTGGTGTTGGTGGTGACCACACCGTAACGGCCGCCGTGAGGATTTTTATTGTCCAAACGGGTGCCGCCGTTGAGGGTCCAACCGGTCTTGTCGCCGGTCTCGAAGTCACCGTTGATCAGCATCTCAACAGCATCCTCGTCCACATCACCCTCATCGTCATCGCCGCCATCGTCACCGCCGATGTCACCGCCGGGAGCGGGCCCCAACAGGGAGATGTCATCGAAGTAGTAGACACCGCCGTCCGCATCGGTCTTGTTCTGCAACAGCAGCAAGATCTCGGTGAAGGCACCGGTGTTAAAGGTGTAGGTGACCTGAGTCCAGGCTCCGGTTACCGCCGTAACGATATGGTTGCCCAGATTCAGTGAGTTGCCGCCGTCCTTGCCGTAGAAATAGAAGGACGGCTCGGTGTGACTGCCGTCGTAGTAGTACCAGAAGGACACGGTGTAATCGGTGTTGGCCGCCACCGCGATGGGCTTGCTCTTAACCAGAGTCGAATACAGCGCGGAGGTGTTGGTGGCCTTCAGCGCGTAGGTGCCGTCGTGGGCACGCTCATCGGATACGGAACTGCCGTTCACACTGGCCCAACCGGAACTGTTGCCGGTCTCGAAGCCACCGTTGACCACCCGCTCGTCGGCATTATTGGTGCCGCCGCCTTCGCCATCGTCGTCTCCGCCCTCTTCGGGACCGACCAGCACGATGTCGTCGAAGTAGTAAACGCCGCCGTCATTGACGGTCTTGTTCTGCAACAGCAGAAGGAGCTCAGTGTAGGTGCCGGTGTTGAATTCAACCGTACCCTGATACCATTTGCCTGCCTCGGCGGGATAGACAAAACCACTGCCCAGATTGACAGAGTTGCCGCCATCCTTGACATAGAAATAGAAGGACGGCGCGGCGTTGGTTCCGTCGTAGT
>JAFXFF010000040.1 GCA_017520705.1 Clostridia bacterium | reverse complement strand
TATCGCCTGATTCCTTCATTGGAAACACAAACCATATTTCGCTCTCTGTTTCAAAGTGTTCAGCAAGCCACTTTCGCCATATATCTCGTTCACTCGTATAAAATATGTTCATTCTCTCATCCCTATAAATTTTGGTTTATCGATGAGATTATTATATCATTTTTCGTACCTTATCTCAATCCCTTTTTCTTTGTCTACTGCGGGGCAAAATTTGTTTTGCGAAAAGACTTGACTTTTGGGGTGAACAGAGTTACCATACAGCAAAAACGAGCCGTTGAAATAACGGCAAATGTATGATATAATCATTCAAAAAGATTGTTAAAGGGGGTTACGCCATGCTTGAAATGAAAAAGTGCTGCAAGGTTCCGTTTCCTGAAAAACTTTTTGAAGAATACGAAGTAAAGGATACTGCCATTTATGCCAACGTCAACGCTTCAAAGGTTGTTGATATGATGAAGCGCTTTATTGAGATGCATGACGAGCCTATGTTTTTCATTTTGGAACTTCCTTGCAAAAATGAGGACGGGATCACGTCAGAAAAAACCATTACAAACACAAACGACGACTATGACGTTTATTTCATCGACGGTCTTAATGCCCAACAGGCAATCGATTGTCTGAATTCGCTCGGTAGTTTTCTTGTCAAGGACGGAATGAATAATTTCGGCTTCGGATGCCACGAATCTCACGAGGAGATCCTGCTCGGTAAATACAACGTTATGACGATCTATACCAAAGAGGCAGACTCGTATCATAAGTTTTTCAAGGATTTTGGGATAAAGAAGGTAAAGAGCCTCGTAACCGCTTGGGATACATTTGATCCGTTGCATCCGGGAGAATGCGAGCGTTACGTTTCGGAAGAAATGGGCAAAACGATCTATGACATTCCCGAAGATTACAAAGAATCTGGCATGTATTTATACGAAGCCAGAAAGGAATACGACGAAGAAGCCGAAAAAGAAATAACCTTTGATGAGTTGATCGGCAAAGTCCTTTTGGTAGGTATCACTTATTACACTCATGACAATGAATATATCGAACAAAAGCAATTTTACGGAACGGTAACGGAAGCGAACGAAACCATCATACGCGTAAAACAAAAAGACGGAACGGATTTCACTTTACCTCCCGACCTAAGCTCCACAAAAAGAGCACGTCAAGGAGAGTATAAGCTTCGTTCCACGGGAGAAGTTGTTGTCAATCCGGACTTTCTTGCTACGTGGAATTTGAACAAAGCAAAAGAAGAATAATACAAAAAACACCTCGGATGCGGCGAGAGCTGCATTCGGGGTGTTTTGTTTGACCACAGTTTATCCCACATCCACGACCGGAGTACACGGAAACAGTGGAGGTAAGAGTGCCGGAAAGGATGTGTTTGAGAGCGGAAAGGGGCGAAGATGCCGATGCTGCGGATGGTTTTCAAGGCATCGCGCCCCCTCCCCTTCAATTACGGCTCCAGTTTCCAGCCGTGGTCGCCGTGGTAGATCATCTGCCGCGTCATACCGCCGTCGATGCAGATATTCTCCCCCGTGATAAAGCCCGCCATATCCGAGCACAGATACAGCACCATATGGGCAATATCGGGAGGTGCCCCCACCCGCCCTGCGGGCTGCTGGGTGGCGTCGGGGCCCTCGTACACCGTGTAGGCATTATCGATCCAGCCGGGGGACACGGAATTGACCCGCACCCTGCCCGACAGGCTCACTGCCAAGGCGTGGGTGAGGGCGGAAATGCCGCCCTTAGCGGCGGTGTAGCTCTCGGTCTGGGGCTGGCTCATCCGATCACGGGAGGAGGAAATATTGACGATGCTCGCCCCCTGCGCAAAGTAGGGCGCGAACAGCTTAGACAGATAGAAGGGGGCGGTGACCCCCACCTTCAGGGCGTATTCAAAATCCTCGTAGCTGCCCTCGTCGATGCCGCACATCATCGGGGCGGCGTTGTTAATGAGATAGTCCACGCGACCGTGGTCGGCGATCACCTTGGCGGCAAATACCTCTAACGTGGCCTTATCCGCTAAGTCACCTACGAAATAGTCGTTATCCAGCAGATCGATGACGCAAACGGTGGCGCCTGCCGCCTCAAACTGCTGACGGATGCACAGACCGATGCCGCGGGCCCCGCCGGTGATAACGACGATTTTATTTTTGAAATCAAACATCGGGAATTTCCTCCCTTTTATTCAATACGTTGAAGCAACCGCTCCCACTCCTCTGCGGTGACGGTGGTATTCACCAATTCCAGCAGACGATTGGCGGAGAGATAGGTAGGCACCCCCAACGCTTGCGCCAGCCGTCGGCGGCGCTCGGCGCTGGCGGCGGTGCCGGAAAGGCCCAGAGCCATCCAATCCGCCTTGGTCAGGGCGAGGGAGGTGTGCGCGGGAGCGTCCTCGTCCTCGAAGACGGCGCCGCCGCGGACCAGCGCCTCTACCACGATGGCGACGTCCATCCCCTCCACGCCAAGGAGGCCCTCCTTAGAGGGGGCGGATTTTCTCCGCTCCTTGCCCGGGATGGGGGGAATATAGGCTTGCTTTAATTGATCGGCAGGGATGCAGGACAGCAGATGGTTGCGGATAACGCCGCCTGCCGCATCGCTGTCGGTGAGCACAATAAGCCCACGCACCTGCGCCAAGCGGCGAAGCATCGCCATTTTTTCGCCGTCTTTGAATATGCGAAAGCCCTCTGTAGGGACGACCAGGGCATCCACCGCAGAGCGCACACGAATTGCGTCGTGTTTGCCCTCCACCACGATGGCCTGCCGCACCCGCCTCATCGGAGAGCCTCCGACAGACGGGCCACCGTCTGCTCCAGCAGCACCCATTCGTCGCCGCTGCGCAGCTTGAGGGTGGTGTCGGTCTCGGCTAAGATCTCCAGACAATTCCGCAGAGTATCCACAGAAATGCGGGCGCTGTCACGCAGGGCGTTTTTCAGCTTCCATTCCTTGCCCTTATAGCTCTTAAAGGCTCGTGCCAGCGCTTCGGCAGGCATACCCGAAGCAGAAGCTACCTTGCCGCGATAGAGGTCTGCGAAAGCCCCCGACAGCACCGCCAACACCGCCACCGGCTCCTCCCGCCGGACGCGGAGCTGATACAAGAGGTCAAAGGCCTCCTGCCGACGGCGATAGAGAATGGCCTTGGACAAATCAAACACCTTGGCCTCCAAATTTTTGGGGCAGGCGGCGTCGATCATCGCCTTAGTGATCTCGCCGCCATCCCCTGCCAGAGCGCAGAGCTTGTCCAGTTCGCCAATAAGCAGATTGAGGTCGTTGCCCACCTGCTCCACCAGATAGTAGGCATCCCCCACGTCCAGACGGCAGCCCCGGCGCTTGGCGCCGCCAGCCAGCAGCTTGGCGGCGTCGGAGGGGTCCTTGCGGTCAAATTTCATCGCCACGCCCTTGTCGGCGGCGATCTTGAGAAAGGATTTCCACCCATTCTTGCGGCTGTCGGGCTGGACGGTCATCTGCCAAAAAACCAGCACACAGCTATCCGGCACCCCCTCCATCAAACGGAGCAGGCGGTCGGTGTCGCCGCTGCAGGGGTCCAAATCCCGCACCAGCACACACTTGCGGTCGGTCATGAGGGGCAGAGCCTCCACCGCGTCCTCCAATTCGGCGGCGGACACCTCCTGCCCGTCAAAGCGCTGGAGATTGAAGGCATCAAAGCCCTCCTCCACCGTCTCGCGGGCCACCATACGGGCATACTGCTCCACAAGGTACCCCTCTGCGCCGTAAAACACGTACAGATTGGCCCCACCGGTCTTGATGGTTTCTTTCAGTTGAGTCTCGGTCATAGCCATAGCGACATTCTCCATTCTCCCCTATGGGGGATCAAGGTCATGGGATTCTCGATGACAAAGGTTTCCCGCCCCGTCAGGTGGGGGCGGTGACGGCGCAACCACGCCTCACTGCACACCACCGTATAGGCGGTGTCGGGGGGATGGGCAGGCGTACCGCCCACGTAGATGCAGGTGCCGTCGGGAGCAGGGACATCGATTGTAGGATCGGTGGCGATCCATAAGACGTTTTCTTTGATCTGCAATCGCCACCAGCCGTCGGCGTGGACGGTAAGGCAGCAATCTTTCCACAGCTCTGCCTCGGTGCCCACCGGCATATCGGCAACGGACAGCACCTGTGCGGTGGGGAACCGATGCAATTGGTATGCGGCGGCGGCCGAATCCTCCCCCACAACGATGGCGTCGGGGATCGCGGGGGCGGCTTCGTAAGTAATCTCATTGAGCTCCTCCGCATGGGTGAGGAGCAGGGCGCAGTGGGATCCCTGCCGCAGGATCAGTCCACCCTCGTTGTCCGAGGGGACGATGGTCAAGCTGACAGGAGATACGGTCAGGGGATAGCCTACCCCCACCGTCAGCACCACCAGGGCAGCCACCACCGCTGTCACACGGCGAAGCGGGATGCGGAAGTAGATCCCAAACGCGATCAGGGCACATACACCGCACAGCAACAGCCATCCCCACAACGTAGACACGGTCAGCCACGCCCAATCGGGGGAGCAGAGCGCCGCCACCCACTTAAGGTAGCGTATGAGCCAATCGGCCACCAACAAAACGCATTGGCTCAGCCAGCCGAGAAACGGCACCAAGCCACACAAAGCACCGATCCAACCAAGCAGCAGGATGGCCCCTGCCACGGGTACCGCCAACACGTTGCTCACAATGGAGGTGAGCGGAAACCCACCGTAATGATAGGCGGCCATCGGCAGGGTGAACAGCAAGGCGGACACACAGACGGCGGCACCGCCCAGCATTTTATGGCGAAGCCATCGCCACGCCACGTGCCACCACGGGGAATCGGGGTCCGCGACCCTCTCATAACGCGACACCAACCGCGGTGCCAACAGCAGCACGCCCAAGGTGGCGGCAAAGGAAAGCTGAAAGCTGACGTTCCACAAGGTATAGGGGTTGACGGCCAGCAGAAGCAGCGCTGCCAATCCCAGGGAATTCAGTCCGTCGGAACGGCAAAAGAAGAAACAGCCCACCAGCCACACGGTGCACATAATGGCCGCGCGGAGAATGGAGGGCGAAAAGCCCGTAAGCCACGCAAACAGCCACACGATGAGAACGGTGATCCCCACGGACAGCCGCATCCCCGTGCGACGCAGCAGCAGCCGTACCGCCACAGCCACCATCGACAGATGCAGGCCGGATACCACCAACAGATGGCTCAGTCCACTGCCCTGAAAGGCGGCGGCGGTCTCATCGGACAGAAAGGAGCGCTCGCCAAAACACAGCGCCGAGAGAATGCCGCTCTCCTCATCGCCCAGATAGCGACGGGGAGCCGCCGTCAAGGCGCGGACGGCCTGCAGCCGACTGTCGGCCGCGGCAGAAGCACCCCATTCGGTGATCGCAACGGCGGTATCCTCATCCCCGGTGGGGAACGCATACACAAAAGCTCCCCGTGAAGCGGAATGGCGTTGATTTTTCTCCACCGCAAACAGCTCAACCGTCGCGGTGACGGTGCCGCCCATACGGGGCGTCTCCTCCCCGGTGCACCACAGCATCACCCGTGTACCCTGTCTGAGCACTTCGGAGTGGGTCACCTGCACCGTATACATACCGCCGTAGGTGGGCTGTTCCACCACAACGGCGGTGAGGGTATCGGTCTCGCCATCCAAATGAACGGTAGGCGACACATACCAATGGCGAAAGCCCATCGCCGACACAAAATATATGGCCACCACCGCGGCGCACAGCAGCGCGCGGCGGAAAAACAACCACAAAAGCAACAGCGCGACACACGCCAAGGACAACCACCACGCGCCGTGCAGGGCCAGGGCGGTGACGGCAACCACCGAAAGGCCTGCCGCAAACAAAGGGCGCCTATATGGTGTTTCGGTCCTTTGTTGGCTCACATTTTCACATCCTGCCATCCTTTGTTGCCTTTCATTATATCACACCAACCCGCAGGTGACAAGTTTTTGCGGATATTTCTTGCCACCCAGGGCGAAATATGGTAGAATAGGGCGGAAAAGAGGTGACTGCTATGAAAGAGGTGCGCATCACCGCGCTGCGCCGCACCACCTACCCCGACCTGATCGCACAATACGAAAACCCCATCGAGCATGCCTGCGATCACACCCTTGGGCAGGTGTTTATCAGCCGCGACGGACAGTGCCCCGAGGGCTTGTGCCACGAAGCATGGACCAGCATGGAACGCTTCGTCACCGAATTAGCCCATGGCGGCGGCAACTTTTTCGACGGATGGATGAAAAACCCCCATTCCGCTCTCATCTCCTGCAATGACGGATTCCGCCCCGTCAGTTTTCTTATCGAAGCAATCGATGATTGACTTTATCCACCGCGTGTATTATACTAAAACCATCCCAATGAGAAAATGAGGTAACATTATGAAACGAATTTTGATCCTGCTGCTGTGTGTGGCCATGCTGCTGAGTGTCACCGCCTGCAAGAAGCAAAAGGACACCGGCACCTACATCCCCACCACCACCACCGGAGAGCCCCACGACCCCACCTA
This sequence comes from Clostridia bacterium, assembly GCA_017520705.1. GTDB lineage: Bacteria > Bacillota > Clostridia > Oscillospirales > Acutalibacteraceae > UBA5905. The sequence continues at coordinate 95,649 of JAFXFF010000040.1, read as the reverse complement.
TGCTCTGGACCCCGTCATCAACCGCTTTTTCGTCGAATTCCTCGATAAATACGGCACCGACATTATGGACGTCCAGTCCATCCGTCGCGCCCCCGGCACCCCCAGCACCAAGCCGGAGGATCTCACTAAGGAGTACATCGCCAACATCGACGGGCTTGCCGTCACGGTGCGCAACGCCTCCTACACCGCCCAACCGGAGGGACAGGAGCCCTATGACGTCTATCTGCTGCGTGTCAGCATCGAGGGCGGCACCACCGTAGCCTCCCGCGACAAGATGCTGAACGTCTTCTCCCTCATCGCCTGCACGGTAGACCCCGGCTGCACCAAGGATCGAGCAGATGCGGTAGTAACCGATCTGAGCAAACGTACCAACACCATCAACTATTCCGACTATTACAAAGTCAGCGATCATATCACCTTGCTGCACTATTCCCCCCTCAATAAGGAGGTAGGTGTCTCCACCAGAATCGAATTCCAGTCTCTGAACTACATCCCGCTTGAGAAGAAATAAATGGAAACGCAAAAAACGGAGTGGCGTGAGCCACTCCGTTTTTTATGTGTTTCGATTACAGCTTCTTCATTTTCATCTTGCGGGCCAACAGCGTCAGCACCATCAATACCACGTACAGAGCGCCGATGGTGATGAAGATGGCAGGCCAGCCAAACTTCTGCTGCACGAAGCCGAAGGCGGAAGCCTGAACGGCAGCGCCCATGTACACGGCCCAATCCAGAACGCCAACCACGGTGGCGGACAAAGCGCGACCGCCCATATCGCCGGCGATGGCCCAGATGACACCGGTCACCATGCTGAACACGCCCACCACAAACAGCATAATGGTCGCGGGCAGCTTGGTGGTGAACATGGGGAAGCAGATCAGACCGGCGCAGGCCACGACGGAGGCCAGGATCAGCATGGGCTCACGCTTGCCCTTAAACACCTTATCGGTGATGAAGGGGAACACGAACATGGCGCAGGCCTGACCCAGAGGCAGCACGATGGCGCTGAAGATACCCTCCTTAACGGACAGGTTCAGCTCCTGCATAAAGTAGGTGGGAACCCAGGTCAGCAGACCGTAACGGCCGATACCGGCGATGGCGGAGATCAGGCAGAACACAATGACCTTAGGCTCGCTGAACAACAGCTTGTAGGGGTAGAAGAAGCCTTTCTTGGACAGCTCCAGCTCCATTGCAGAGTCCTTCGCGTCCAGTTCGGCGTCCGCCTCCTGGAAAGCGGGCAGGCCCACATCCTCCGGCTTCTCCTTGAAGAAGAAGTAGAAAGCGATCAGGATCAGCACCATGGGGATCATGGGGAAGCGGAAGCCGGCGCGCCAGCCCCACTCGGGGTTGAGGGCCAGGCACAGATTGATGGTCAGATAGGTGACCACCTGAGCCACTCCGGAGAAAGCAGTAGCCAGACCGGAGGCGAAGCCGCGCTTCTCCTTGGGCCACCACTTGTTCAGTACACCGACGCCGTTGGCCCATACCATAGCCTGCACAAAGCCGTTGAGACCCCACAGGATGGCGATGACCACCAGATTGCTCTGGAAGGAGATGGCCACGTTCAGCACAGCGGAAGCGGCCACGCCAATCATCATCAAGCGCTTATAGCCGATGAGGGAGCCCAAGCGGCCGCTGACCAGCTGGCCAAAGGCGTAGCACCAGAACAGGGCGGAGGAAACCACACCCAAGGTGCCCAGATCGGAGGAGAAGGCCTCCTGCATATGGGTCATCACCAGATTGATGTTCTGACGACCGTTATAGAAGAACAGATAGGTGAAACCAAAGCTGAGCAGCATCAGCCAAGCATGCTTCTTAAACTTCTTGAACTGTTCGCTGGTATAGCCATAGGTAGCGGTGGGCGCTAAATTTTTAGTACTCATGTTCGTTACCTCACTTTTATTCTTAACCTTTTATCGATTAACCGAAGATCTTGGCGTCCGCCTCGTCATAGGCCAGGATGTCGGCGGTGACGCGGGCGTGATCCTCCAGATTGTCGATCTCATCGATGTAGTAATTCTCATAAGAGAAGGCGCGGACGTTCAGGGCGGCGAAGATCTCGTTGAGGGCGTTCTCGGCGTAGCACTTGTCCTCGCCCTTGTGGATGAACTCCACCACCTTGCCGATCCAGGCGGCGGCGGTAGCCTTGGTCATCTTGTAGAAGGGCTGGAAGGCGAAGCAATCCTCGTCGAAGATCTTGATGGAGACCTCCAGCACCTTGCCGTCACGGACGCGGCCCTTGAAGTCCTTCTCGGGCAGAGCCTTCTTGAAGTTGACGGTGGCGGTGTTCTCATCGGCGCAGGCCAGCACGTCGTGCAACAACTTACGGTTGAACACCAGGTCGCCGTGGAAGAACAGCAGGTCGTCGTTCAGATACTCACGGGCCAGATACATGGAGTAGATGTAGTTGGTCTTGTCGTAAATGTCGTTGCGGACAAAGGTGAAGTTCAGATGGGGGAAGTCGGCGGCCTCCGCCTTCAGCTGATCCTCGAAGGGGCCGGTGGTGATGACAAAATCGGTGATACCCTCAGCGGCCAGCAGACGGATCTGGCGGTGGAAGATGGTCTCGCCGTCCTTCAGACGGGCCATAGACTTGTGGTTATTCTTGGTGAAATCGCCCATGCGATTGCCCAGACCGGAATTGAAGATAACTGCTTTCATAACGTAAGCTCTCCTTTCAATAATGACCTATGTAATTCACATTTTTTGGCGGCGGAAACGGTCCGCCTCGCTCCAGTGTCCCATTATAGCGATAATCGATAAGAGTGTCAACAAAAAATATACATTTTTGTAGATTTCTTTTCCAATTTGGTCTTGAAAATCAACACGTGTTGATTTATAATATACAGAGAGACTATAGGAAGGAGGTTCGCCTATGTCTGTTGGCGCCAATATCAAAAAAAGGCGATTTGAACTTCGCATGAGTCAGCAGGAGCTGGCCGACGCCATGGGCTACAGCACCCGCTCCACCATCGCCAAGATCGAATCGGGGGAGAACGACGTATCCCAAAAGAAGCTGCAGAAATTCGCCGCCGCCCTAGACACCACGGTGGAGGCGCTCATCGCCGGCTATGCCGCCCCCTCCCCCACCGCCGCGACAGCGGTTCCCGACGACAAATCCCGCTCCCGCGGTGCCGTGATCATTCTAGCCGGCGGCAAAGCGGGACGCAACCGCCAAAACATCCCCACCCAGTTTGTCAACGTCCACGGCAAGCCCATCCTGGTCTACTGTATGGATGCCTATCAGGCCCACCCCTCCATCGACGACATCTACGTGGTGTGCCTCAAGGGCTGGGAGAATATCGTGCGCGCCTATGCCGAGCAATACGGCATCACCAAGCTGCGGGGGCTCATCCCCGGCGGCTCCAGCGGTGTGGCGTCGCTGAAAAACGCCCTGGACCATATTCAGGGTAAATACGGGGTGAGCGACACCATCCTCATCCAGGAGGCCACCCGCCCCTTGGTGCGGCCCGAGACCATCTCCCGCCTGCTGCAGGCCTGCACGGAGCGGGGCAGTGCCACCGCGGGATACTCCATGCGCGAATTCGTGCAGTTTGCCACCGACGGGGGAAAGGCGCAGTATCTGGACCGCGAATCCATCGTGGCCCTGCAATCGCCGGAGGCACATCGCCTATCTCTGCTCAACGAGATCTTTCTCAAGGCCGCCCAGCAGCAGCATCCCCTCACCGAGAGCTGCCTGACCATGCTGATGCATCGGCTGGGCTACACCGTTAACTTCATCGAAAGCCCTATGGACAACCCCAAGCTGGTGCGGGAAGAAGACATCGCCGCCTTCTCCGCTCTCATCCGTGTATAAAAGAGGGAGGATCCTTATGTTAAAACGATTTGTCAGCTATTACAAACCCCACAAAAAATTACTGGCGATGGATATGATCGCCTCCGTATCCATCTCCCTCATCGGTATGGTGTACCCCATCGTCACACGTACCATGCTCAATGACTACATCCCCAACAAGGACTACCGCGCCATCGTGCTGGCGGGTGTGATCGTGCTGGGACTGTACTTTGTGCGGATGCTGCTCAACTACTTTGTGCAGTATTACGGCCATATCATCGGCGTGCGGATGCAATCCCAAATGCGGCGAGACCTCTTTGCCCATCTGCAGAAGCTGCCGTTCTCCTTCTTTGATAACAACGAGACCGGCCGCATCATGACCCGCATCACCAGCGACCTGTTCGAGGTGTGCGAGCTGGCCCACCACGGCCCCGAGAGCCTGCTGACCTGCTCGGTGATGGTGGTGCTGTCCTTTGCCTATCTCTGCTCCATCGACTGGATTCTCTCCCTCATCGTCTTCGGCTGTGTACCCATTCTGGTGGTGGTGTCCTTCTTCCTGCGGCGGAGCATGAAGGAGGCCTTTGCCGCCCGCCGCAAGAGTAACGCCACCATCAACGCCGCGGTGGAGAGCAGCATCACCGGCATCCGCGTCACCAAAGCCTATACCAACGCCGACACGGAAAAGGTGAAATTTAAAGAGGGCGATGACACCTTCGTGGACTCCTCCCGCCGCGCCTACAAAGCTATGGCCCGTTTCCACTCCACCACCACCTTTATCTCCGACGTGTTTAACGTCATCATCCTCATCGCCGGCGGTCTGTTCCTCTATGCGGGGCGCATCAATTTTGCCGACTATTCCGCCTTTATCGTATCGGTCAATCTGTTCATTGCCCCCGTCAACACCCTCATCCACTTTATGGAGCAGTTCCAGAACGGTGCTTCCGGATTCCGCCGCTTTGTAGAGCTGATGGAGGAGCCGGAGGAGGCGGAGAACCCCGACGCGGTAGAGTTGACCGACGTGGAGGGCGCCATCGAATTTGAGGGGGTCAACTACTCCTACGTGGACTCCCACGAGGTGCTCCACGACGTGAGTCTGCGTCTGGAAAAGGGCAAGAAGCTGGCGCTGGTGGGTCCCTCCGGCGGAGGCAAGACCACCCTGTGCCACCTGCTGCCCAACTTCTATCGGCTCGGTTCTGAGGATGGCGTGATACGCATCGACGGCCACGACATCCGTACCCTGACGCTGGATTCGGTGCGGCGGAATATCGGCATTGTCCAGCAGGACGTGTTCCTCTTTGTGGGCACTATCCGCGACAACATTATGTACGGTCGCCCCGACGCCACCGAGGAGGAGATGATCGAGGCCGCCAAACGGGCCAACATCCACGACTACGTGATGACGCTGGAAAAGGGCTACGACACCGAGATCGGCGAGCGGGGCGTGAAGCTGTCCGGCGGACAGAAGCAGCGCCTGTCGATTGCCCGTGTCTTCTTAAAAGACCCCGCCATCCTCATCCTGGACGAGGCCACCAGTGCGCTGGATAACACCACCGAGGTGCTCATTCAGCAGGCGCTGGACGAACTGTGCAAGGGGCGCACCACGCTGGTGGTGGCCCACCGTCTCTCCACCATCCGTGGTGCGGACGAGATCGCCGTGGTGCTGGACGGCCGCATCACCGAGCGTGGCACCCACGAGGAGCTGATCGCTCGGGGCGGTACGTATAAGCAGTTGTATTCTTTGCAGTTCAGAGATAACGACTATATTGAGTGATAAAGTGAAACAGCCGAGGCGACGCCTCGGCTGTTTTTGTTTGCGGCGGGAGCAAGCCCCCGCCCTACGTATCCTATCTGACCTTGTTGCGTGACCGTAGGCGACAGGCCGCAATGCGGCATCCTATCCCCCAGTCTTTTCACCATCCGACCTCATGATGAATCCGTAGGGAACGATCTGCGTATCGTTCCGTTTTGTTATTTACTCTTCGCTTCTTTATCAAAAAACGGGGTATACTACCCCAAAAGGAGGGATGGCTATGTGCACCGCATTACACGCCCACGGGTGCTTTGGGCGGACGCTGGACTTGGAATACACCTATGCCGAGCAGGTGGTGATGACGCCGCGGGATTTTTCGCTGGCGCTGCGGCACCTCCCCCCTCTCACACGGCACTACGCCATTCTGGGGATGGCCACGGTGGCCGACGGCTATCCCCTCTACTACGATGCTGTCAACGAGCAGGGGCTGGCCATGGCGGGGCTCCACTTCCCCCACAGCGGCCGCTATGCCCCCGTAACGGACGGGGCCAAAAACGTGGCCTCCTTCGAGCTGATACCCTATATTCTGGGGCAATGCGCCGACATCCAAGGGGCGCGGCAGGTGCTGCAGGAGATACGGGTGTGCGACACGGCGTTCAGCGCCGATTTTCCGCCCACCCGTCTGCACTGGATGGTGGCGGACGGGACGGGGGCGCTGGTGGTGGAATCCACCGCCGACCGTCTGGCGGTATACGACAACCTCATTGGAGTGATGACCAACGAGCCGCCCTTTCCTTTTCAATTGGCTCGATGGAAGGAGTTTGCGCGGCTGACCCCTTACGAGCCCGATCCTACGCCGCCCCAGTGGGGGCGGGGCAGCGGCAGCCTGGGACTACCTGGGGATTTTACCTCCCCCTCCCGCTTGGCGCGGGCGGCCTTTGTGGCGGCCCACAGTGAGGCGGAGGAAAATCCCGTGGGACAGTTTTTTCACGCCATGGCCACGGTGGAGGTGCCTCGGGGAGGCCTGCGCCTGCCCGACGGCAGGCGGGTGGTGAGCCAATACACCTCGTGTATGGATTTGGAGCAGAAGGTGTACTATTACCGCACCTATGGATGTCAGCGGATCCACGGGGTGCGGTTGACGGAGGTGGAAGGCAACACCCTCGCCGCCTACCCCCTTGCCAAGGGCGAAGAGGTTAAGTGGGAGAATTGAAAATAATTCCACATACTCCCTTGCTTTTTCTATCTGCCTCTGCTACAATTTAGTGTAGTACAAAGGAGGTAAATAAAATGAAAGTCAAACCGCTTGCTTTAATTCTATCTTTCTTACTTTTCATCGGTTGTTTGTGTGGCTGTGATACAATTACTGATTTTTCGGATAATGATGTGTCTTCTTCTGCCACAAGCACAACCGCCAGCGTTGACGATAGCGATACCATCACAACAACTACTACAAAAAAGACTACTACGACTACCAAGCTAATTACCACCACTACAAAGATAATTACCACCACAACCGCTAAAACTATTGTCACAAAAACCACCCAACCCAAACCCACTCAGGAAATGGTGTGGATCCCCACCAACGGCGGTACCAAATATCACAAGACCTCTTCTTGCAGCAAGATGATTGATCCCGAACATGTGACTTTGGAGGAAGCCAAAAGACTTGGTTTTACTGCTTGTAAACGAAAAAGTTGTTATGGATAATAAAAAAAACAGCTCAACGTAAATGCGTTGAGCTGTTTTTTTACCACTCTATTGCTTTCATCCCGTGTTTTTCCAACAATGCGTTGGCCTTGGAGAAGTGGCGGCAGCCGAAAAAGCCGCGGTGGGCGGACAAGGGGCTGGGGTGCACCGTGGCCAGCTTGTAGTGGATGGGATTTTGGATGAGCTGCGCCTTGCGCTGGGCGTGGGCGCCCCAAAGCAGAAACACCACGGGGGTCTCCTTTTTGTTCAGCTCGGCGATCACCCGATCGGTGAATTGCTCCCAGCCCTGCCCCTGATGGCTGGTGGGCTGTCCCTGCCGCACGGTGAGCACCGTGTTGAGCAGCAGCACCCCCTGCCGCGCCCAAGCGGTGAGGTCGCCGTTTGGCGGAGTGGGTTTTCCCACGTCCTGCTCCAGTTCCTTAAAGATGTTTTTGAGGCTGGGCGGCGGCTCCACCCCCGGCTGGACCGAAAAGCACAGGCCGTGGGCCTGCCCCGGGCCGTGATAGGGGTCCTGCCCGATGACCACCACCTTCACGTCTGCGAAAGAGGTGTACTTGAGGGCGTTGAAGATGTCGTACATATTGGGGTAGACCGTGTGGGTGGCGTACTCCCGCTTTAAAAACTGCCGCAGGGAGAGATAGTATTCCTTGCCCCACTCGTCCGCCAGAATGGCATCCCAATCGTTGCCGATGTGTACCATGCCGTCACCTCCGTATCACTGCGGCGCTTCGGCGAGCGCCTTGGCACGCTTGCGTTGCCGATGCAGCGCTACCGCGCCCCACACCGTCAACACCAGGCCCACGGTGCCCAAAAAGCCGCCCTCCCACATCTTGCGGTTGGGGTTGTCGGGGGAGACGCGCAGAGCGATCACATCCTCTACGAACAGCTCGTCCGGCGTCTCCGAATCGCTGTATTGCGTGGTCAATTTTTTGTCTTCGTAAGTCTTGCCGTCCACGGTGTACTTGCCGTAATAGACGTGGCGGTACTCGCCGTCGGAGGTCTCCTTGGTGTCGATATCGGTGACGGTGGCCTGCACCACGATGCTTTTCTCCTCATACCGAAGATTCAGGCACAGCCCCACCGTAAACAAAATCACACCCACGATGAGGAAAATCAAATTTCTTTTCACGTTACGTCACTCCCGCGATAATGTATAGGGCGATTATAGCACAGGCGTGACGAAAAGTAAATATCCACGGCGAGAATGGCCCCTACCCCAAACAGCCACCTCACCATTGGCGGTTTTGGTACAGGGATAGGCTTTTGTGGCCTCCCCTACGATGTATAGATAGGAAAGCAATAGGGGTGTAAATCGCATAGAGGCCGGTGTTATTAAAACGCCAAGGATATACATAGCAAAAGCGAGGTGAATTTCACCTCGCTTTTGCATTAAAAATTATCTAAAATATATTGCTTGGTAGATGGGGTTGTTGGTGGCTTATCAATCATGAAAAATTCTTCGGCAGGAACAGGATCTTTTTCATAATCCACCAGTTTTGCTCTACGCTTTTCAAGTGGATTGCGTTCTTCCCATTCTATAAACGCAAGCAAACGCTCCTTTATTAAAGATTTGTTTGTCCATTCCTCGCACCATTGTTCAAACTTTTGCATTATTTCCTCGGGTGTTGTTTGCTCGATTTGTGTCATATAGTGACCGTGGACTAACATATCAGAGGGAAGTGCATTGATGCGAATACTTGGTCTTATATAATATGTTTCTTTTGAAAAACAACTGCCTTGCACATAAAAATAAATTGTAAAGTCACCGATGTCTTTTGTCCAAGTTTTATTCTTTTTCTTAAACCCTTTTGCTTTCAAATAAGGTTTTACATATTCAATTAATTCTTCTTCGGGTAAAAAGTGTTTCACAAAATCACCGCCTTTAATTTATTATAACATATTTGATTTCAAAAGTAAATTCTCACAGTATAAATTCCCACGAGTTACAAATAATAGTATCACGATTTGAATTTAAAGGAGAATTATATATGAAAGCAACAGGAATTGTGAGAAGAATCGATGCTCGTGTTATAATAACACAAAAGTGCGATAAAGCCTTGTAAATACTAAGCTTTTGGACGGTTTTAGAGCAAAAATTTTTGACAAAACCACATATTTTGACCTATACATAGCAAAAGCGAGGTGAATTTCACCTCGCTTTTTTATTATGGAAATTCTATCGTCAATTCTGTTTCAGTATAATTCTCTCCTGTAAGATATGTAACAATCGCAATTCCCTCACCGTTCGGCTTGGCGCCTATTACAATGTCTCCTGCAACAGGAGAACAGTTTGCCAGAATGTGCTTTTTATAATACTGTGATTTATCAAATATATCTTGGACAATAATACTATGTTCACCGTTTTCATAATTTGCATAAAGAACATAATTGCCTTGTGCCATTAAAACATATTGAAATGCCTCAGATACTTTACTGTTTTCAACATCACAATACACTGCCCAATTAGTTGACTGCCCCGTCCCTGTTTGAACTTTCAATCCTAGAATATATGTATTGACTTGCTCAACATCCGGTTCACGTGTAGCATTGTCTTTTGAAAACAAAACATTACCATTTTTATCAACTACTTTATAAGTGTATGTTAAATCGTCATTTCTCGTAATCGAATACATATCAAGGGGATTATAGTATTTATATACATCCCACAAATCATACCGACTAACATTTTTAATTGAACCGCAGAACATATCCATATGACCGCAATCATCTTTGTCAAAAATACCTTCTACAATCACATACTCGCCATTAAATTTTTTTGCTTCTTCATATGAAATTGCTTTTTCACCGAGTTCAATCCAAATAGAATGACCAACACCGTATTTCAAATCTTCTTTGCTGAGCGAAATGCAATTGCCTTCAAATTCAAGATTGCCGACACCGATAACTCTGACGAGTTGACCGTCATATTTTTCGGGAGTAGCAATCAATTGAATGATAGTCACATCTTTTGCATAATGATTAGCAGAATTCGGCGTTTCGCTATAACCTGATTCAATAAGTTTGTCTTGATATATCTTTATACCAAACAAGACAGCAAAAACAACTGCTAAAGTGATAAGTACGGAAAGAATAATTGTTATTACTTGTTTTTTGTTTTTCATAGAATCACCGCCTTTATTTTATTATATCATATTTAATTTCAAAAGTAAATCCTGCAGTATAAATCTCCTTAAAATACAGATAATAACAACACAATTTGTAATCTAAGGAGAAATGTATATATGAAAGCAACAGGGATTGTTCGTAGAATCGAGGCTCGTGTTATAATAACACAAAAGTGCGGTAAAGCTTTATAAATACAGGGCTTTCGGGCGATTTTTAAAGAAAAATTTTGACCTATACATAGCAAAAGCGAGGTGAATTTCACCTCGCTTTTGCTATGTGTTTACAGATGAATTTATTGCAAGGCAACTCTAAAAATAGGCAGTTTCGTTTTTTCTAAAGTTTCAACTGCAGCAATTAGAGCAGTGGGAGAGCTGTTGCCAAAATCAACATGTATGTATATCCCTCTTGGGTGATCGCCATCGGGTAAACTATCAACATCAGAAACATAATGAATAGGTTTCAAAAAATGGCGTTTGTTATATTGGCTTACAAACTGCTCCAAAGCACTAACGGCAGTTGTGATTTGTTCTTGTGTCGGTTGGACATCCAAAATGATTTCAAAAATCACATCTGGATAACCTTCGCAATAAGCATCAACTCTAAATGCATTGAAACTTTCTAATTTTTCTATAATCGGGTCTGCCATAAAATAACCTCCTATCGATAATTTTTATTGATTATATCACAACCAATTCAAAAAGTAAATTCGTGCAGTATAAATTCCCACGAGTTACAAATAATAGTATCACGATTTGAATTTAAAGGAGAATTATATATGAAAGCAACAGGAATTGTGAGAAGAATCGAGGCTCGTGTTATAATAACACAAAAGTGCGATAAAGCCTTATAAATACTGGAGTTTCGGACAATTTTTAAAGAAAAATTTTTGACGAAAAACAGCATATTTTGACCGATACATAGCAAAAGCGAGGTGAATTTTCACCTCGCTTTTGTGTTTATTTTTGTTCTAAATAGATCAGTTTTCCCCAATGCCATTTTTTGCTTTTGCTAAACTGATATCTATCAGGGGAGCCTAAATAGTATATCTCTGTTCCTGATAGCCATTTACGAAGAACTAAAACATTCCCCTTTTTCCCTATGTTGTACAGTTCTTCGTACATTTCCTCAATATCGGGATGCCAGTGCATATATGAACCGCGAAGAGCGTTTTTATGAATAATGTCTATGATTGTGTCATACTCACTGATTGATGCTTCGACATAAATGTTGTCATACAGCTCCCATGTTATAGTATCATTTTCGATTCGGGGAAATGAATGTAGACCATCGGTGTTAATAAGCATCCTATATAGTTCCTGCGTATTTAAAGGAACTGTAACTTCACCACTACAGAGCATTGACATAAACTGCAGAAAACTATCGTCCTCTTTATCGAAACTTCTTTCGCTCTTGCAAAAAATCTTATTAAATAGATATACTAGTTCGAAAGTAACAATAATAGCGGCAGGTATTGCAAAAGAAATCCACGGATGGGCAAGATCAAAAATAGACCAAATTATCCAAGGTATGAGAGCAAGGAACACATAAAGGGCAACAAAGCCAAACGCCGTGTCGCGAATCTTTTGAAAAAGGTTCCGTGTATCTGTGTTGGGTATGCTGGTGTTCAAATTCTTAATTTCGCCATCTAAAATGACAGAATTGTTTTCTTCGGTAATATTAGCGACAAAAAACCTGCCGCCGCTATGTCCCAATCGCAAAAAACCAATTTGTAAAACAGTAGGATCATATTGATATATGACGATATCTTTGTGAAATGCTTTGGCTCTTGTCCGAATACTATCTTTGAGTTCATCAAGAGTTCCGTTAAAAACAAATTGCATAATTTCACCGCCTTTAATTTATTATATCATATTTGATTGTAAAAGTAAATCTTGCGGTATATTTCTCCCAGAAATACAGATAATAACAACACAATTTGTGATTTAAGGAGAAATGTATATATGAAAGCAACTGGGATTGTGAGAAGAATTGACGATTTGGGGAGAGTCGTTATCCCCAAAGAAATCCGCAGAACCATGCGGATTCGGGAGGGGGATCCGCTGGAGATCTTCACCGAGAAGGACGGGGAGGTCGTGTTCAAAAAATACTCCCCCGTGGGGGAATTGTCCCCCTTTGCGGTGCAGTACGCCGACGTGCTGGCCCGCGCCTGCAACATGACCGTGCTGGTGTGTGACCGCGACCACGTCATCGCCGCCGCCGGGCAAAACCGCAAGGACTTCTACGAGCGGCGGGTGTCCTCCGGCCTGGACGAGGTGATGGAGGGGCGGCAGACCTACGTGGTGCAGGCCGGCGGCAACCGCCTGCAGCCGGTGGAGACCATCAGCCGCTACGCCGCCGTGGCCAGCCCCATCATCGCCGGCGGCGACGTCACCGGGGCGGTGTGCCTCATCCAGCCGGAAAGCGGCACCGTCCCCAGCGAGGGGGACGTGCGGCTGGCGCAGGTGGCCGCCGCCTTCCTCGGCAAGCAGATGGAGGAGTGAGGCTGACGAGCCTTTTTTGGGTTACACCGAGAGCCCGACACAACGTTGTGTCGGGCTCTTTTTTGCGTCCTCCCCCTTGCCAAACGGGATGTCATCTGCTATGATGGGGACATACTTTCCGATGACAAGAGGATGCTTCGATGACTCATACCCACACCGACAAAACGGCACGATCTCTGCTGCCGATCATACTGGCGCTGGCGTGGCCCACCATGCTGGAGCAGCTGCTGCAGACCGCCGTGCAATACGTGGATACCGCCATGGTGGGGTCCCTGGGCACCGCCGCCACCGCCGCCGTGGGCGCCACCACCACCGTGAACTGGCTCTTCGGCAGCACTGTGTCCGCTCTGGGCGTGGGCTTTCTATCCTACATCGCCCAGGCCCGCGGCGCCGGGCGGGACGAGGATGCCCGCCGCGCCACCGGTCAGGCGGTGCTGGCGGTGCTGGTGTGCGGCGTCTTCTTCACCGCGCTGACGCTGGGACTGAGCTCCCACGTCCCCCGATGGATGCAGGTGGATACAGCCATCCGTCCGCTGGCCTCCCGCTATTTCTTTATCCTCTACACCCCGATGCTGGCGCGGGTGGCCACCATCCTGTTCGGCACCGTGCTGCGCGCCGCCGGCGACACCAAGACCCCCATGCGGGTGGGTGTGTGGGTCAACCTCATCAACGTGGTGCTCAACTTCTTATTCATCTACCCCACACGGACCGTCTCCCTGTGGGGACGTTCGCTTCTCCTGCCCGGTGCGGGCTGGGGCGTGGTCGGCGCCGCCGCCGCCAGCGCCATCGCCTTTGCGGTGGGGGGCGTGCTCATCACCATCGCGCTGTGGCGCCATCCCCTGCTCTCCCCCCGCGGGCAATCCATCCGCCCCGACTGGCAGGTGCTGCGCCCCTGCCTGAAGGTGGCGCTTCCCAACGCGCTGCAACGCTTCGGCACCTCCTTCGGCTACGTGGCCTTTGCCTCCATGATCAACTCCTTGGGCGGTGTGGCCACCGCCGCCCACACCATCGCCAACACGGTGGAGTCCGCCTTCTACATCCCCGGATACGGCATGCAGGCCGCCGCCGCAACCCTGGCGGGCAACGCGCTGGGCGCACGGGATGAGAAGGGCATCCGCCGTCTGGGACGCACCATCCTGGCCATCGAGGTGACGCTGATGGTGATATCCGGCGCGTTGCTCTTTGCTTTCGCGCCCAATATGATGCGACTATTCTCCCAAGACCAAAAGGTGATCCTGCTGGGTGCCACCGTGCTGCGGATGGTGGCGGTGTCCGAGCCCTTCTACGGCGTATCCATCATCATTGAGGGCATGCTGCAGGGCATGGGACACACCCTCTACCCCTTTGTGTGCAACATTCTGGGTATGTGGGGCGTGCGTATCGTGGGTACCTACCTCTGCACCCAAATGCTCGGCTACGGGCTCACCGCCGCTTGGGGCTGTATGATTGCCCACAACCTGCTGCTGTTCGGGCTGTTCCTCGGGTATTACCTATCGGGACGCTGGAACCCGTTGAGACAACGAAACGCATAATAAAAAGAACCGATTGCTCCGTATGAGCAATCGGTTCTTTTTATTACATGATCTTGAAAAGCAGGTACATCAATCCGAACAGCACCAGCAGAGCGCCGCCGAACACGGCGGTGGGCAGCAGCATCATACGGAAGGCGTCGAAAAAGGTGGTCCACTTCTCCTTGCCCGTGCTGTAAGAGGGGTGATCGTTGCGGAAGTACTTGGACGCTCCGCCCTGCACACCCGACATATCCGCGATGGTGCGGCCGTCGTCGACGTAGGTGATCTTTTCCTTTTTCTTTTTCTCAGCCATTACTGCTCCTCTTCCAGCAAGTGGCAGGCGGCAAAGTGGCCAGGCTCGTACTCCTTATACTCCGGCACCACGTGCTTGCAGATCTCCTTGGCATAGGGGCAGCGGGTGTGGAAGCGGCAACCCTTGGGCGGGTTGGCGGGAGAGGGAATGTCGCCGCCCAGGGCGATGCGCTGCATCTTTCGGGTGGGGTCGGGGTTGGGCACGGCAGAGAACAGCGCCTTGGTATAGGGATGGAGGGGATTGGTGAAGATGTCCTCCTTGGAGCCGAACTCCATCATACCGCCCAAATACATCACGCCGATCTTGTCCGAAATGAACTTAACCACCGACAGGTCGTGGGAGATGAAGACGTAAGCCAGATTCATCTCCCGCTGCAGCTGCTTGAGCAGGTTGATGATCTGCGCCTGAATGGACACGTCCAGAGCGGACACCGGCTCGTCGCAGATGACCAGCTTGGGATTCACCGACAGGGCGCGGGCAATACAGATGCGCTGACGCTGGCCGCCGGAGAACTCGTGGGGATACCGCTCAAAGTAGTAATCCCGCAGACCGCACTTATCCATCAATTCCAGCACATAGTCCTTGATCTGCTCCTTGGGCACGATGCCGTGCACCTCCACCGGCTCGGACAGCAGTCCACCCACGGTGTCACGGGGGGGCAGAGAGGAATAGGGGTCCTGGAAGATGATCTGCATCTGCTTGCGGATCTCCCGCATCTGGGAGGACTTCAGGTGGGTGATGTCCTGACCATTGAAGATGATCTGACCGCCGGTGGGCTCGTGCAGCTTGAGGATGGCACGGCCGGCGGTGGTCTTACCGCAGCCGGACTCGCCCACGATGCCCAGGGTCTCGCCCGCCTTCAGCTTGAAGGAGATGTCGTCCACGGCCACCAATTCCTTGGTCACCTTGCCGAACATGGTCTTCTTCAGAGGGAAGCACTTGCGCAGGTGGCGCACCTCCAGCACACAATCGGGGTCGAAGGGCTGAGCCAGATCTTCCTCGATCTGCTGCTGGCGGCGGGCCTGATACTCCGCGGCCAGAGCCGCGTCGTCATACTGAGGAGTTTCCACCGTCTCGATGACAGAGGTTTCCATATTCTCAGTCATTGTGGGCCTCCTCTCCGTACAGATGGCACGCCACAAAGTGGGTGGGGCTCACCTGCACCATTTCGGGATACTCGCCGTTGCAGCAAGCGGTGCAAGAAGCGCAACGCTCCTTGAAATAGCAGTGATTGGGCATATTGGTGGGGTTGGGCACGTTGCCGGGGATGTTGTACAACTCCACGCCGTCGTCCAGCGTCATGGTGGGCTTGGACTTCTGCAGGCCGATGGTGTAGGGGTGGCGGGGATCCTGGAAGATCTCCATCACGGTGCCCTTTTCAATCACCTTGCCCGCGTACATAACCACCACGTAGTCCGCCATCTCGGCGATGACGCCCAGATCGTGGGTAATCAGCAGGATGGAGCCGTCGATCTTATTCTTAATATCCTGTAGGAGCTCCAGAATCTGCGCCTGAATGGTCACGTCCAGAGCCGTAGTGGGCTCGTCGGCGATGATCAGACGGGGCTCTGCCGCCAGCGCCATGGCGATCATCACGCGCTGGCGCATACCGCCGGACAGCTCGTGGGGAAAGGCGTTGTAGACATTTTCGGGGATAATGCCCACCAAGCGCAGCATCTCGTAGGATTTCTCCTTGGCCTGCTGCTTGGTGGCGCCGGGGATGTGGATGAGGGTGACCTCGTCCAGCTGCTGACCAATGGTGAACACCGGGTTCAGCGAGGTCATAGGCTCCTGGAAGATCATAGCAATCTGCTTGCCCCGCAGGCGGTGAATCTCGCGGATGGGCATCTTGGCGATGTCGTAGATCTTCTCCTCCATCTCGAAGGAGCCGTCCTCCGCCTTGACGGGGTTGCCCTTAGCATCCCGCTTAAAATCCTTTGACTGGAAGCGGATGGAGCCGTCGGCGATCTGGCCGGTGGGGCCCTGGATCAGGCGCATCACCGACATACTGGTGACCGACTTGCCGCAGCCGGACTCGCCCACCACGCCCACCACAGAGTGCTTGGGCACGTTATAGGACACACCGTTGACCGCCTTGACCACGCCCTGCTCGGTATAGAAGTAGGTGTGCAGGCCATCGATCTCCAGAATGTTGTCGGGGTCGTGCATCTCGGTGAGGAATTCCTCCTCATCGGCCTTGCGGTTTTTGTAGGCCTCCAAGCGACGGATCTCCTTAGCATTAGCCTTGGCGATCGCACGAATCTCGCGACCGGTCAAATAACCGCGTTCTGCTTTTTTATTTTTACCGGCCACAATTATCGCCTCGCTTTCGGGTCGAGGGCGTCACGGAGACCGTCGCCCACAAAGTTGAAGCCCAGCACGGCAATGACGATGCAAATACCGGCGGGAACCCAGATAAAGGGATAGTGCTGCAGCACATCCGTGTCGTTGATGACGTTGATCATCGTGCCCCACGCCGCATAGGGTGCGGGAACACCCAAATTCAGGTAGGACAGGGTGGACTCGTACAGAATCATGCTGCCCAGAGACAGGGTCATCTGCACGATGAGCTGAGGCATCACGTTGGGCACCAGATGCTTGAAGATCTTGCGTCCGGTGGAATAGCCCATAGCCTCGGCGGCCACCATAAACTCCTGCTCGCGCAGGGAGAGGATCTGACCGCGCACCAGACGGGCGGTACCCGTCCAGGAGATGAAGGTCAGATAGATCATCATCAAATAGATGCGGTATTCCTTAGGCACGTTGGTGGCCTCCAGCAGGGTGTGGATGATCAGCAGGATCGGCACACCGGGCAAGCACATCAGAATATCGCTGATACGCATAATCAGGTTGTCAATCCATCCGCCGAAATAGCCGGCAAGGCCACCCAGCACCACACCTAAGATGGTGATGAGGAACACCGCCAGGAAGCTGACGATCAGCGAGATGCGACCGCCGTACATCAGGCGGACGAAGATATCGTAGCCCTCCTTATCCGTGCCCAAAATGTGACGGGAAGAGGGAGGGGAATAGGAATTATCCTTCAGCTCGGTCTCGGTGGTCTGGTAGACGGTGTAGGTGACGCCGTCCACGGTATAGGTGCTCTCCGCGGTGGCATAGTCCAAACGGCCGGTCTCATCCAGCTCGGTCTCGCCCCACTTGCCGTTGTCGGGAGTGTAGGTCTCCACCGTCACGCCGTTGATGGTCTCCTTGTGCATCGACTCGGCGAAAAACAGCGGGCCCACAAAACTGAACAGAAACAGGCTGATCACCATAATCAGACCCACGATGCTCAAACGGGAGCGGAAAAAGCGGCGCATCACCATACGGGTGGGGGACATCAGCCGCACGTTACGATCCAGAGGCACGTTCTCCTCCGCGGCCGCCTCGGCGGCGGGCTCCTCCACGATCTCCACAGGCTCGGCGGGCAGATCGGTGGGCTCCACGGGCAGGTCGAGGATCTCCTCCTGCTCGATAGCCAGGGTCTTATTCTCTTCCATACTCGCTCACCTCACTCCAGCTTGACGCGGGGATCCACCACCGCGTACATCAGGTCCGCCAGCAGCACGCCGATGACACTCAGCAGCGCCAGGAACATATTGTAGCCCATAATAAAGGGGATATCGCCGCGGTTCATGGCGTCCAGAGCCACGTTACCGATACCGGGCAGGTCGAACACCTGCTCGGTGATGATCGCGCCGGAGAACAGGGTGGGCAACAGACCCGCCATAGAGGTCACCAACGGAATCAGGGTGTTGCGGAAGGCGTGCTTATTGATGACCACACGCTCCTTGAGGCCCTTGGCGCGGGCGGTGCGGATGTAGTCGGAGTTCAGCACCTCCAGCATATTGGTACGGGTCATACGCATACGGGCACCAATGCTGAGGATGACAATGGTCAGAATGGGGATCACCATATGCTGCACATAGTCCAGAAGCAGATTGATGCCGGTATTGGTGACCGAGGAGTCGATCAATCCCGAGGGCGGGAACCAGCCCGTCTTCAGCGCCAGCAGATCCTTCAGGATATTGCCAAAGAAGAAGGAGGGCAGGGAGATACCCACCATCACCAGCACGGTGACCACGTAGTCACGCAGGCTGTACTGATGGGTAGCGGCGGTAATGCCCAACGGAATGGCGATGAGGAACTCGAACACGGTGGCAATAAAGGCCACGGCGAAGGAGACGCCCATCTTCTCCACGATGATGTCCGCCACGGGACGGCTGTACACAAAGCTGGTGCCCAGATCAAACTTGCACAGAGCGCCCAGCCAATTGACGTAACCCTTCAGAATGCCGCCGAAGGAGTCGTCGCCCAAACCGTACATCTCGTACATAGCCTGAACCATATTCTCATCCACGGTGGCACCGCCACGGCTGATGGCGTCGATCTTACTCTGAATAAAATCAACCGGCATCAGACGGATGAGGAAGTAAATAATCATCGACACGCCCAGCAGAATCAACACCGCCAAGGCCAGTCGTTTTACAATATATTTAAACATAGTATCCCCCGATGTTTCGTTGGATTGGATCTCCCCCCTCCCCTACGGAAGGGGGAGATGGTTTTTAGGTTTACAATTAGCCGGCAAACTCCACTTCCCAAATGCGATCCAGAGGAGAAGCGAAGGGGTTGATGTCGCTGCTGGCAGGCAGACTCTCGGCCTTGATGACCTTGGAATTGTAAGCGTACACCACGCTACGCTGATAGACGGGCAGCTCGATGGCCAGATCCAAAATCAGACCCATAGCCTGCTCGTACAGATCGGCACGCTCGTTCTGATCGTTGGTGGAACGGGCGGCGTCGATGTAGTCGGCCAGCTCGTTGAGGATCGCGGTCTCCTCAGAGGTGCCGCTGTTCTTCAGGTAGTCATAGCCCCAAGCCTTGGTGCTGGTGGCGGTGGAATCCTTGTGATAGACCTGATACAGGTCGGGGTCCAGAGCAGAGCCCCAAGCGGCGGCCCACACAGCCAGAGAGCCGGTGTTGATCTTGGTCAGAGCCTGGGTATCGCAGACAACCTCGATCTCCCAGCCCATGCTGTTGAGCAGGGCGGCGGCGTCACGGAACACCTTGTAGGTGGGGTGATCCTGCAGGTTGGCGCCGGCGATGGTGAACTTGATCTTCAATTCGCTGTCGCCCTCGCTGACACCGGCGGCGTTCATGTACTTCTTGATGTTGTTGCGGGCCACAGACTCGTCAAAACGGCCAACGGGAGGATAATCCTTACCGTTATCGTCGGCGGAGGAGCCATCGGGATAGGCCCAGCTGACCTTGGACATGGGCCAGTAGATCTGAGAGGCGGTACCGGCACGGTAATAGTCCAGAGCCAGAGAGGTGTTCATGGCACACATAATGGCCTTACGCAGATTGACGTCGTTCACCTTGGCGGCGTTGATGCCCACGTAACCGTAACCCAGCTGATCGGTGGTCAGAGTGACCATACCCTTGCTCTTCAGAGCGTCCAGCTTATTGTAGTTGTCGTTGGTCAGGGCGGGAGTGATGTAGTGGACGGTGCCGTTCTCTAGGTTGGCGATGGCGTTGTTGGAGCTGACCACCTGATAACGCAGCTTCTCGATCTTAGCATTCTCCAGCTCGGCGCCCACAGTATGGAAATTGTCGTTGCGCTTGAAATAGGCAACGTTATCGGTGAAGAAGGAATTCTCACCGGGGTTGTCGGCGTTGTCACGGTTGGTGACCTTGTAGGGGCCGGCACCCATGGGCAGCTTAATGTTGCGGTTGGACTGAATGACGTTCTTCATGAAATCGAAGCTGGCGTACTCCACGCCGAACTGGTTGTTCTCGATGTCCACGCCCACCTTGCTGCCGGCACCGTAGTAGTGCTGAGGAGCAATGGTCATAGCAAAGTTCCAGATGGCCTTGGGGTCCACGTCCTCAATGGTGATCTGCAGCACGTCGTGCTCGGAGGCGTTGGTGACGGTGCCGTCAGCATTGTGGCCGGAGGCTACGGTGTAGCTGTTGCCGTTGACGGTGATGGTCTCGCCGCCGCGGCCGTCGTGGGCCAGAGAGACGATGCCGGAGATATTGGGCACGGCCAAGCCGCCGGCAGAGGAGCTGTTCTCGTGCAAGATGACTTCCTTCGCCTTGGCGGTGTACTCGTCAAACAGCTTGGAGCCGGTGGCCCAGTACATCAGGATGATGTCCAGCTCACGGGCGATCTTATCGTTGTAGATGTAGTCGATGGCGGCCTCCTTGGAGGTGAGGCTGGCGGGATAAGCCTTGGTCAGCTTCTCGATCTTGGTGCGATCGATCTTGCCGTCGGCGCCCTCGGCGTACTCCACCTCCACGTAGCCCTCGTGGTACATAAAGCGGAAGATCTCCTCGGAGAACTCGCTGTGGGACTTGTAGGGCTCGTCGGTGTAGGACTCCTGGGCGGCCAGATAGTCGGTGCCCAGCTCCTTCTTGAACTCCTCCAGAGCGCGCTCATAGTCCTTCAGCAGATCGGCGTTGGACACGGCGGCGGGATCGTTGGAGATGGCGGACTTGTAGCCGCTGGAGACAGAGTAGGCCAGGATGGCCTGCTTCATCTCAGCGTAGGGGACCTCGTTGGTGGAAGACATCTTCAGAGAGGAGGCGAACAGGTTGATCAGCTCGTTGCGGCGGGCCTGAGCACGGGTGGCCGCCTGCTGGGCGATCAGATTGTCGCCACCGTCATTGGAAGAGGAAATGGTCTGGGTGCGATACTCATTCAGACCCAGGATCTTGGTGGAATACAGGGTGTTGGAACCGGTGTAGACCGGATCCAGATAGACGTAATAGTTGAACAGCACGTCCTCCATGGTCAGGGGATGACCGTCGGAGAAGAGGATGCCGTTCTTCAGCACGAAGGTGTAGGTGATGGTGCCATCGCCGTTCTCGACGATGTCGTAATCCTTGGTCACCACAGGCTGATTGTCGCCATAGGCCACCACGACCTCTTTCTTGGTGGTGTCGTAGTCGGCGCCCAGCATACCGATCTGGGTCATAGACACGATGGTGCCGTCAGCGGCAGCCGTGGAGAAGAAGGGATTGAACAGACCGTCCGGCTGCTCGATCATGACAACCAGAGCGTCCGGCTTCTGGTTGCCTTTCTTTTTGCCGCAGCCCGCCATCATACCGACGCACAAACACAGGCACAGCAAAACACAAAGAATTCTACGTTTCACAAAAATCGCTCCTTTTTAGAATGTAAAGGGTCCTCTACCCTATTGTGTTACTCAACGAACTCCACTTTGACCTCGCCGTCCTTGACCGTGATCTTCACGGTGTCGGCGGCCTCACCCACGGCCTCGTAGGTGATGTCGGCAGTGACGGCAGAGGCATCGCCCACGCCGCACACCAGACCGATGGCGCAGTCCGGCTTGAGGGTGTTGCTGCAGGCAGAATCGATCTGCAGCTTGCCCTTCACGGTGACGTCGGTGAGGGTGGCGTCGCCAGCAATGGTGCCCGCCAGCACACCAAAGGCAGGAGAGGTAACACGGGTACCGCTCTGCAGGGTGAAGGTGATGCCCTCAAAGGTCAGGTCAGTCAGGGTCGCATCGGCGCCCAAGGTGCCGAAGAGACCGCCGGCAGGCTTCTGATAATCCTTCTGGATAACGGTCACATTCTTGATGGTGTGGCCATTGCCCTCGATGGAGCCGTTAAAGGTGCCGGTGGTAAAGGCACGGGGCCAGGACACGTTGGTGAAGTCCAGATCCGCGTGCAGGACGTAGTGGCCGTTAATGTTGATGTTGTCGGCCAATTGCTGGGCATTGTAGATGTGATACCAATCTCCCTCGGTATAGTCGATATACAGCTTGAGCACGGCATCCTCCGCCTGACCGGTGGCGCTGTTCACCTTGCCGGGGTGGACGGCGGAATCGCCGGAGACCGGCTGGGTGCCGGCGGCATCGTAATACACCTTATCAAAGGTCTTGCCGCTGACGGAGGGGTACTCGCCCATCGCCATCACGCCGGTGCTCTCATCCCACGTGGGGATGGTGAGGTTCAGACCCTCGTTGGGGTTGAACTCCTTGGTCTTCAAGGGCTGATCGGGGTTGGCACGGTCGTAGAACTGCACCTCGAACAAGGGCACCCACACGGCATACAGGGTCAGCACAGGGTCGGTGGCGGTGTAGCTGCCGTCAGTGTTGACGACAACACGATCCGAGCCGAAATTCCACTGCTTGGAATAGGTATAGACGGGATTGCCGTTCTCGTCGGTGCCGCTCTCCTCACGGTTGACGTACCAACCGGCCAGAATGTACTTGGCGCGCTTGACAACGAAGGTGTTGTTGTCACCGCGGCGGGAATCGTGGGGCTCCAGCAGGGGGATACGCACCTCACCCTCGGAGCCGTTGGCGATCTCCAGGGGGTTAAAGGTATCTACGATGGAGGTGGTGTTCACGTTATCGCCGAACTGGCCGCCGTTGGCGTCAAACTTGACCGCCACGGTATAGCCCTTCTCGTCGTAGCTGTGATAGGGGGTGTTGCCGCCGCCATCGGAGGTGACGGCCACCCACACCACGCCGCCCAACGCCAATGCGCCGGCGGCGATCCATGCGATCATCTTGATGAGATCCACGTTGAGGGGTTTTCTCGCCTTTTTCTCTTTCTTGGCTTTCTTTGCCTTGGCGGGAGCCACTTCGACAGAGGCGTCCTCGGAGCTCTCGTCAGGGGTTTCCTCGACGGGGATCTCCTCCGCCTCGACGATCTCTTCGGCGGTCTCCTCCACGGGAGCTTCGTCGGCAAGAGCCTCCTCGGCAGATGCGGTCTCCTCGACCATCTCGGCCTCCTTGACAGGATCGGTGTCCTTCTGTTTCTTGCGGAACAAGGCGGCAATCCACAGCGCCCCCGCCACAATGGCCTTCCACACCTTTTTGCAGAGGCGCGCGATACGGCCGGGCAGCTTCTTGAAGAAACGAACGGTGCGACCGGGGAGCTTCTTTAGGAAACGAACGGTGCGACCGGGAAGTCGCTTGAAGAAGTCCTTCAGATACTCCTTGGTGAAGTAGCCCTTCTTGTAAGCCCAGATGGCCCACAGAATGATGGCGTCATTGACCAGGAACAACAGGAGGATCCAGAACCAAGAGAGGCCCTTGACCTGCTTGGTGTGGGGGGTCTTCTCCGAATTGCCCTCGGGGGTGGTGTTGTCCTCCTCAGCAGACAGCGCCTTCAGACGCTGCTCGGCGGTGACCAGCACGTCGTAATTGGTTACCAGAGCCTGCTGCTCAGTGGTAGCAATCTTGTTGTACGCGGTGCGGGCGGCCTCCACCACGGCGCGATCGTTTAGGGACACGCGCTCGGGGATCCGCTTGATGGCGTTGATGGCGGCCAGCGTCACGTTATCGGCGGCGGCAGCACCCATCACGCGCAGATCAAAGTAATGGTTGTAGATGTAATTCTCGTAGCCCTGACCGTTGGTGGGACGCACCATGGTCAGCTTGTGGTCCACGTAGCCCACGTAGTCCACAAAGTTGGCACCGTAGAACACGTTGGAGTACATGCCGCCGGTGGCGTTCCACATAAAGAAGGGAACGATGCCCTCGCCGACGATGGCTATCTCGTTACCGTCGTAATCGGTGTAGGTACCGTAATCGCCGCTGCCGGGGATGTGCTCGTAGGTCTCGTAGTAGGTGGGGTCAAAGGACTCCTCCAGAATGGGAGCATTGTAGCTGCCGAACACCACGGTGCTCAGGTCGGCGCACTCATAGAACGCCTTATGGCCCACAGCGGCCACGGTATAAGGCAGGGTCACCATCTTGACCGCGGAGCCGGCGAAAGCCATGGCACCCACGCGGACGGTATCCTCCATCAGGACGGGATTGAGATCCTCGCCGGTGTAGGCCACCATCTCCCAGCCGTTGGGTACGCGGACGTACAAGCCGCCCTCGTAAACGGTGACGTTGTCGTTGATGGTATAGGTGGGATTCTTCTCCTCATACTTGTTGCCGTTGAACTCGGTGACGTCCACCTGATACAGGGGGGATATCACGCACAGCGCGAAGGGGTTGTCGCCGAAGGTGGTGACAGCGGTGCCGAAGGTGACCTTGAAGGGGGTGTACTCCTCCTTCATAAAGGCGTGGTCGCCCACATACACAGCGCCCGTCAGGTCGGCGGAGGTGAGGCCGGCGTACGCAAAGGCGTAGTTGCCTACCTCGGTCACCTTGCCCAGATTGGACACAGAGGTCAGCTTCTCGCAGTAGGAGAAGGCGCCCTCGCCGACGTACAGGCCGGCGCTCTCTTCCTTGACGAACTCCTTATCCTCATCCTTATCAGCATGTCTGGCGACGTGACGGTCGACAGACTCATCCACAGGCTTATCGGTCTCCTCGGAAGACTGCTTCAGAGGATCCTTGTTAAAGATGACGGACTGCAGAGATTTGTTGTACACAAAGGCGTACTTATCGATATAAGTAGCAGAGGACAGATCCGCCTTCTTCAGCGCACCACACTCGGTGAAGGCGTATTCGCCCACGGTGGTGATGGCGCTCAGGTTGATGGTCTCCAGAGCAGAGCAACCGGCGAAGGTGTAGGGCTTGATTTCGGTGATGGCCTCGCCCAGCACCACCGTCTTTAGATCCAGACAGTAGGCAAAGGCGTACTCGCCGATGACGGTGGCGGAGGACAGATCCGCCTTCTTAATCGCGGGGGCGTGGTAGGTGTACATGTAGCGACCGTCGCTATCCACAGCCGCCACCGACATATTCTCATCCAGGCAGGTGAAATACACGTCGCCGGAGAGGGCGTAGTCGCCGATCTCCACCGCCTTGGACAGGTCGATGTCCACCAGAGAGGCGTTGTTGTAGAAGGCCATCTTGCCCAGCTTGGCACCCTTACCCAGGGTCACCTTCTTAAGAGAGGCGGCATTGGTGAAGGCAGTCTCGCCGATGGTGACGTTGTCGCCAATGGTGACATTCTTCAGAGCAGAAGAGAAGGTGTAGTAGAAGTAGCGCTCGCCACCCTTATCGTAGTGCTGCACCTTGAAGATGGAGTCCTTATTCATACCGAAGGCATACTTGCCCAGGATGACGTTGTCCCCCACCACAACGGTGGTCAGCTTGTCGCACTCGCTGAACACACCCTCGCCAATCTCCATGCCGTCGGGGACGATGACGGAGGTGATGTCGGTAAAGGCGAAAGCGTAGCGGCCGATCTTGGTATCCTTGGTGAAGGCGGGCAGCTTGGAAATCGCCGTCTCGAAGAAGGCGTACTCGCCGATGGCGGTCAGATCGCCCAGGGTGATCTTTTCAATCGCCTTGGAGGAGCCGAAGGCGTAGTCGCCCAATACGGTCACCTGAGGCAGGTTGACCGAGGTGACGGAGGTGTTGTGGGAGAAGGCGCCGCCACCAATGGCGGTGACCGCCGCGCCGCCGATGTCCTCGGCGTTGAAGGAGCCGCTGACAGTGGGAGCCACCGCAACCAGCGTCTTGCCGTCGGCGGAGAGGATGTAGCTCTTCTTGCCCGCCTGATAGGCCTTATGGCCCTCCTTGATCTCGAAGGTCTCCACGGCGGTGTCGCGGAAGGCGAACTCGCCGATTTCGTTGACGTCGGGGCCAATGACCACAGAGGTCAGGCCCTCACACTCGTAGAACATACCCTCGGGCAGCACCAGCGCGTTGACCTCGAAGGAGGAGAGAGCCTCACAGCCGGTGAAGGCGTAGGCGCCGTACTTCACCAAGCCGGCGGTGATGGTGACGTCCTTCAGGCTCTTACAGCCGGCAAAAGCGTACTGGCTGATGGACAAGAGGGCGTCGCCGGTGACGATACCGGTGAGATCCTTATTGCCCGCAAAGGCGTAATCGGAGATCACGCAGGCGGCGGACAGGTCGATGGTACCCTCCAGGTCACAGCCCTCAAAGGCGTGCTGGTTGATGATGATGACGTTGTTTTCGCCACTGAAGGTGATCTTCTTCAGAGAGGAGCAATTATAGAAGGCTCCGTACTCGATGGCGGTCAGCGTAGAGGGCAGAACGATCTCCTCCAGCGCCGTCAGGTTGGCGAAGGCATAGGCGTTGATCTTCTCGATGCCCTCGGGCAGCACCACCTTGGTGATGGTGTTGTCACCGATGAACCACTGCTTGCTGAGCTCGCGGTCGTCGATTTCCAGCTCTTCGGGGGTCTTGTCGATGTAATCGAAGTTGGAGAAGGCGAAGGAGCCGATCTCCTTCAGGGACAATCTCTTGGGCACCTCCACCAGACCACCGTTACCGTAGTAGTGGTTGAGGATGCCGTTGGCGGCGTCAAAGGGGTCCTTGACCTCGATGGACACCGACTCGGAGTAGTAGGTATTCTTGCCGTCCAGCTGCACTTTGATGGTGACGGAGGAGAAGCCCTCTGCCACGGCGGTGACCATGCCGGCCTCGTTGATCTTAACGATACTCTCGTTGCTGGACTCAAACACCACCTGGGTGTTCTTGGGGAAGTAGGCAGACAGCTCGTACATCAGCGTGACCGCCTCAGAGGGGTACAGGGACAGGTGATAATTGCCCTCAAAGAAACGGTAATTGCCGGTATCACCGATGTCCTTATCCTCGTTATCCAGCATATAATAGGCTTTGTTGGTGTAATAGCCGTAGAGGTCAAAGTTGTTGGCTACCGGCTTATCGTAGCGGCGATAGCCCTCATCCTCCTCATCCAGCACCTTAACGGTAAAGGTAAGACTCTTATCGGAATTGGGATCCTTTACCTTAATGATGGTAGTGCCGGGGGCCACGGCCACGATCTTGTCGTCCACCACGTTGGCCACGCTGGGCTTCTGGGAGGTGAACTCCAAGAGCTCGCCCCACTGGGTGGCGGGATACACCACGGGGGCCAGGGTAAAGACCTCGTTGGGGCTGAGCACCACGGTCTGCTCGATATCCTCAGCCATCGCAAAGTCGATGTACTGATCGGGCAGACGGATCTCGTATGTAGCGTAGTTGAGCGCGTAGTCGTAGGTGGTGAACACGAAGGAGTTCTTGTTCATCGCGCCCGACTTGATCCGGTACAGATAATCGGTCAGCTCCACGGTGACGACGGTGGTGTCGTTCTTCTTGGAGTAGATGGGGGTCATATACTGCTCGAAAGCCTTCATCTCGGGAGCAGCGTTGTCGTTCTCATCCTTGCCCATCACCACGTAGCCCAGCTGACCGCTCATGGCATAGTGGTTGTCGTAAACAGACAGTTTGGCGTACAGGCGATTCTTCTTAGCCGTCTTGTCGTACTCGTAATAGTACTCGACGCCGGTGACGGTGGGGGCCTCGTAGTCGGTCATCAGCGGGAACTCGAACACATTCTTCTTGTTGGTGTCCTTGCCGCCGTCGCCGTAGTCCATCACGCCCTCCAGGCGGACGGTGTACTGGCCGTTATTGGGCAGATTGAAATTCTGGGTATCGAACTCCACGTCGATGTTGGAGGGGCGGATGGTACCGCCGTCGCCGTAGGCCTTACGCACGTCGTAATCGATGGTGTCGTACACCACCTCGCCGGTGGCATTGTCGGTCACGGTGATGTGAATCTCCTTGGCGGCGCGGAGCATACCCGCCCACACAAAGCGCAGAGCGTGAACCGCGCCGTCCTGATTGGACAGAGAGATGTAATCGCGGTTAGCGGCGATGACGATGTCCTTGGGGTCCTGAGTGAAGTAATAGGAGCCCAGATAGCTGACGTAGTCACCCTGAAGGCCGCCCACGGCACGGGTGGCGAAGGAGTCGGCCATCAGCTTATCCTCCACGTCGATACCGTCGTCCAGCTCATCGGCATTGGTGTCGTAGTACTCCAAGTCAAACATGGGAGCCCGGGTCCAATCGCCATAGTAGGCCAGATAGGGAACGTTCAGGTCATACTCAGTGCCGGACTTGGCATCCAGAGAGAGGAAACCCTCCACGTACATACCGTTTTCAAAGGACTTGTCAAGATACTTCTTGTTGGCATCGGTGAGGGTGATACGCACCGTCACCTTAGCCTGCTTGCCGGCAGCCACCTTGATGGTGGAGCCATCGGCGGAGCCGCCGTCCACGGAGAAGATCTCCAGCTTGGCGCCCGCCAGCACGTAGGCCTCCTCGGTGACGGTGGTCTTACCGGAGTTGGTCTTGGTGTCGCTGACGCCCTCGGTGATCACCTTGGTGGACAGGACGTAGGAGAGATCGCTTTTGCCGAAATTATCCACGGCAAAGGTCATCTCGTACACACCGGTCTTGGAAGGATCATCGCCCAGCTCCAGCTTGGTGGTGTCCATGGCGTTACCCTTCTGGTCGTAGGTGATCAGGCAGGCAGGGGTGCTCAGAGCGGCGTTGAGGTTGGCCAGACCGGCACCCTGCTTACGCACGGCGTAGGGCTCGCCATTGGTGTTGATGAGGATGCCCGCGGTGGACATCAGCAGGCGGTTGACCATAGCGGTCACCGCACCGGCGTCATCGGCGATGGCGGGGAAATTCTCCACCACGTACTGGTGCATCAGCACCACCGCACCCGCCATATTGGGGCAGGCCATGGAGGTGCCGGACAGACGGTCGTAATCGCCGCCGGTGACGGAAGAGAGGATGTTACCGCCGTGGGCGGTAATCTCGGGCTTGATGCCCAGGCTGGGGGTGGGACCCCAGGAGGAGAAGTCGGACATAAAGGGGCCGGAGGTCTGATCCACGCTGATGGTCAGCTTGCCGGAGGCCTTAGCCGCCAGCACCTCACCATCATCTTGCGAGATGGAGCAGACGGCCAGCTGGGCGTCACCGATGTTCATCTTGATCTCACCGGAGACGTTGTTGTAAATGATGATGCCGGCGGCGCCCTGCGCCTCGGCGATCATTGCCTTCTCCTCGAAGGTGTTCTGACCGCGGCGCACCAGGACAATCTTGCCCTTGACGTTCAGACCGGTGTAGTCAGCGGAACGGCCCACACCGGGGATGGTGATGTACTCCATCTCCTTAGAGGAGGCCTCGCCCAGCAGCTTCTCAAAGAAGTGCTGCTCGTTACCGGCGTTGTCGTTGGCCTCGTCAAAGTACATAATGGTGCTGCCGTACTTGATGTAGGGGGTCTCCACGCCGTTGACCGAGGCGATGGAAAGAGTGCCGGGATACGTGCCGGGGGAGCCGACGGTGCCGGAGTCGGGGTTGGAGGTCAGGGGCAAGTTGCCATTGGCCTCGGAGCCGTAGGCGGAGTTGTAGCTGTTGGAGGCAGCCACCACCACGGCGATGCCGGCAGCGCGGATGCGGTCGTACACACCGCTGAGCAGCTCCTCCTCACCCTCGTGAGAGAAACCGCAGGCAGTACCCAAAGACATATTGATAACGTCCACGCCCAGAATGACGCAGTCCTCCAGAGCAGCCAAAATCCAGGAGCTCATGGCGGTGTCCTGAATGTCGGAGAAGATCTTCATAGACACCAGCTGAGCGTTGGGGGCCACGCCGGTGA
The DNA here is from genome assembly GCA_017520705.1 of Clostridia bacterium. GTDB lineage: Bacteria > Bacillota > Clostridia > Oscillospirales > Acutalibacteraceae > UBA5905. The sequence continues at coordinate 65,579 of JAFXFF010000040.1, read as the reverse complement.
TGACGTCGTCCTTACCGACAATGACGCCGGACACGTGGGTGCCGTGATTGTTGTGGGTGGAGTACACATCGGGGTCGTTATCTGCGTAATCGTAACCGAAAGGAACCTTATTATTGATGAAGACGTTGTCCACGGTCAGGTTGCCGTCCGCCCACTTGTAGGCGGTAGTCTTGTCAATCAGGGAGGCCACCTGGTCGTAGGTCAGACCCAGCTTATTCGAGGTGAAATTGTTGGGGGAGAAAGCGGTGTGGTTGGAATCCAGACCGGTGTCCAGAACCGCCACCACCATGCCGGTGCCGTCGTACTCGATGCCGGTGGTATTGAAAATACCGGACTCCAGCACGTTTACCTCGTTCTCCACCAGCTGGGTGGCCATAGACTGATAGGCCTGGCTGATGACGGCAGTCTCGGCAGCGCCCAAAGATTGACAGGTGACGGCATAGTCACCGCCTTTGATCTTAATCTCGAAGCCGCTGAAGAGGGTGTTGTAGTCCTCGCCCAGCTGATACTCGATGCCCTGCTCGTCCAACAGAGTCAGCAGCTGAGCCTTACGGGCGTCGATGGCGGCGATGACCGCCTTAGCCTCGTCGGTGAGGGCATACTCCTGCAGGGACATGGTCTTATCCGTGCGATCGTAGGCATCCATCACGGAGGTGCGGTCCACGCGGATGATGACCGAGATGTCGTCGTCCGCCTTCACGCCATCGGGCAACTTAAAGGCCACGTTGCTGTTGAGATAATCCAAGTAATTCACCGAGAGGGAATTCTTGTCCAGCTTATTGATGCCGGAGATCTCCAACCGCGACGCGGTGCTACCTGCCGTATCGGCCGCCAATACCGCCGGGACCGTACCCATCAACAGGGATACAGCCAGCAGCACGCTGAGTGCCGAGCGCAGGATGTGGGAGAAATGTGTCTTCTTCATACCTGAGTTCCTTTCTGTCACGCAAAATGTCCTCTAATAAATATCTATTCCTTATACTATAAAACAACATAGTACGCGAAATTAACCACCTTATATAATACCGCAATGGAACGCAAAAAGCAAGTGTTTCCTTCCATTTATTCAAATTTCATCCAAAAATGACGAAAAACAGGGTGTTTGATTGTTCATTTTGCATTTTTTCGCCCTAAAAAGTTGCGAAAAAGAGGGAAATCGGCACTTTTTCTTTACATTCCGTTGCGTTTATGGTATGATAAAATGTAATTTGGCTTTAAGGAGGTCGTTTGAATGACCCAAAACACAAAAACGTGGGTGCGACGCGTATATTATGCACTCATCACCGCCGCATTAATTGCGGTGGCGGTGTTGCTGATGGTGCAGTGCGTCGCCATCTACCGCTCGGGCGATTCCCCCTTCACCCGCCAGAGCATCGCCACACACTTTGCCCCCATCGCGGTGCCGGTGTACGTCTGCATCGGATTGGTGGCGGTGGGATTTGCCCTCTCCCCTCTCCTGCCGGCAGTACCCGACTCTGCCCCCGACCGCGACGTGATCACCCTGCGCCGTCTGCAGGCTAAAACCGACCTGTCCGCTTGCCCTGCCGATCTGACCCGTGGGGTCTGCCGCCAGCGTCGCGCCCGCAACACCCATCACTACGTCACCCTGATTCTGCTGGCGGTGGGTACGGCGGCGTTTCTGTGGTATGCGCTGGACGTCAGCCGCTTCTCTCTGCAGGACGCCACCGGCTCCATGGTCAAGGCTATGTGGGTGCTGCTGCCCTGTATGGGTGTACCCGCCCTCTACGGCGTCTTCACCGCCTACTTCTGCCGCCGCAGCGTCAAGAGCGAGATCGCCCTGCTGCGTACCGCCCCCAAGGAGGCGGTCTCCCCCGCCCCCAAGAACGACGCCAAGAGCGAACAATGGATACCTTTCGTGCAAGGCGGCATCGTCGCTGTAGGCATCGGCCTGATGGTATACGGCCTACTGCATAACGGCGCCCTCGACGTGCTGTGGAAGGCGGTCAACATCTGCCAAGAGTGTATCGGATTGGGGTGATTTTTGACATGGCTAAATTCAAAGGTTTTATCCATAAAATATGGCCCAGCAAGCGCAAATGGATGCAGCTGTACTTCGCCCTGCTCTTCAATGCCAACGCTAAGGGTTTCGTCACCGGCGAGATCTACACCGGCAAGACCAAGCAAATCTGTGCCCCCGGCATCAACTGCTACTCCTGCCCCGGCGCGGTGGGCGCCTGCCCCCTGGGCTCCCTGCAGAACGCCATGAACGGCGACAACCACGGCAGTATCTACTATGTGTGCGGTATTTTGGTGCTGTACAGCATCCTATTCGGACGTATGATCTGCGGCTGGCTGTGTCCCTTTGGCTTCATTCAGGAATTGTTACATAAAATTAAGACCCCCAAGGTGAAAAAGAGCCCCGTCACCCGCGTGCTCTCTTATCTCAAGTACGTGATACTGGTGGTCTTCGTCTTTATCGTCCCCTTCCTCTACGCCATCCGCAAGATGACCCTCCCCGCCTTCTGTAAATACATCTGCCCCGCCGGTACGCTGGAGGGCGGTATGACCCTCCTGTCCTACAAGATCAACGACTGGGGTCTGGCGGTGCTGGGGCCCCTGTTCACCTGGAAATTCCTGCTGATGGTGAGCATTCTGGTGGGCTGTGTCTTCATCTTCCGCCTCTTCTGCCGTTTTCTCTGCCCTCTGGGCGCCTTGTACGGTCTGTTTAACCGCTTCTCCATCTTCGGCATCAAATTAAACCGCGACAAGTGCGTGGACTGCAACCGCTGCATCGCCCACTGCGAGATGGACATCCACCACGTGGGCGACCCCGAATGCATCAGCTGCGGCGAGTGTGTGGCCGTCTGCCCCACCAACGCCATCCAGTGGAAAGGGCCGAAGATCCTGCTCCCCAAGAATGAGATTTCCGCCGCCGAGGATCCTTCAGCGACCAAGCCCAACCGAAAAAAGCGGTTTGTGACCCGTCTGGTTGCCACCGTGGCGCTTCTGGCCATTCTTGTGGGTACCGGTGTGTACCACTGGAAGGTGTCCACCAAAAAAGTAACCATCCAAGTGGATACCGATCGCGGCAATCAGGTAGGCGACCTGTGCTACGGCTACGACCTGCCCATCATCACCGCCGACGGCATCCAAGAGAAGACCATGGATCCCACCACCCTGGGTCGGGTGACGGTCATCAACTTCTGGTATACCACCTGCGGTCCCTGCGTGGCGGAACTGCCCCACTTTGACGACGTGGCAAAGAAATACGCCGACCAGGTGACGGTGGTGGCGGTACACGGTATGTTCCCCTCCTTTGCGCCTAAGTTCATCACTGAGGAGTATCCCGACAGCCCCATCGTATTCCTCAGTGACTTTGTCCCCGAAGGTGTGGATCCCTCCGATCCCCAGTACGAATTGCTGCGTACCGGCTACTACACCATGCTGGGTGGCGTCAACAACGCCTACCCCCGCACCGTGATTGTGGATGAGAACGGTATCATCACCCACGTATTCCCCGGCGCCATCGATCACGCGACACTGGAAAATGCCGTGAAAGAGGCCCTGGGTAAGTAACATAAAAAAATCCCGTGTGCTCATCGCACACGGGATTTTTGTTTGCTCTTTATTTCTTGTAGCAGTAGAGGAACATCCAGGCGTTGGCGGGATTGACCCCCTCCACCTCTTCAAAGAGGTAGCCGGGCTCACCCTCGTTCCACCAATTCTGGCAGTTGCCGTAGTTATCCAGCATATATTTGAGATCCTTGGTCAGGGGATAGACCTTCTGGGTCTTATCCATCTTATCTACGTACTGCTGCATCAAGGGGGCGTACTGCTCCTTGCTCTTAAAGCTGCCGTCGGCGTTGTAGAGATACGCGGTCATATTGCCAAACTCGGTGAGCATACCCACAATGGAGGCGTAGGTGTTGTCCATCTGCACGTACACCACAGGGCCGCCGGCAGTGTCCAAATGGTAGTAGCCGTCCTTGTCGTTGTACACCAGATGATGCTCCACGGAAGCGAAAATATCCAGATTGGTCAAGCCGGCGGGGGCGGTGACAGGCTTCGGAGCGCCGGTGCCCGCGTACTCCACCGTGGGCTCGTCCTCGATGCTCCAGGCGGGGTCGCCGATGCGGGTGATCTGCACCACCGCGGTGTCACAGTTGGTGGCAGCGTCCACACCGATGACGAAAACGTTGCCCAGCTCGGTCTCCCGCACCGAAAGAGTAAAGGCGTTACCGGACAGATTCTCCGCCACATTTTCGGTGAACACAAACATATCCGTGCCGAAGTGACCGATCTTAGCGTAGGTGTTGGAGGAAGCGAAACGGAAGGTGCCGTCACGGGTGGGCTCAAACAGAAAATAGTTGCGCTCGCCGGCCTTGAGGGTGACGTACGCCGCGCCCTCAGAAAGATACGGAACCTTGATGAGCTTGTCCGTAAGGGGGTCAGTGATCTTTAAGGTGTTGGAGGTGTCGAGGTCGGCGGCAAGAATCAGGGTAATGTTCGGCTTGTTCACCGACACCACGGCGGCCTTCTCGTCGTAGCGCAGTTCGGTGCCCTCCACCTTGACGGTGTAGGTGCCGCGGTCCAAGGTGACGGTGGAAACGCCTTTTTTGTTACCCGCCTGCTTCGCAACCTGCTTGTCCCCCAAGTAGAAGGTGACGGACAGACCGCCCAAGGGGTTGCCGTTGCCATCCTGCAGGGTGACGGTGTAATCCATCGTGGTGACCTCGGGATCCTCAGGAGGATCGGGAGGAGCGATGGGCTGCTCCTTTTCCAGCGTGATGGTGAGAGCGGTGGTCCCCTCCTTGAAGGTGAAGCGGTTGGAGGCCGCAATGTAGCCCTTAGGCACCTCGATGGTGCCGGTGGGAATACCCTCGGGAAGATTGACCTTAGCCACACCCTTGCTGTCGGTGGCGGCGGTGGCGGCGATGTTCTCGCAGGAAATAGAGATCTTCACGCCCGAAACGGGTTTGCCGTCCTGATCCTTGACGGTGACGGTGTAGTCCAGTCGCTTCTCCACAGGCTTGTCGGAGGCGTCACCTTTCACAAAGGCCACCTGGGTCTTGAGCGTGACGGCGGGATACTCATTCTTGTCGTTAGGCAACACGGCCAGGGTGAGTTCTACCTTGTCACCCTTGGTGACCTCCACGGACACCATCTTCAAACCTTCCTTCACCACGCCGTCCTCCTCCAGCGTGCGGCTGGCAGAGGTGTTGAGGTTGAAGAGGGAGATGTCGTAGCTCTCCCCCTTGGTGACCGACTTATCCACGATGGTGAGGGTGCCCGTTTCGGGGGCGGTGAAGAGGTAAATCAGGCCATCCTCGTCTCCTGCCTTCAGCACGGTGACCAGGTCGCCCTCCTCCAGCTTAATGGGGTTGTTCTTGGTACCGGCGGGATAGGTGAAGGTCACCTTGAAGGTGGCGTCGGCAGCGCCCTTGTTGCCGATGGCCAACTTGACGGGATTAAGAATGTCGTCGGTGGTGACAGGGAAGGTGATGACGCCGTTTTTCGGCTCGTACACTTTGCCCTCGTATTCCACGGTGGCGTCCTTGCTCTTAATGGTCAGATCGGTGCCACCTACGCGATAGACGTCGTAATAGGTGACGCCGCCGGCCTTGACCACGGCGTCAAACTCCAGCACGCCGCCGATCTCAAAGGGCAGGTCCTTGGAGCCGTCCCGCTCGTCATCGGGCAAGAGACCCTCGGTGGTGGTTGTGGTGCCCTCGGCCTCGGTGGTGGTGGTAGTGGAACTGCCGCCACCTGTGGTGGTCTTGCTGCTGTCGGGCTTCTTATCGTCCTTCTTGCCGCAGGCGGTGAAGGTCAGCAGCAGTGCCAGCGCCAGCAGCAGTGCCAATACTCGTTTTGTGTGTTTCATTGTGTTCCTCCTATGGGATTGGATTTCATTAACCATTTTATTCTATCACATCCGTAGGCTTTCGTCAAGAAAAGAGGTGTGTTGCTTGGCAACACACCTCTTTCTATCATCAGAACAGACCCGTGATCTTGCCGTGGGCATCCACGTCGATGCGCTCGGCGGCAGGAGACTTGGGCAGACCGGGCATGGTGAGAATGTCACCGGTCAGCACCACGATGAAGCCGGCACCGGCGGACACCTTCACGTTTTTCACCGTGACGGTGAAGCCCTCGGGCGCGCCCAGCTTGGCGGGATCGTCGGAGAAGGAATACTGGGTCTTGGCGACACAGACGGGGCACTTGTCAAAGCCTAAGGCGGTGAGCTGAGCAATCTGCTTCTTCGCCGCGGGCAGAATGGCGATGCCGTCGCCGCCGTAGACTTTTTTCACGATGGCTTCAATCTTGTCCTCGATGGAGCAATCCAGCTCGTAGGAGAAGGTGAAGTCGCCCTGCTCCTCCTCGCAGAGGCGGACGACCTCTTTCGCCATCTCGATGCCACCGGCGCCGCCGTCCGCCCACACGGTGGACAGCACGGTGTTAACGCCCAGCTCACGACACTTGGCGATGATGAAATCGATCTCCGCGTCGGTGTCGGTGGGGAAACGGTTGACCGCCACCACGCAGGGGAGCTTGTACACGTTCTTGATATTGGACACGTGGCGCAGCAGGTTGGGGATACCCCGCTCCAAAGCCGCCAAATCCTCGGTGGCCAGCTCGGTCTTGGCGAGGCCGCCGTGCATTTTCAGCGCGCGGACGGTGGCCACCATCACCACCGCATCGGGGGTGAGGCCTGCCATACGGCATTTAATATCCAGGAATTTCTCCGCACCAAGGTCAGCACCAAATCCAGCCTCGGTGACGGTGTAGTCGCCCATCTTCAGCGCCAAGCGAGTGGCCATCACGGAGTTGCAACCGTGGGCGATGTTGGCGAAGGGACCACCGTGGACGAAGGCGGGGGTGCCCTCGAGGGTCTGCACCAGGTTGGGCTTGATAGCGTCCTTGAGCAGGGCGGTCATAGCGCCCACCGCCTTCAGGTCGCCGGCGGTGACCGGCTTATCGTCGTAGGTGTAGCCCACGATGATGCGGGAGAGGCGCTCCTTCAAATCGGTGATGGAGGAGGCGAGGCAGAACACCGCCATGATCTCGCTGGCGACGGTGATGTCGAAGCCGTCCTCACGGGGGACGCCGTTGGGCTTGCCGCCCATGCCGTCCACGATGAAACGGAGTTGGCGGTCGTTCATATCCACACACCGCTTCCAAGTAATGCGGCGCACGTCGATGCCCAAGGCATTGCCCTGCTGGATGTGGTTGTCCAGCATGGCGGCCAACAGGTTGTTGGCAGCGCCGATGGCGTGGAAGTCACCGGTGAAGTGCAGATTGATGTCCTCCATAGGCACCACCTGCGCATAACCGCCGCCGGCGGCGCCGCCCTTGACGCCGAACACGGGGCCGAGAGAGGGCTCACGCAGGGCGACGGTGACGTCCTTTCCGATGCGGCGCAAGCCGTCCGCCAAACCGATGGTGGTGGTGGTCTTGCCCTCGCCGGCAGGGGTGGGGGTGATGGCGGTGACCAGAATCAATTTGCCGTCGGGGCGGTCGGACTCCTCCAACAGAGAGAGGTCGATCTTTGCCTTATAGTTGCCGTACTGCTCCAGATATTTCTCGTCCACGTGGGCGGTAGCGGCAATCTCGCGGATGTGCTTCATCTGACATTCCTGGGCGATCTCAATATCGGTTTTGTAGGACATAAAGAACACTCCTTAGTATGATGTGGGATAGGATAAGCCTCCCTCCACGAGGGAGGTGGATTTCGCCGTAGGCGAAAGACGGAGGGAGTTTTCCTTACGCCACCTGTTGGTGGCGACTCCCTCAGTCAGCCTGTCGGCTGACAGCTCCCTCATAGAGGGAGCCCTTTTGCGTGTTACTTAAAATACTTCACAGCCGCCTCAAACATACGGATGTCGTATTCACCGGGGACGTTGCGGTACAGGCCGTCGGCGATGCGCTCGCTGTGACCCATCTTACCGAACACGCGGCCGTCGGGCGAGGTGATGCCCTCGATGGCGAACAGCGAGCCGTTGGGATTGAAGTTGATAGCGTTGGTGGGGTTGCCGTCCAAATCCACGTACTGGGTGGCAATCTGACCGTTCTCAGCCAGCTGCAGAGCCAGTTCGGGCGAGCAGAGGAATTTGCCCTCGCCGTGGGAGATGGGCACGTTGACGATGTCGCCCACCTGCATTAAGCTTAGCCACGGGGATTTCACCGACGCGATGCGGGTGTGGACGATGCGGGACTGGTGGCGGTTGATGTTGTTAAAGGTCAGGGTGGGGCAATTTTCATCCGTGTCGATGATCTTGCCGTAGGGCACCAGACCCAATTTAATCAAGGCTTGGAAACCGTTGCAGATGCCGCACATCAGGCCGTCGCGGTTATCCAGCAGGTCGGTGACCGCTTCCTTGACGGCGGCGTTGCGGAAGAAGGCGGTGATAAACTTGGCGGAGCCGTCCGGCTCGTCGCCGCCGGAGAAGCCGCCGGGAACGAAGATGGCCTGAGCTTCCGCCACCTTCTTGGAGAAAGTCTCCACGCTCTCGGCCACCGCATCGGCGGTGAGGTTGCGCACCACGAAAATCTCGGGCTGTGCGCCCGCACGCTCAACCGCGCGGGCGGAATCGTATTCGCAGTTGGTGCCGGGGAACACGGGAATCAGGATCTTGGGCTTCGCCACCTTGATGGCGGGAGCGAGAGCGCTCTTCTCGGTGTAGGAGAAGGTGGGCGGCACGTCCTTGGACTCCTTGGCCTTGGTGGGATAGACGTCCTCCAAGGTGGCGGTGTTGAGGGCGTACAGTTCGTCGATGATGGCGGTGTCGCCGCCCAAATCGATGATGCCGTCGGCGGTGGTGACACCCAGACGCAGAGCGCCGGGCAGGGAAATCTCCTCGGCGGTCTCGGCGATGAGGAAATCGGGGAAGGACAGGTGCCAGTTTTCTTTCAGCTCTGCCTCGGACTTAAAGCCCACGTGGTTGCCGAAGGACATCTTCATAATGCCCTCGGCGATGCCGTGCTCCACCGCCCAAGCGGAGAGAATTTTGCCCCTCCGGCACAGGGTGTGGAAGCGGTCCCACGCCTCTTTGACGCTGTCGGCGGACTCCTCGGTGGGACCGAAGACGTAGACGGGGTGACCCGCCGCCTTAAACTCGGGGGTGATGACGTCGTTTTTGTCGATGGGAGCGATGGCGAAGGAAATCACGGTGGGAGGCACGTCCTTGTCAAGGAAGGTGCCGGACATGGAGTCCTTACCGCCGATGGCGGCGGCGCCCAGCTCCAACTGGGCGTCCAGCGCGCCCAGCAGGGCGGCAAAGGGCTTGCCCCAACGGGTGGGCTCGTCCTTTAGTTTCTCAAAAAACTCCTGCAAAGTCAAGTATGTCTTTTTATAGTCGCAACCGGCGGCCACCAGCTTGGCCACCGAGGAGAACACAGCGGCGTGAGCGCCGGTGTAGGGGTCCACCGTCAGGCGGTCGGGGTCACAGCCCCAAGCGAACACACTGGCGGTGTCGGTGGTCTGACCCGGCAGCATCGGCAGGGTGGCACACATGGACTGGGCAGGGGTGAGCTGGCGTGCGCCGCCATAGGGCAGCACCACACTGCCCGCGCCGATGGTGGAGTCAAAGCGCTCAATAAGGCCGCGCTGGTCGGCGGTGTGCAGGTCGGCGGCCATCTCCCGCAGAGAGCCGTAGAGAGGTGCGCTCAGCACCGTCAAATCCTTTTCAGTGACCTCGATGTCGGCGTGCTTCACCGCGCCGTTGGTATCGAGGAAGGCGCGAGACAGATCGGCCACCGTCTGGTCGCGCCAGGTCATCACCATGCGCTCCTCCTCGGTGACCACCGCCACGCGATAGGCTTCGAGATTCTCGGCCTGAGCGAGAGCAATAAAGGTATCGGCGTCCTCGGCGGCGACAACGACAGCCATACGCTCCTGAGACTCGGAGATGGCAATCTCGGTGCCGTCCAAACCGTCGTATTTCTTACGCACGGCGTCCAAATCAATGCGCAAGCCCGGTGCCAATTCGCCGATGGCGACGGAGACACCGCCGGCGCCAAAATCGTTGCAGCGCTTGATGAGGCGGGTGACCTCAGGGTTGCGGAACAGGCGCTGGATCTTGCGCTCCTCGGGGGCATTACCCTTTTGGACTTCCGATGCCATCGTAGTCAGAGATTTCATATTGTGGCTCTTGGAGGAGCCGGTGGCACCGCCGATGCCGTCGCGACCGGTGCGGCCGCCCAGCAGGACCACCACGTCGCCGGGGGCGGGACGCTCACGGCGCACGTTCCCGGCGGGGGCGGCGGCAACCACCGCACCGCACTCCAGACGCTTGGCCACAAAGCCCTCGTGGTACAGCTCGGCCACGTGACCGGTAGCCAAACCGATCTGGTTGCCGTAGGAGGAATAGCCTGCGGCGGCGGTCTGGCAGATCTTGCGCTGGGGCAGTTTGCCCGCTAAGGTCTCGGCAACCGTCTTACGGGGATCACCCGCACCCGTCACGCGCATCGCCTGATGGACGTAGGCGCGACCGGACAGAGGATCGCGGATGCAACCGCCGATACAGGTGGCGGCGCCGCCGAAAGGCTCGATCTCGGTGGGGTGGTTGTGAGTTTCGTTCTTAAACATCAAAAGCCAATCCTGCTCCTCGCCGTTCACCGTGGCGGTGAGGTGAATGGAACAGGCGTTGATCTCTTCGGATTCGTCCAATTCGGGGGTGAGGCCCCGCTTTTTCAGTACCTTGGTAGCCAAGGTGGCAATGTCCATCAGGGTCTGGGGACGGGCGGCGGCCTTCTCCTCGCCGTACACCTCCACGCGGGCGTCCAGATAGCGCTCGTAGGCCTCCTGCACCGCGGGGTCGTGGATGACCACGCTGTCAAAATGGGTGGAGAAGGTGGTGTGGCGGCAGTGGTCGGACCAATAGGTGTCCACCACGCGAATCTCGGTGACGGTGGGGTTTCTCCCCTCCTCGTCACGGAAGTAGGTCTGCAAAAACGCCAAATCGTCCACGTCCATCGCCAAGCCCATGTTATCCAACAACTCGGACAGGGCGGCGTGATCCATAGCGACAAAACCCTCGATGGTGGCAACGGGAGCGGGGATGGCGTGCTCCACCGCCAAGGTGGCGGGCAGGTCGAGGGAGGCCTCGCGGCTCTCCACGGGGTTGATCACGTGCTTTTTAATCGCGGCGATGTCATCCTCCGTCAGAGTGCCGTACAACGCATACACGCGGGCAGTGCGGATGATGGGGCGCTCCTGCTGAGAGATAATCTGAATGCACTGGGCGGCGGAATCGGCGCGCTGATCGTACTGACCGGGCAGATACTCCACCGCAAAGATGGTAGCGCCCTCAGCGGTCACCTCGGAGGAGACGTTATCCAGCTGAGGCTCGGCGAAGACGGTGTTTTTTGCGTATTCAAACAGGTCGGCAGACAGACCCTCGGCGTCGTAGCGGTTATAAAGGCGCACAGCCTCCAAGCCCTCGATACCCAAGAGGGTACGAGCCTCGCCCAGCAGGGCACGGGCCTCGTTGTCCAGACCTTCTTTCTTTTCTACGTAAACTCGAAAAACCATAATTAAACCTCCTGCGCCTGCAGTGCGCGAGCGCCGATGTCGTGGCGGTAATAGGCGTTGTCAAAATGAATCTGCTCCACCAAGCCGTAGGCGGCAGCAATGGCGGCGGGCAGGCTGTCCGCCACAGCGGTGGCACCCAGCACGCGGCCGCCGTTTGTCACCAGCGCACCGTCCTGGATGGCGGCACCCGCCACGTAGACGCTGTTCGCAATCTCGGCGGGGATGGTTAGGGGCAGACCCTTGTCGTAGGACCCAGGATAGCCGGCGGAGGCCATAATCACACAGCAGGCGTGCTTGTCGGAGAAATGCACCTCGGTGTCGGCAAGCGTGCCATTGGTGGTGGCCTGCATCACGGTGAGCAGGTCGCTCGTGAGCAGAGGAAGCACCACCTGGGTTTCGGGGTCACCGAAACGGCAGTTGTACTCGATGACCTTAGGGCCGTTGGGAGTGAGCATTAAGCCAAAGTACAGGCAACCCTTGAAGGGTCTGCCTTCCGCCTTCATGGCACGGATGGTGGGCAGGAAGATGGTGTCCATACACACCTTGGCGATGTCCGCGGTGTAATAGGGGTTGGGGGCGATGGTACCCATACCGCCGGTATTTAAGCCCGTGTCGTTATCTCCCGCACGCTTGTGATCCATAGAGGAGATCATAGGCACCACCGTCTCGCCGTCGGTGAAGGACAGCACCGACACCTCGGGACCGGTGAGGAACTCCTCAATGACGATGTGGTCGCCGCTGGCGCCGAAAGCCTTGTCCTGCATCATAGACACCACAGCGGCCTTGGCCTCCTCCAAGGTTTGAGCGATAATCACGCCTTTACCCAATGCCAAGCCGTCCGCTTTGATGACGGTGGGGATGGGTGCGGTGTCGAGGTAGGACAGAGCGGCATCCAACTCGTCAAACACCTCATAGGCGGCGGTGGGAATGCCGTATTTCTTCATCAGGTTTTTGGAGAACACCTTGCTCCCCTCGATGATGGCGGCATTGGAGCGAGGACCGAAGCAGGGAATCCCCTTCTCCTCCAGTGCGTCCACGCAACCCAGCACCAGCGGGTCGTCGGGCGCCACCACGGCGTAGTCGATACCCTCGGCCACCGCAAAGTCCACGATGGCGGGGATGTCCTTGGCGCCGATGGGGACGCAGGTGGCGTCGGCGGCCATACCGCCGTTGCCGGGGAGGGCGAAGATCTGCTCTACAGACGGATTTTCTTTCAGTTTTTTGATAATGGCGTGCTCACGGCCGCCACCGCCCACAACGAGAAGTTTCATAATTGTGTCCTCCGAAAAATGGGATAGGGTTTTAGCCTCCCTCCCCGAGGGAGGTGGCTTTCGCCACAGGCGAAAGACGGAGGGAGTTTTTCTTGCGCCGCCTATCGGCGGCAACTCCCTCAGTCACGGCTACCGCCGTGCCAGCTCCCTCAAGAGGGAGCCTTTGCTCGATTTAAATTTTGTATCAGTGGTGGAACAGGCGCATCCCGGTGAAGGCCATGACGATGCCGTTCTTGTTGCACTCCTCGATGACCAGGTCGTCACGGATGGAGCCGCCGGGCTCGGCGATGTAGGTCACACCGCTGGCGTAGGCGCGCTTGATATTGTCCGCGAAGGGGAAGAAGGCATCCGAAGCCAACGCCAAGCCCTTGAAGCTGGCCAGCCACTGGGCACGCTCCTCAGCGGTGATGGGAGCGGGCTGCTCGGTGAAGTAATTCTGCCAAATGCCGTCGGCGCACACGTCCTCTTCGTTGCCGTTGATGTAGCCGTCGATGACGTTGTCACGCTCGGGACGACCCATAGTAGGCAGGAAGGGCAAGGCGAGAGTCTTGGGATGCTGACGCAGCAGCCAGGTGTCCGCCTTGGTGCCTGCCAGACGGGTGCAGTGGATGCGGCTCTGCTGGCCGGCGCCCACGCCGATGGCCTGACCGTCCACCGCGTAGCACACGGAGTTGGACTGGGTGTATTTGAGGGTGATCAGCGCCACGATGAGGTCGCGCTTGGCGGAGTCGGGCAGGTCCTTATTCTCGGTGACGATGTTCTCCAGCAGGTGGTTGCCGATCTTAAACTCGTTGCGGCCCTGCTCGAAGGTGATGCCGTAGACGTCCTTCTGCTCAATGGGAGCGGGAACGTAGTTGGGGTCAATCTCCACAATGTTGTAGTTGCCCTTGCGCTTGCCCTTGAGGATCTCCAGCGCCTCGGGCTCATAGCCGGGGGCGATGATGCCGTCGGACACCTCACGGGCCAGCAGCTTGGCGGTGGTGACGTCGCAGACGTCGGACAGCGCCACCCAGTCACCGAAGGAGCACAGGCGGTCGGTGCCGCGAGCGCGGACGTAGGCGCAGGCCAAGGGAGAAGCGTCCAAATCCTCTACCTCGTCCACAAAGCAAGCCTTCTTCAGCGCATCGCTCAGGGGCAGACCCACGGCGGCGGAGGTGGGGCTGACGTGCTTAAAGGAGGTGGCGGCAGGCAGACCCAGCGCCTCTTTCAGCTCCTTGACGAGCTGCCAGGCGTTGAAAGCATCCAGGAAGTTGATGTAACCGGGGCGACCGTTGAGCACGGTAATAGGCAGGTCGGCGTCGTTCTTCATAAAGATACGGGACGGCTTCTGGTTGGGGTTACAGCCGTATTTCAGTTCAAACTCTTTCATATTCAGCACCTCACACATTTTTATTCACGATACGGGTCTCGGTCTTGCCGTCGGCAAGGTCGATCGTGCGAACGAACAAGGACACTTTGTTGTCCTCGTTCAGGTTTTGCCAAATCAGGTCGGTCAGAGCGTCGATGTCCACATCGGGCAGTTCCAACGTCTTCGGCTCGCCCTCGTAAGAGGGAAGCGGATCGCCGTCGCAGGCGTAGGTGTGGATAAATTTCGCCCGACCGGCGATGGGGTTGGAATACGCATAGGTGAAACGCTCACAGGAGGAGTCGTCACCCTCAGCGGACTTGAGAATAGACATCGCATAGTTCATCTCGCCGTTCTCGTGGTGGATGATACCGCTGATACGAGGAGTGAAATTGGGCTTATCGTCCTCAAACTCGCGGGTGCGTAAAGCCTGCTCAAAGGTCATCTGCTGGTCCATCAGCTCGTAGATGGTGTCGGTCTGGTCGCCGTTGGTGACGATGGTCTTATTGCCCAGCACACGGACGGGATAGTAGATAATCAGGTGGGGGTCCACCATCTTGGACTCGTCAAAAGCCTTGGTGCGTATAGCCTCGCCCTCGGCGACGAACACGCGGTTGCGGCTGTTGACGCTGCGACCCATAATGAAATAGGCGGTGATCGCCTTTTTGCTGTCGGCAGATTTGCCGATGATGATGCCGCGGCCGTGATAGGACAGGCTGTTCAATTCGTCTTGAATGGTGGAGATTTTCATTTGCTTTTCCCTCACTTTTATGTAGTTGGTGGTTTTTAGCCGACGCAGTCGGCGTGCCTCCCTTGTGCAAAGGGAGGTGGCACGGCGAAGCCGTGACGGAGGGATTGTCTTTTTTACGCCGCTTTGCGGCTACAATCCCCCAGTCAGCCTATCGGCTGACAGCCCCCTTTACACAAGGGGGCCTTTGCTCGTTTTTAGTTTGCTGAGAGCTTCTCACTGACCAGTTCCACGGCGCGGGGGAGGATCTGCCACTCCGCCTGCTCCATGACGCGGCGCTGGAGGATTTCGGGGGTGTCTCCCTCCTCCACCTCCACCGCCTTCTGCAGGATGATCTCGCCGCCGTCCGGAATCTCGTTGACAAAATGCACGGTGGCACCCGTCACCTTGACGCCGTAATCCAAGGCGGCACGGTGGACGCGCAAGCCGTAGAATCCCTCGCCGCAGAAGGAGGGGATCAAGGAGGGGTGCACGTTTAAGATGCGCTTTTCATACGCATCGGTGAAACGCTTGCTGAGAATGGACATAAAGCCCGCCAGCACGATGAGGTCGATCTCGCAGGCGGCTAACTGCGCCAGCAGAGCCTCCTCAAAGAACTCCTGGTCACCGCCGCAAGCGGCCTTGGTGATCACAAGGTTGGGGATACCCGCCTCGGCGGCACGGGTGAGGGCGTAAGCGCCCTCTTTGTTGGAGATCACCAGCACGATCTCGCCATGGGGGATTTCTCCGCGGCTCTGAGCGTCGATGAGCGCTTGCAAATTGGTGCCGCCGCCGCTGACAAGGACCGCAATCTTAGTCTTAGCCATGTAAAATCACCTTTTCTTCGCCGGCGACAATCTCTCCGATGACGTAAGCGTCGTCGCCATGGGCGCGCAGGACGGACAGGGCGGTCTCCACCTGCTCGGCAGGCACCACCACACTCATACCCACGCCCATATTGTAGGTGTTGAACATATCCCGCTCCGGCACGTTGCCCCACTTGGCGATCAGATCGAAGATGGGCAACACGCGGACGGCGGATCTGTCGATGTTGGCGCACAGACCGTCGGGGATACTGCGGGGAATGTTCTCGTAGAAACCGCCACCGGTGATGTGGGAGATACCCTTCACGTCCACCTGCTCCAAGAGGGCGAGGATGGACTTGACGTAGATGCGGGTGGGGGTAAGCAACGCCTCGGCGATGGTCTTTCCCGCTAATTCCTCACGAGGAACATACAGTTCGGGGTTATTGTTATCAATGTTAAAAGCCTTGCGGCACAGCGAAAAACCGTTGGAGTGGATACCGGTGGAGGGCAAAGCGACCACCACGTCCCCCACAGCCATACGGGTGTTGTCGATGATCTTTTTCTTGTCCACAATACCCACGGCGAAACCGGCCAGGTCGTAATCCTCTACGGGCATCAGGCCGGGGTGCTCGGCGGTCTCGCCGCCGATGAGGGCGGCACCGGACTGGACACAGCCCTCCGCCACGCCGCTGACGATGGCGGCGATCTTCTCGGGAATATTCTTGCCGCAGGCGATGTAATCCAGGAAGAACAAAGGCTTGGCGCCGCAGCAGATGATGTCGTTGACGCACATGGCCACCGCATCGATGCCGATGGTATCGTGCTTGTCCATCAGGACGGCCAGCTTCACCTTGGTACCGCAGCCGTCGGTGCCGGACACCAGCACCGGCTCCTCCATCCCTGCCAGAGGCAGACCGAAGCAGCCGCCGAAGCCGCCTACGTCGTCCAGACAGCCCGCATTCTTGGTGCGGGCGATGTGGGCTTTCATCAATTCCACCGCCTTGTAGCCGGCGGTGATGTCTACGCCTGCCGCCGCATAGCTGGCAGACTGGGAATTCTTATGTTCCATAATCCTCACTCCTTATTCCTTTCCATTCCAGCAATAGGTGCAGAGTTTGCAGGGCTCGATGCCGATAGCCTCGATAACCCCCTGCAAGGACTGGAAGTCCAGCGAGCCCAAATGCAAGTTTTCTGCCATAGCGCACCTCAGGTTTTTACCGCGCTCGGTGGTGCCGTCGCAATACTCCTCTAAATGAGCGAGGCCCTCCTCCCCCTCCAGCTCCACAATGGTGCGGCGGGCAATGAGATCCATCTCATTGTTGCTGCGGGAGAAATTGAGGTATTTGCAATTAAACATAATGGGTGGACAAGCGGAGCGCATGTGCACCGTCTTGGCACCGCTCTCGTAGAGGAAATCCACCGTTTCTTTGAGCTGGGTGCCGCGGACGATGGAATCGTCCACCAGCAGCAGGTTTTTGTCCTCGATCAACGCGGGGACGGGAATCTGCTTCATCTTGGCGATGCGGTTGCGGTCCGACTGTTTAGAAGGAGTAAAGCTCCGCGACCAGGTGGGGGTGTATTTGATATACGCGCGGGCAAAGGGCAGATGGCTGGCATTGGCGTAGCCGATGGCGTGGGGGGTGCCGCTGTCCGGCATGCCGCACACATAGTCCACATCGGCAACGGTGCCTTTTTCGTTATCCTGCTGCGCCATCAGCGCGCCGTTGCGGTAACGCATCAACTCCACATTCACCCCCTCATACGAGGAGGTGGAATACCCGTAATAGCTCCACAAGAAGGCGCACATCCGCATCTCCTCGCCGGCAGGGGCCAGGGTGGTCACGCCGTCGGCGGTGATGTGCACGATTTCGTTGGGACCCAGCTCGCGCTCATCCTCAAAGCCCAGCTTCTGATGGGCAAAGGGCTCGAAGGAAACGCTGTAACCGTCTTCCCGCTTGCCGATCCAGACGGGCAGGCGTCCCACCTTGTCACGGGCGGCGATGATGGTGCCGTCATCCTTGAGAATGAGGATGGAGGCAGCGCCCTCCACCTGCTGCTGTACAAAACGGATGCCCTCAGCAAAATCGTTCTTCAGATTGATGAGGGCACCCACCAATTCGGTGACGTTTACCCCGCCGCCGGTCATAGCGTCAAAGTGACCGCCGTCCGCCAGATAGGTGTCCACCAGCTCGTTGGCGTTATTCACCGCGCCGGTGACGCAGATGGCGTAGGTGCCCAGCTTGGAGCGAATCAGCAGGGGCTGGGGGTAAAAGTCGCTGATACAGCCGATGGCGGAGGTGCCCTCCATCTCCTCGAAGATGCCCTTAAAGCGGGCGCGGAAAGGGGTGGTTTGGATGCTGTGAATCTGCCGCTGCAACCCGATCTCGGGGTCGTAGACGGCGATGCCGGCGCGACGGGTGCCCAGATGGGAATGGTAGTCAGTGCCGAAGAACACATCCTCCATACAATCTTGCTTGGATACGATGCCAAAATAACCGCCCATGGTGGTCTCCTCTCAAATCACGGGGTGAACAGCCTCCCTCCCCGAGGGAGGTGGCCGAGCGAAAGCGAGGACGGAGGGAGTTTCGGAGTGGCTATCGCCATTCTCCTACACTTGTGCCAAGATAACTCCCTCAGTCAGCCTATCGGCTGCCAGCTCCCTCAAAGAGGGAGCCTTCGTCCTATTCAAACATCAAGCAAAGAACAGCTTGTTCAAGGTCATGGGGTCGACGTACTCGCCGTCCTTGTATACGCGCATATTGCCGCTGGCGACCTCGTCAATCAGCATCACGCGACCGTCGGGGTCATAGCCGAATTCGAACTTGATGTCGTACAGCTCCAGACCCTTCTGTGCCAGATCGTCGGCCACGATCTTGGTGATCTGCTGGGTCATAGACTTCAGATCCTCATACTGCTCGTCGGACATCACGCCGATGGCCACCAGCGCGTCCTTGGTGATGAGGGGGTCACCCTTTTCGTCGTCCTTCAGCGTGGTTTCTACATAGGAAGGCAGGTCGGCGCCGGACTCGATCAGCGCGCCGTAGCGGCGGATGAAAGAGCCAACGGCCTTATTACGGCAGATGACCTCCAAACCCTTGCCGAACACCTTGGCGGGCAGCACCTCCATGGTGGTGTCCGCCAGATTGGCACTGACGTAGTGGGTTCGGATGCCGGCGGCGTTGATCTTCTCAAAGAAATAAATGGACATACGCAGATTGACATCGCCCACGCCCTCGATGGTCAGGCCCACGGAATTCTCGCCGGGATCGAACACGCCGTCCTTACCGGTGCAGTCGTCCTTAAACTTCAGCAGGCAGTTGCCGTTGTCCAGTTTGTACACGTCCTTGGTCTTGCCGGTGTAAATCAGTTCCTTGCTCATAACAATCGCTCCTTTAAAATATACACAATGGTTTTGCTTACAGATTTTCCATTACTTTGGCGTCCTTTTCCAGCACCGCGGCGGCATCGGCGGCGCGCTTCGCGTCCAGACGGGCGGCTAAGTCGCTATCCTCCACGGCGAGAATCTGCGCCGCCAGCAGGGCGGCGTTGGCGCCGCCGCCTATGGCCACCGTAGCCACGGGGATGCCGGTGGGCATCATCACGGTGGAGAGCAGGGCGTCCAACCCATCCAGCACAGAGGACTTACAGGGGATGCCGATCACCGGCAGGGTGGTGTTGGCGGCGATGGCGCCGGCCAGATGGGCCGCCATACCCGCGGCGGCGATCAGCACGCCGAAGCCATTGTGACGGGCGTTCGCCGCAAAGTCACGGGCCTCAACGGGGGTGCGGTGGGCGGAGTAGATATGCACCTCATAGGGGATGTCCAGCGAGGACAGCATGTCCGTCGCCTTTTTGATGACGGGCAGGTCGCTGTCGCTGCCCATAATGATGCCAACTTTTTTCATGGATTGGTACCTCCTGTTTAAAAATGGAAAACCCATTGTAGGAACGGACAATGCCCGTCCGCGGACGACCGATGGTCGTCCCTACAAGACAGTTGAGATTGGCTAAAAAACAGAAAAGGGCACAGTTATCTCGGGTGAGAAAACTGTGCCCAGACGGTCGGCGTAAGCATCAGATTTTCCGGTCCTCTGTGGTGCTCCACAATTATCCGTCAGTCGCGGAAAATCCATTCATTTGACCATCAAATTATACCATAATTTAAGGTATAGTGTCAAGGCACAGACGCGCGTATTTTCACTTTCTATGTATTGACCAATTATTTGATGGAAAGACTCTTTTCTTTCTGTATAACATCATGAGCGCCGCCCTCCACGATGCTGGTGGCGGACACCAGGGTGAGGGTAGCCTTCTCCTGCAGCTCGGGGATGGTGAGGGCGCCGCAGTTGCACATGGTGGACTTCACCTTGGACAGGGACAGAGCCACGTTATCTTTCAAGCTACCGGCGTAGGGGACGTAGGAGTCCACGCCCTCCTCGAAGGACAGCTTCTTGTCGCCGCCCAGGTCGTAACGCATCCAGTTACGGGCGCGGCTGGAGCCCTCGCCCCAGTACTCTTTGTAATAGGTGCCGCCGATGTTCACCTTGTTGGTGGGGGACTCGTCAAAGCGGGCGAAATAACGGCCCAGCATCACGAAATCGGCGCCCATGGCCAGCGCCAGGGTGATGTGGTGGTCGTAGACGATGCCGCCGTCGGAGCAGACGGGCACGTACACGCCGGTCTCCTCGAAATAACGGTCACGCTCGGCGCAGACCTCGATCAGAGCGGTGGCCTGACCGCGGCCAATACCCTTGGTCTCACGGGTGATGCAGATGGAGCCGCCGCCGATACCAACCTTGACAAAGTCGGCGCCCGCGTCAGCGAGGAAGCGGAAGCCGGCGGCATCCACCACATTGCCGGCGCCCACCTTCACGGTGTCGCCGTAATGCTCGCGGATCCAATCGATGGTGAGGGACTGCCACTCGGAGAAGCCCTCGGAGGAGTCGATGCACAGCACGTCGGCGCCGGCCTCGATCAGCGCAGGTACACGCTGAGCGTAGTCGCGGGTATTGATGCCCGCGCCCACCACGTAGCGCTTGTCGGCGTCCAACAGCTCGTTGGGATTCTGCTTATGCATATCGTAGTCCTTGCGGAACACGAAATACAGCAGGCGACCCTCGGCGTCCACGATGGGCAGAGAGTTGAGCTTGTGGTCCCAAATGATGTCGTTAGCCTCCTTGAGGGTGGTGCCCTCGGGGGCGGTGATCAGCTTGGCGAGAGGGGTCATAAACTCCCCCACCTTGGTGGCGGGGTCCATACGGGACACACGATAGTCACGGCCGGTAACGATACCCACCAAGCGGCCGGCGGCGGTGCCGTCCTCGGTGACGGCCACAGTGGAGTGGCCGGTCTGCTCCTTAAGGGCAATGACGTCCGCCAGGGTGTTGTCGGGGCGCAGATTGCTGTCGCTGGTGACAAAACCCGCCTTAAAATCCTTGGCGCGCTTGACCATGGCGGCCTCGTCCTCCACGGTCTGGGAACCGTAGATGAAGGACACGCCGCCCTCGGTGGCCAGCGCCACCGCCAGACGGTCGCCGGAGACCGACTGCATAATGGCGGAGACCATAGGGATGTTCATCTCGATGGCGGGCTTCTCCCCACGCTTAAACTTGGTGAGGGGGGTCTTCAGCGAGACGTTGGCGGGAATGCAGGTGTGGTCGGAGTACCCGGGAATCAGCAGGTACTCGTTAAAGGTATGGGAGGGCTCGTTGATAATTTTTGCCATAGGTAACATCCTTTCTCAATTAGCCTTAGTCTCGCAATATATGCAACGGAAAACGCCGTTATCGGTCTTCTTAAACAAAGCAGGCAGCTCTTGCTCGCAAGAGGTAATGCAGTGAGGGTTGTGACAGCACAGCCCTTCCACCGACTCGCCGTCGACGGCGGGTTTAGCGCCGTCCTCGCCCAGCAGCTTGAGAATCAGCGCCATACGGATGTATTTGCCGCACAACACCTGCCTAAAATAGCAGGCGCGGGGGTCGTTGTCCACCGCCACCGAGATCTCGTTGACCCGCGGCAACGGATGAAGAATGCACAGGTCGGATTTGGCGTCTGCCAGCTTGGGCAGATCCAGAATATAGCTGTCCTTCAGCCGCAGATACTCCTCGCGGCTGGCAAAGCGCTCCTGCTGGATGCGGGTCATATACAGAATATCCAGCGTGGGGATCGCCCCCTCCAGATCGGCGGTCTCGGTATAGGGGATGCCGCTCTTTTCCAACGTATCCTGCTTGACGTAGTCGGGCAGTTTCAGCTCATCGGGGGAGATGAGCACGATCTCGATGCCCTCGTAGCGGGACAGGGCGTTGATAAGAGAATGAACGGTGCGGCCGAATTTTAAGTCGCCGCAGAAGCCCACCTTCAGGTTGTTCAGCCGTCCCTTTTCGCGATAGATGGTTAAGAGGTCGGTGAGGGTCTGGGTGGGATGGCAATGGCCGCCGTCGCCGGCGTTGATGACCGGGATGGAGGCGGCGGATGCCGCCACCAGCGCCGCGCCCTCCTTGGGGTGGCGCATAGCGATGATGTCCGCATAACAGCTCACCGTCCTGGCGGTGTCCGCCACGCTCTCGCCCTTGGCGGCGGAGGAATTGTTGGCGGCGGAGAAACCAAGCACCGAGCCGCCCAGCTCCAGCATTGCCGCCTCAAAGCTGAGACGGGTGCGGGTGGAGGGCTCGAAGAAGAGTGTGGCCAACTTCTTGCGCTTGCAAGCCTCGGCGTATTGGTCGGGGTGATCCATCATGTCGCAGGCGGTGGCAATCAGCGCATCGATCTCCGCCACCGAAAAATCGGGAATGTCAATTAAGCTTCTCATGCGTTTGCTCCGTTCACAGCCAGATAGTTTTTGATACGGGTGACGTTCTCCTCGTTAGCGGGATCCTCTTCGAGGTACTCGATGATATCGTAGACGTCTACGATAGAGTAAACGGGGAAGCCAAACTGCTCCTCGATCTCCTGCATGGCACCCTTGTCGGTCTGACCTTTTTCCTTGCGGTCCACCATAATGAAGGTGGCGGCCACCTTGCAGCCCTCCAAATGGCTGAGGATCTCCATACTCTCGCGGATGGCGGTGCCGGCGGTGATCACGTCCTCGATGATGACGATCTCCTCGCCTGCCTGAGGTACGTAGCCCACGAACACGCCGCCCTCGCCGTGATCCTTCACCTCTTTACGGTTGAAGAAGAAGGGGACGTTGAGACCGTTTTTGGACAGCGCCACGGCGGCGGACACCGACAGAGAGATGCCCTTATAGGCAGGGCCGTACAGCACGGCGGGTTTTGCGCCCAATTTCTCAAAATAGGCCTTGGCGTAGAACTCGCCCAGGCGGGCGATGTCGTTGCCGGTCTTGATCATACCGGCATTGATGAAATAGGGGATCTTGCGGCCGGATTTGGCGGTGAAATCGCCGAATTTCAGCACGCCTGCACTCTGCAGGAATTGGATAAATTCTCTCTTGTAGGCTTCCATATCGTTGTCCTCCTTCAAATCAATGAGTAATGAACCAAAGTCGGTTCGGGATTGTAAGGGTGAGTTTCTATCATAGGTTGGATAGAGCCCTTAGCCACCGCAGGTGGCGTGGCCCCCTTGTGTAAAGGGGGCTGTCATTTACGTCGTAAATGACTGGGGGATTGTGATCATCGCTGGTGATGTAGCATGAGAACGACAATCCCTCCGTCAAAAATCAGAGATTTTTGCCACCTCCCTTTACACAAGGGAGGCACGCCGCTAACGCGGCTATTTTCTCTCCTCAAGCGTAATCGCCAATCTCAATCGCAGAATTCCGCCACGCAGCGCTCGTAGGCGGCGACGGGGTCGATGGCGGCGGTGATGGGACGACCCACCACGATATAGTCGGAGCCGATCTCCTTAGCGGCGGCAGGGGTCATCACCCGCTTCTGGTCGCCCACGTCGCCGTCGGCGAAGCGGACACCGGGGGTGACGGTGATAAAATCGGCGCCGCAGGTGTCGTGCACCTTGCCCGCCTCCAGCGGAGAGCAGACCACGCCGTCCAGACCCGCTTTCTTAGCGTTGGCGGCGTAATGCATCACAACCCGGTCGATGGGCTCGCGAATCAGCAGGTCGTTCTCCATTGCCTCCTGGTCGGTGGAGGTGAGCTGGGTCACCGCGATCAGCAGGGGACGGGTGCCGTCGGGACGGGTGAGGCCCTCGATGGCGGCCTCCATCATCCGCACGGTGCCGGCGGCGTGGAGATTGGTGATGTCCACATCCAAGTTGGACAGCACGCTCATAGACTTTTTCACCGTGTTGGGGATGTCGTGAAGTTTCAAATCGAGGAAAATCTTGTGTCCTCTGCGCTTGATCTCCTTGACAATCGCGGGGCCCTCGGCATAGAACAGCTCCATACCGATCTTCACGAAAGGCTTACGCCCCGTGAACTTATCCAAAAAACCAAACACCTGATCGGCATTGGCAAAATCGCAGGCAACAATGACGTCCTTACCCATTACTGAACTCCTCCTATAATATCCTTTAAATTCGCGATGCCGTAGCGGTCCATTACCGCAGGCAGGTCACGGATCATCTTTTCACATGCATAAGGGTCTACCAGATTGGCGGCGCCCACCTCCACGGCGGTGGCACCTGCCAGCATCATCTCGATGACGTCCTCGGCGGTGGAGACACCGCCCATACCAACAACGGGAATGTTCACGGCGTGGGCCACCTGATACACCATCCGCACCGCCACCGGGAAGATGGCAGGGCCGGAGAAGCCGCCCATCTTATTGGCGATCACCGGCTTCTTGGTGCGCAGGTCGATGCGCATACCCAGCAGAGTATTGATCAGGCTGATGCCGTCGGCACCGGCCGCTTCGCAGGCCTTGGCGATCGCCACAATGTCGGTGACGTTGGGGCTGAGTTTCACGATGACCGGCTTTGTGGTGACGGCCTTGACCGCCCGCACCACCTCCGCCGCCGCCTCGGGGCTGGTGCCGAAGCTCATACCGCCGCCGTGGACGTTGGGGCAACTGACGTTGACCTCCAACCAACCCACCTGCTCCTCTTTATCCAGTTTTTCGCAGGTGTAGGCGTAGTCGGGGACGGAAAAACCGCTGACATTCGCCATCACCGGCTTGTGGAAGCAGGTTTTCAGCTTGGGCAACTCCTCGGCGATGACCTTGTCCACGCCGGGATTCTGCAAACCGACGGCGTTGATCATACCCGCGGTGCACTCGGCGATACGGGGGGTGGGATTGCCGAAACGAGGGTCTTTGGTGGTGCCCTTAAACGAGAAAGTGCCCAAAATATTGATGTCGTACAATTCGGCGAACTCATAGCCGAAGCCAAAGGTGCCGGAGGCGGGGATGACGGGGTTATCCATCTCGATGCCGCAGAGAGTGACACTTAAGCGTCCCATAAGATCTCCTCCTTTTCCAGCACGGGGCCGTCTTTGCAGATGCGCTTGTAGCCCGTAATCACCTTGCAGGAGCAACCCATACAAGCACCGAAGCCGCAACCCATTCGCTCCTCAAAGCTGAACTGGCCCGAGGTGGCGGTGGCCTTGTACACCGCCTTTAACATCGGCTCGGGGCCGCAGGTGTAGAAATAGCTGTAATCGACAGGCAGGGCGGCGGTGACAAAACCCTTGACCCCGTGGCTGCCGTCGGCGGTGGTGACGGTGACGTCACAGCCCAGAGCCTTGAACTCCTGCTCGTAAAACACCTCGTCGGCGGTGTTAAAGCCGAGAATCACCGACACGGCCTTGCCTTGTTCACGCAACTGACGCGCCAGCATATAGAGGGGCGGCACACCCACACCGCCGCCGATGAGCAGGGGCTTATCCCCCGCCTTAGACAGGTCGTAGCCGTTGCCCAGACCCGTCAACAGGTCCAGCGTCTGACCGGCGATCATGGCCGCCATCTGAGCCGTGCCCTTGCCTACCACCTTATAGAGGAGGGTGAGGGTATCGCCCTGACAATCGCAGACAGAAATGGGGCGGCGCAGGTAAAGACCGTCCAGCAGAATGTTGACAAACTGGCCGGTGGCGATGCCGTCGGTGTCCCCCGTCAGCACCATTCGATACACGGTGGCGGTGAGGGGGGTGTTTTCGGTTATGGTAAAAATGGTTTGCTTCATAATGGCTCCTTTGCAGAAGGGAAGTCAAGATTAGCCTCCCTCTTGAGGCAGATTTCCCCCGATAGCGGGGGAAATGTCTGCGAAGCAGACAAAAAGGGGGCCGTTTCACGGCGAGTGAAGGTGGCACCACCGCAGGTGGTGCCGGAGGGAGCTTTCTTTTATGCCGCCTGTCGGCGGCAACTCCCCCGGTCACGGCTACCGCCGTGACAGCTCCCTCGGGGAGGGAGCCTTCACTCTGTTCAAACTTACTTCGCGTCGATGGTGGATACCTTGATGGTCATCTCCTCCAGCACGTCCAGCACGATGCGGACGGTGTCCAGATTGGAGAACAACGTCACGCCGTTCTCCACAGCGCAGCGGCGGATATACTCGCCGTCGTTATTGTGGACACCGGACAGGATCGAACGGGTGTTGATAACGTAGCTGACGTAGCCCGCGCGGATGGAGTCCAGAATCTCCTCGCTGCCGTCGGACAATTTGCCGCGCACACGGGAGCGAATGCCGTTCTCCTTGAGGAACCTGGCGGTGCCGGCGGTGGCCTCGATGTTGAAGCCCATATCGTAGAAGCGGCGCACCAGAGGCAGCGCCTCCTCCTTGTCCTCGTTGGCGAGGGTGACCAGCACGGTGCCGTAATTCTGCAGGTTGACACCGCCGGCAATCAGCGCCTTGCACATAGCGCGATGGAGGGTGTCGTCGTAGCCGATGGCCTCGCCGGTGGACTTCATCTCGGGGGACAAGTAAGCGTCCAGACCCTTGATCTTGTTAAAGGAGAAGACCGGCACCTTGACGTAGTAACGGCTCTTTTCCTCGGGATAGAGACAGAAGATGCCCTGCTCCTTCAGCGTCTTGCCCAGGATGACCTCGGTGGCGATGTCCGCCAGAGAATAGCCGGTGGCCTTGGACAGGAAGGGAACGGTACGGGAGGAACGAGGGTTGACCTCGATGATAAAGACATTGTCGTCCTTATCCACGATGAACTGGATGTTGAACAGGCCGATGATGCCGATGCCCAAACCCAGCTTTTTGGTGTATTGCAGGATGGTGCCCTTGACCTTGTCGGAAATCGAGAGGGCGGGATACACCGAGATGGAGTCGCCGGAATGGACACCGGTGCGCTCCACCAGCTCCATAATACCGGGAACGAACACGTCGATGCCGTCGCAGATGGCGTCCACCTCCACCTCCTTGCCCGCCAGATACTTATCCACCAGCACGGGCTTGTCCTCATCGATCTCCACGGCGGTCTTGAGGTAGTGGCGCAGGTCCTCATCCTTTGCCACGATCTGCATGGCACGGCCGCCCAACACGAAGGAGGGGCGCACCAGCACGGGATAGCCGATGTCGTTGGCGGCGGCGATGCCGTCCTCGATGCGGGTGACGGCGCGGCCCTTGGGCTGGGGAATGTTCAATTCCCGCAGAATTTTCTCGAAGGAGTCGCGGTTCTCCGCCCGCTCGATGGCGGCGCAGTCGGTGCCGATGATCTTGACGCCGCGATCCATCAGGGGCTGTGCCAAATTAATGGCGGTCTGTCCGCCCAAGGAGGCGATGACCCCCTCCGGCTTCTCAAAATCGATGATCGCCATCACGTCCTCTGGGGTGAGGGGCTCGAAATACAGCTTGTCGGCGGTGGTGTAATCGGTGGATACCGTTTCGGGGTTGTTGTTGATGATGATGGCCTCGTAGCCGGAATTTTTGATGGTCTGCACCGCGTGGACGGTGGAATAGTCGAATTCCACGCCCTGTCCGATGCGGATGGGACCGGCGCCCAGCACCACGATCTTCTTCTTATCCGTCAGGCGAGAATCGTTGACGCCCTGATAGGAGGAGTAAAGATAGGCGATATACGCACCGGTGTGGAGGGTGTCCACCATACGGAAGACGGGGATGATGCCCTCGGCCTTACGCATAGCGTAGACCTCGGTCTCCTTGATACCCCACAGTTTGGCGATGTAGGCGTCGCCGAAGCCCATCACCTTGGCGGCGCGGAGGGTGTCGGCGTCGTGGCTTTCGGTCAGGCGGCGCTCCATCGCCACAATACGGGCGAGGCTCTCGAGAAAAATATCGGTGATCTTGGTGGCCTCGTGCAGCTCGGCGATGCCCACGCCCAAGCGAATGAGCTGGGTGATGGCAAAGATGTTATCATCCTTACTCTCAGCGATGTAGGCGAACAGCTCCTGACGGCTCATACCGTCGAACTTTGCCATATGGAAGTGGCAGACGCCGGTCTCCAGCGAGCGAACGGATTTGAGGAAGCACTCGTCCAGGGTGGAGCCGATGCCCATTACCTCGCCGGTGGCCTTCATCTGAGTGCCCAGGGTGTTGGGGGCGGAGGTGAACTTATCAAAGGGGAAGCGGGGGAACTTGGCCACGATGTAGTCGAGGCGGGGCTCGATGGCGGCGGTGCCGCCCGCCACGGGGATCTCGTCCAGGGTCATGCCCACCGCGATCTTGGCGGTGACGCGGGCAATGGGATAGCCGCTGGCCTTGGAGGCCAGGGCGGAGGAACGGGACACGCGGGGATTGACCTCGATGAGGTAATACTCGCCCGTCTCGGGGTTGAGGGCGTACTGCACATTGCAGCCGCCGGAAATCTTCAGCTCACGGATGATCTTAATGGCAGAGTCGTTGAGGCGCTTGTGGTCCTCTGCGCTCAGGGACAGGATGGGGGCCACCACCACCGAGTCGCCGGTGTGGACACCCACAGGGTCCACGTTCTCCATACCGCAGATGGTGATGGCGTTGTCGGCAGAATCGCGCATGACCTCAAACTCGATCTCTTTGTAGCCCTTGACGGACTTTTCAATCAGCACCTGATGGACGGGAGATAGCTTGAAGGCATTTTTGCCGATCTCCAGCAGCTCCTGCTCATTATAGGCAAAGCCACCGCCGGTGCCGCCTAAGGTAAAGGCGGGACGCAGCACCACGGGATAGCCGATGCGCTCTGCCGCGGCCTTGGCCTCGTCCAGATTGTAGGTGATCTCGGAGGGAATCACCGGTTCGCCGATGGACTGGCACAGCTCCTTAAACATCTCGCGGTCCTCGGCGCGCTCAATGGACTCGCTGGTGGTACCCAGCAGCTCCACGCCGCACTCCTTGAGGATGCCCTTTTTCTCCAGCTGCATGGCCAGATTCAGGCCCGTCTGGCCGCCGATGCCCGGGACGATGGCATCGGGACGCTCGTAGCGGAGGATCTTGGCCACATACTCCAAGGTCAGCGGCTCCATATACACCTTGTCCGCGATGGTGGTATCGGTCATGATGGCGGCGGGGTTGGAATTGCACAGCACCACCTCGTAGCCCTCCTCGCGCAGGGCAAGGCAGGCCTGGGTGCCGGCATAGTCAAATTCCGCCGCTTGTCCAATGACGATGGGGCCGGAGCCGATGATGAGAATCTTCTTAATATCGGTACGCTTTGCCATAATGTAGCCTCCTATGGTTACTCGGGTTTATACACAATTTGTCCGTCGGCGACGGTGAGCACGCATCGGCCGTAGAGGGCCTGGCCCGTGTAGGGGGTGGCTCTGCCGAGGGAGAGAAATTCATCGGGGTTTACGATAAAGGATTCGTCCAGCCGCCACACCGTGAAGCTGTCTCCGGCGGGGATGCCGAAGCGGGTGCGAGGGTTGACGGTCAAGGCGCGGACCACCGTTTCCAGAGGGACCAGCCCCGTCTTGACCAAGTGGGTGTACACCGCAGGGAAGGCGGTCTCCAGACCCACCACGCCGAAGGCGCTGTGTTCCAGCCCCTTGGCCTTCTCCTCTGCCGAGTGGGGAGCGTGGTCGGTGGCGATGCAATCGATGGTGCCGTCCAGCAGGCCCTGCACCAGCGCCTCCCGATCCGCGGGAGAGCGCAGGGGCGGATTCATCTTAAACCGTCCGTCCTCCTGCAGGTAGCTGTCGTCCATCGTCAGATAGTGAGGCGCCGTCTCGCAGGTGACGTCCACCCCCTCCGCCTTTGCTTGGCGGATGAGGTCCACCGACTCCTTGCAGGAGATGTGGCAGACGTGGTAGCCGCAACCGGTTTCTTTTGCCAGCTTCAAATCCCGGGCGATGGGACCCCACTCGCTCTCGGAGCAGATGCCCCGATGGCCGTGGGCGGCGGCGTAGGCGCCGTCGTGGATGTAGCCGCCGTGGAGCAGGCTATTATCCTCGCAGTGGGCGACAATGATCTTGCCCAGTCGCTTGGCCTCTGACATCGCTTGTCTCATCAGGCTCTCGCTCTGCACACCCCGTCCGTCATCGGAGAAGGCGATGCAATGGGGCGCCATAGCGGCGAGATCCGCCAGCGTCTCTCCCCTCTGCCCCACCGTGATGGAGCCGTAGGGATGGACACCCACCCCGCCCTGCGGGATGAGGTCGAGCTGCTGCTGCAGATGCGGCAAACTATCGGGGACAGGATTGAGGTTTGGCATGGTGCACACGTCGGTGTAGCCGCCGCGGGCGGCGGCGGCAGAGCCGGTGACCATGGTCTCTTTATAAGAAAATCCCGGCTCGCGAAAATGCACATGCACATCGCAAAAGCCGGGAAAAACAACGTATTGAACGGTGGGAGCCGCAGAAAGGGGCAACAACTCCGCCGCACGGAAAGCAAAAGAGGAATCCGTCAGCACCGAAACCAGATTCTTACCCTTCATCTGTGCGCTCACGACGATTCCTCCCCTCTGTTTACCTTTTCTGTAATTATATCACGGAGCACCGATTCTTGTCAACGAAATAACCGCCGCGAAAGCGGAAAAAATCGGCGGGTTTTCACGGCAATTATCGTGCAAAATGTAGAGAAAAGCCGCCCCGTGGAATCACGGGGCGGCCGAAGCGCACTCATTTCTTGGTCCAGGTGCCGGGGAGCAGGGTCAGCACCAGAGGATAGATCTCCAGACGACCCAGCAGCATCGCAAAGGACAACACCACCTTGGACAGCGCGCCGTAATCGGCATAGCTGCCGGTGGGGCCCACGGCACCCAAGCCGGGGCCGATGTTGTTGATGCAAGCGGCCACGGCGGTAAAATTGCTCTCCAGATCGAAAGCGGGCTCCAGGCACAGCAATAAGAAAGCCCCGCCGAACAGCAGAAAATACAACACGATATAGGCAGAGGCAGACTGCACCACCGATTCCTCCACCCGCTTGCCCTCTAGGCGGATGACGCCCACCGAACGAGGATGCACCAACCGCTTGAGCTCACGTGCCACCGCCTTACCCACCAGCATCACGCGAGACACTTTAAGGCCGCCGCCGGTGGAGCCGGCGCAAGCGCCGATGAACATCAATAAAACCAGCACGCACTTGGAGAACATCGGCCACAGATTAAAGTCGGTGGTGGCATAGCCTGTGGTGGTCATGATGGAGGATACCTGAAAAGCCGAGTGGCGCACCGTCTCTTCAAAGGTGGTATAGGGCATCTGCGCCCACACGTTGGCCGTGATCGCCGCCACGGAAGCCAGCGTGATGCCGCCGTACAGCCACAACTCGCGGTTGGATAAGGCCGGGCGAAAAGCACGGATCAGCAACAGGTAATACACGTTAAAGTTAACGCCGAACAGCCACATAAACACCGTGATGATCCACTGGCAGGCGGCGTTGTATTCGCCGATGCTGGTGGAATAGATGCCGAAGCCGCCGGTGCCGGCGGTGCCGAAGGTGTGCACCAAGCTGTCAAACAGCGGCATACCTGCCACCAGCAGACAGATCACCTGTATCACCGTCAAGCCCAAATAGATGAGGTACAATATCTTGGCGGTATCCCGCAGGCGGGGCACCAGCTTGCCCACGATGGGGCCGGGCGCCTCGGCGCGCATCACGTGGATGGTGCGTCCCGAGCCGGTGGGCACCAGCGCCATCATCAGCACCAGCACGCCCATACCGCCCACCCAATGGGTGAAGCTGCGCCAGAACAAAATGCCGTGGCTGAGTGCCAACACCTCGCCACGCGTACCCAAAACGGTAAGAATGGAGGCGCCGGTGGTGGTGAAACCGCTCACCGTTTCGAAAAAGGCGTCCACAAAGTTGGGGATGACGCCGCTGAACACAAAGGGCAGCGCACCCACCGCCGAGAGAAAAATCCAGCTCAGAGCGGCAATCACAAAGCCCTCCTTAGCGTAGATGGTCTTGTTTTTGGTGCGGCACAGAAGCGTCAGACCGCCGCCGATGACCAAGGCAATACCCGCCGTCATCAGCAACGTCATCAAGTCCTGCTGCTCTTGATAGATCAGACTGCACGCCGCCGGCAGAAGCAGCAACACCGCCTCCAGCAGCAGCAGACGCCCGATCATAGAGAAAACCATACGATAATTCATACAGTTCTACCTCGTCATTTCAAAATATCGGATAGGTCGTTCAGACGACCGGCGACGGTGATGACCACCACTTTGTCTCCCGGTAAAATCACGTCATCGCCGGTGGGGATCAGCGCCTCGCGTCCGCGATTGATGCCCGCCACCAGCACCTGTCGCTTGAGCTGCAGGGACTTGAGGGGGATGTTCACCAGACGGGGGTCGTCCTTGACGTTAAACTCCAACGCCTCGGCGCCGTCGTCCATCAGACGATACAGCTTCTCGACGTTGCTGCCCATGGAATTCTCCAGAGCGCGGGCATGCTGTACCAGCACGTCCGCGATGGCGCTGCGGGGGGAAACGATGCTATCCAGCCCCAGTTGCTCTGCCAAAGCGCCCAGCTCCTTGCGGTTGACCTTGGGGATCACCTTCTGCACCCGATTGGCGGCGGCAAAAAAGGCCAGCAGGATATTCTGCTCATCCAGACCCGTCAGGGATACAAAGGCGTCCATGCTCTGCAGGCCCTCCTCCAAGAGGAGCTCCTGCTGGGTGCCGTCGCCGCAGATAATGGAGGCGTCGGGGAGCAATTCGCACAGCGCCTCGCAGGTCTCGCGATCTTTGTCAATGATCTTGACCTCCACACCGGCGGCCAACAGCCGCTTGGCCAGATAGTAGGCGGTACGACTGCCGCCGAGGATCATCACCTTACGGGCCTGCTTCTGCTTGGTGCCGATGTTGCGCAGCAGCTTCTGCAGTTCACCGTGCTTGGCGGTGATGCCGATGCGATCGCCGCCCTGCAGCACGAAATCACCGCCAGGGATAAAGACCTCCTCCCCTCTCTGCACCACGCAGATGAGGAAGGTCGCCTTGAATTTGCCGCGCAGTTCATACAGAGGTGTACCTACAAAAGGGCTGTCCTCCTTGAGCTTGATCTCAATCATCTCGAAATTGCCGCTGGAGAAGGTCTCCAGTTTGACCGCCGCCGGCAGACGGAGAATGTGATACATCTCCAGCGCCGCCAAACGATCGGGATTGATGGCCAAGGAAAGGTCCAGCAATTCCTTCATCCTGACCCAACTGCTGTCGTTGAATTCCGGCTTGCGAATACGGGCCACTGTATTGGGCACGCCCATCTTCTTAGCCACGTGACAGCACAGCATATTCACCTCGTCCGAGCCGGTGGCGGCCACCACCAGCTCGGCACCTGCCGCGCCGGCCTCCGCCAGGATCTCGCAATCGGCACCATTGCCGCAGACGGTCATCACGTCGTGGATGTTGGTGATGTCGGTCAGAGCCGCAGGGCGATTATCCACCGCGGTGACGTCGTGACCCTCAGCCACCAGACTCTCCAACACGGTGGTGCCGATCTTGCCGCAGCCCACAACGATAATATTCATAAAAAAGCCTCCTTATAAGGAAGATATGAATAGATACATCTGCATTGTAGCACATCGCTTTTTGTTTTGCAATGGGTAGTTGCAAACCCCACACAAACAAACAGAGCGTACCCATCCGGGTACGCTCTGTTTTTCTTGGAGGGTTATGAGACCTAATAGGATCAAGCCATCTGTCGAGCCAAGCGAAGTCAAAACGGGTGTTCACCCGTCCTGTTCGCCGACAAATGGTCGACGTGCCGCCAAAAGCGGCCGCTAGTAAAGTTGTTTTTACTTTTTGCGTTTTGTCTTGGCACACACAGGACATCCGTTGCCTTTAACTCGGTCTCGTATTGCGGCACACCACGAATGTTTGCATTCTCTACATAGCCACCAAATTTTTTTGTGACTTCCAGGAACAACTTTTTGAGGAGAAACAGTTTCGTTTTTAATAGGATGCCATTCTGATGCAACTTCAGGAAACAATGTTTGTAAATCATTAAATCCGGGTAAGACTCTCTTATTGCTACAATACGGGCATCCAGCATTTTGAACAACCCGAGTCGTGACCCTCGCTTGCCACTGGTGTCCTTTTTCGCATCTCCACCACACATCACTATTATGACCGCGTGATATTTCTGTTGGCAAAACCGTGTTGAGTGAATAGTCCCATTCCATCAATAGTTCTGGAAATAGCGACGCAACATCATTAAAGCCGGTTAAGACCTTGTTTCCTGAACAATAAGGACAACCTGTCGCTTTGTGGTTTGATCCTCCTGCTCTCTCTTTGAGAGAGGCTTTCCAAGAATGACCTTTTTGGCATTTCCAATAAACTCGTTGATTAGAACCTAAGGAAAGCATATTAGGCAATAAAGGAGCGTTTTTCTTGTAATCCCATTCATGAAAGAGGTCGCCCAAGTCGTCGTTTTGAGTAGTGTGTTGATAAAGCAAAGAAGAAATGGTTAATTGTTCTTTCTCAATATCTTCGGTCGTTATAGTGGTGGGCACTCCTAAAAGGTCGAATAAATGGTTAACTGTTAGTGCCAATTCGCAGTTATACTTTGGAGAATTTAGATATAACTCGCCTAATTTTGTGAAGATAACTGCATCGCAATTTGAGGAATCACGTTCACCCTCGCGAACTCGAATCAAGAAAACGTTGTGCTTTTGAGCAAGTTCATATTTTCTTTGTTCTCTATCAACGCTGTGGTTTTTGTCGTGATAAACTTTACCATCATATTCGATGGCTACCTTATGGGAAGGGACAAAAATATCAAACTCAAATTCCCCCAACTCGGAAGACTTATAGGATTGCACAGCATCTTCAAAATGTTTGGAAATGTAGTAGTAAATCGCGGTTTCAGGAAAAGACTTTTGAAGATGATGGGCGCATATTGGGCAATTGTGTCCATTAGTGCGGTGGTGAATAGGCGCACGCCAACTATGTCCATACTCACATATCCACCAAATGCTTCTGTTGCTCTTGGGCGTTACATCACACGGTTTTAAGTTTCCGTTTTTCTCACCATCCCATTGAGCGGCAATGTGGGGGAATTGAGTTTCTAAATCAGTTTTACCAATTATCGGCAATTTTCCAGCACAATAGGGGCAACCGTGATTACTAGTGCGATTAGCAATAGTTGCATCCCAGCTATGACCTTCAGCACATATCCACCACACTTTTTTGCTGCTCTTAACTGTGAAATCTGCTGGTCGGAAGCTGCCGTTTTTATTGTAGTCCCATTGGACGGCAATATTAGGGTATTGAGATTCTAAATCTGTTTTACCTATGATAGGGTGTTTCCCGGCACAATATGGACAACCAGATAAACGACCAGCGCGGTTGGACACGGTAGCTTCCCAATGATTTTTGCAGGTTTTACAAACCCACCAAACTTTTTTACCACTGCCTAAAGCGGTTGTATATGGATTGAAAGAGACGTTTCTGTCCCAATCCCATTCATCCATAAGGCGAGCGTTATCGCTCACGTATTGTTTTTCTTTTGCCATAACGCTAACCTCCTTGGGTTATCAAAAGAAAAGTATGCTGTATCGAGAATTAACGAATTTCAATGTTAGATTTTTCAATGGTGGTTGAAAAGCCATGGCTATTTAGAAAAGTGCTAAGTTCTTCAATATTTTGAGTGCATTTCGGCCCAAGAACAATCTTCTTAATAAACCTTTTTTTGACGGGTCCCAGTAAAGACAGATCCAAACTCAAATAACTATTTATGCCGTTCCGCATAGGTGCATATTTTTTGTTTTCTTCTGTTAGTTGATGGATTCGTTCCGTAGCAAAATGCTCTTCTTGAAATTCTTGCAATTTGTCTGGTTCCCTTGCAATTAACAATTCCAGCATTTCTTTTTGAAACTTCCTCTCTACAAGGTCGATGTATAAACGATATTCGTTTTCTATAGAAAATGCAGATTTCTTAAATAAAACTCGCGCAAGAGAATAATGAATTGTAAAAAAAAGTCGTGTATAGTGGCCAACTTTTTTCAAGTGGCAATTTGTAAACAGGCATATCTTTTACTAATGATTTAATGTGCTCTATTTTCTCCGATTCTGTATATTTGATGGAATCAAAATCAAGAACGAAACCATAGTTCTCGTAAAAATAGTCATTCATTGCTTGAACATCGAAAGCAATTGCTACTCCACGAGATTGATCTGCGTATCGTTCCCATTGCCCTAAATCGTCTTCTAAAGTTGTCAACGAAAGACCATAAGGGTTTCCTACGATACGGCTTGGCTTGATTATGGCTGGAGTGCATTGATAAGGATTTGCCGGAAGATTATTACAAACGTAGGAATTGTACTCATCACACGACAAATATAATTCATTTGGATCGTTAGAGTTCTTTAAATTTGAAAGCCAAAGCTCGTTTTGGGAAACGATATTAAAAAGAACAGTTAATGATGTGTAATGGTAAAATAATTCTGACATACCGTTTTCCTCTTTTCAACAAAAAGAATGATACAAATTAATAATATCAATCTTTCTTGTCGGCGTCAACACATAAAGCTCATCTTTTGCCGACATCGCTAATGGAGAAACGACGGTGATGAAAACAAAAAAGGACACCCTTGCGGATGCCCTTTTTTATTTTGGTTGTGGAGGGTTTAGCCCTCAGCCTTCATCAATCTCACCAGGGCGCTGGCACCGATGCGGTCGGCGCCGGCGTCGATCATTGCCTGAGCCGCCTCGAAGGAGCGGATGCCGCCGGCGGCCTTCACCAGCACGCCCTCACCCACGTTCGCCTTCATCAGCGCCACGTCCTGCACGGTGGCACCGCCCTTATCAAAGCCGGTGGAGGTCTTGATATACTCCGCGCCGGCGTCGGTGACGCACTTGCACAGGGCAATTTTCTCCTCGTCGGTCAGACCGCAGCACTCGATAATGACCTTCAGCAGCTTGTCGCCGCAGGCGGCTTTCACGATGCGGATCTCGTCGGTGACCGCCTCAAACAGACCGTCCTTCACCCAGCCGCGGTTGATCACCATGTCCACCTCGGCGGCGCCATCCTCCACCACGCACTTGGCCTCGTGAGCCTTGGCGGCGGTGGGGCTGTTGCCGTGGGGGAAGCCGATGACGGTGCAGATGGGCAGTTTCCCGTTGGCATAATTCACCGCTCTCTTCACGTAGCAAGGGGGGATGCACACGGTGGCGGTGCCATAGGTGATGGCGTCGTCGATCAGGGTGCAGATGTCCTCCCACTTGGCGGCGGGGTTTAACTCGGTGTGGTCCACACGGGCCAGAATCTCTTGCTTGTTCATATTACATAGCCTCCACTTCGGTCATAATTGCCTTGGCGAACTCGGCGCAGGTGTTGCCGCCGGGACGACCGGTCATATTCATCTTCTCATTGCAGATGGCGAGCGCCTTCTCCAGCTTCTCCGCCTCGGCGGCCTTGCCGATGTGGCGCAACAGCATAGCGCAGGCCTTCAGCACAGAGGCGGGGTTGGCATAGTCGCCGCGACCCATCTCGATCATACGGGGGGCAGAGCCGTGGATGGCCTCGAACATGGCGTACTGGTCGCCGATGTTGGCGCTACCGGCGGTGCCGACACCGCCCTGAATCTGGGCGGCCTCGTCGGTGATGATGTCGCCGTACAGGTTGGGCAGCACGAACACCTGGAACTGGCTGCGGCGGGCCTCGTTGACCAGATTGGCGGTCATAATGTCGATGTACCAGTCCTCGGCGGTGATGTCGGGGTACTCGGCGGCCACCTCGTGGCAGATGCGGCTGAAATTGCCGTCGGTCTTCTTCATAATATTGGCCTTGGTGACGATGGCCACGTTGTCCTTGCCGTTGTTCTTGGCATACTCGAAGGCGGCGCGAGCAATGCGGCGGGTACCGGCATCGGTGGTCACCTTAAAGTCCATGGCCAGCTTGTCGGGGATCTCCACGCCACGGCTACCGAGGACGTACTCGCCCTCGCTGTTCTCACGATAGAACACCCAGTCGATACCCAGTTCGGGCACGCAGGTGGGGCGCACGTTGGCGTAGAGGTCCAATTCGCGGCGCATCGCCACGTTAGCACTCTCCAGATTGCCGCCGTGAGGGGTGGTGGTGGGGCCTTTCAGGATGACGTCGCACTCTTTTAGCGCGGCGAGGGTGTCGTCGGGGATGGCCTTGCCCACCTCGGTGCGGCGCTCAATGGTGAGGCCGTCGATCTCGCGGAACTCCACGCGACCGGCCGCCACGTCATCCGCCAGCAGGAAGCGGAGCACGTCCTCGCCGGCGTGGGTGATGATGGGGCCGATGCCGTCGCCGCCGCAGATGCCGATGGTCAGGTGGGGCAGGTTGGCGAAATCCTTGGCCTGCTCGCCCGCCTCCATACGGTTCTGACGAGCCAACTGCTCGGTAATCAGGGTGCGGAATTGCTCTACCGCTTTGTCAATATACTGTTGCATATCAATTCTCTCCTAACTCTTTGGTATAGGCCAGCAGACCGCCCGCCTTAAGGATGGCTTTCTGTCGGTCGGTGAAATCGGCGCACAGGGCGATGGCGTCACCGTTATTCTTGTTGATGAGGATCATCTCGCCGCTATCCATACCGGCGTAGACGCCGCTGATCTCAAGAGCATCATCCTGATTCAGTTTGTCGTAGTCGTCGGCGTTCTTAAAGGTTAAGGGCATAATGCCGGCGTTAATCAGGTTGGCGGCGTGGATACGGGCAAAAGATTTCGCAATCACGGCACGGACACCCAAGTAGAGGGGGACGAGAGCCGCATGCTCACGAGAGGAGCCTTGACCGTAGTTGCTGCCGCCCACCACGATAGACTGACCTGCCGCTTTCGCTCTCTCGGGGAAGGTGGTGTCACACACGCCGAAGCAGAACTGGGACAGATGGGGGATGTTGGAGCGGTAGGGCAGAATCTTAGCACCTGCAGGCATAATGTGGTCGGTGGTGATGTTGTCGCCGACTTTTAGCACCAAGGGTGCGGACAAGGTGTCCAACTGGGGATGGCTCTGGGGGAATTCCTTAATGTTGGGGCCGCGCAGGACTTCCACGTCGGCGGCCTCCTCCTCGGAAGCGGGTGCCAGCACAGCAGAGTCGTCAATGCGGAAAGATTCGGGGAAGTGGATTTGGGGCATCTCGCCCAGCAGCTGCGGGTCGGTGATGGTGCCGGTCAGGGCGGCGGCAACCGCCGTCTCGGGGCTGCACAGATACACCTGGCCGTCGGCGGTGCCGCTACGGCCCTCAAAGTTACGGTTGAAGGTACGCAGAGAGACGCCACCGCTGTTGGGGGAGAAGCCCATACCGATGCAGGGGCCGCAAGCACACTCCAGCACACGGGCGCCGCTGGCGAGAATGTCGGTGAGGGCACCGCACTCGGCCAACATGGTCAGCACCTGCTTGGAGCCGGGGGAGATGGACAGGCTCACGGAGGGCTGGATGGTGCAACCCTTTAAGAGAGCCGCCACCTTCAGCATATCCTGCAGAGAGGAGTTGGTGCAGGAGCCGATGCACACCTGATCCACCTTGGTGCCCTTCAGCGATGCCACCGTCACCACGTTGTCGGGGCTGTGGGGGCAGGCAATCAGCGGCTCGAGGGTAGATAGGTCGATGTGCAGAATTTTATCGTATTCGACATCGGGGTCGGAAGCCAACGCCACAAAATCCTCCTCGCGGCCCTCGGCCTTGAGGAACTCGCGAGTAATCTCGTCGGAGGGGAAGATGGAGGTGGTGGCGCCCAGCTCGGTACCCATATTGGTGATGGTGGCACGCTCGGGCACGCTCAGGGTGCTGACACCCTCGCCGCCCCACTCGATGATGGCGCCCACACCGCCCTTGACCGACAGCTGGCGCAGAATCTCCAGACTCACGTCCTTGGCGGTGACAAAGGGGCGTAACTTGCCGGTCAGCACCACCTTGTACATTTTCGGCATTGTAATATAATACGCGCCGCCGCCCATAGCCACCGCCACGTCCAGACCGCCCGCACCCATAGCCAGCATACCGATGCCGCCGCCGGTGGGGGTGTGGCTGTCGGAGCCGATGAGGGTCTTGCCCGGCTTGCCGAAGCGCTCTAAATGCACCTGATGGCAGATGCCGTTGCCGGGGCGGGAGAAATAGACGCCGTGCTTCTTACACACCGACTGGATGTAGCGGTGGTCGTCGGCGTTCTCAAAGCCGGACTGCAGGGTGTTGTGGTCGATGTACGCCACCGAGCGCTCGGTGCGCACCCGGGGGATGCCCATGGTCTCAAACTCAAGGTATGCCATGGTGCCGGTGGCATCCTGCGTCAGCGTCTGATCGATCTTCAGCGCGATCTCGGTGCCGGGAATCATCTCACCGCTGACCAGATGGTCGCGGATAATCTTTTGTGCAATTGTCAGTCCCATTGGTGTCATCCTTTCTGCGCTTTAAAGGAAAAAAGCAATTTATTTTTTGATTATACTATACTTGTTAGTAAATTGTCAATGCGTATCGGCGGATTTTCTATCCCATTACCGCTTTTAACAGCTCGGTGACGTCCTTGGCCAGCACCGTGGGCTGTGCCGCCGCCAAGCGGTCGCGGTCGTGGAATCCCCAGGTCACCGCGGCACAGCGCACCCCCGCGTTGCGGGCGGTGAGCACGTCCTGCACGGAATCGCCCACGTACCAGGTCTCGTCGGCGGTGACGCCCAACTGCGCCATGGCGTATAGCAGGCTGTCGGGGGCAGGCTTCAGCGGACGGCTGTCGCCGCCGCCCACCGCCAGATCCAGCAGACCGCCGAAATAGTGGGCGCACAGCGTCTGCACCGCGGGATCGTGCTTGTTGCTCACCACAGCGACGCGAATATCCAGCCACCGCAGGGCATCCAGCAGGTCGAGGACACCCTCGTAGGGCGCGGTCAAATCCATATTGTGGGCGGCGTAATAGCCAAGATACGCCTGAAGCACCGCCGCCTTGGTGGTCTCGTCTGCGGTAGCAGGGCAGGAACGGGCGATGAGTTCTTTCACGCCGTCGCCCAAGAAGGAGCGCACCTCGTCCTCGGTGCGGTGCGGCAAGCCGCAGGCGGACAGGGCGTGGTTCACCGCCGCCGTCAGGTCGCCTAAGGTATTGAGCAAAGTGCCGTCCAAATCGAAAATCACCGCTTGGGTCATCGGATTGTCCCTCCCATCGCATAATGGGGCATTTTATCACATTTTTGCCGCTATTGCAACCGTTTTCCGTTGACAATCGCCGAAAAGGAGGGGTATAATAAAGAAAAAACGACCCGAAAGGAGGGTCATTCTATGTATATCTACGAATTACATCAACACACCGGTGCCTGCAGCGGTTGCGGTGTCATTATGCCCGAGGAGCTGCCCTACGATTTGAAGCGTGAGGGCTATGCCGGCTGTGTGATCACCGACCATTTCTTCCACGGCTATACCGGTATCCGCCGCAACATCCCCTGGGCGGATTTCGTCGCCGCCTACGAGGACGCCTGGCTGCGGGCCAAGGCGGTGGGAGATGAGATCGGAATCGACATCCTCTTCGGCATCGAGGAGGGTGTGGGCGACGGCAAAGAGGTGCTGCTCTACGGCATCACTCCCCAATTTCTCTACGACCACCCCGAACTGCGGGACACCCCCGTGGATCTGGCCCACCTGAGCAAGATCGTCCACGAGGCGGGGGCGCTGATCTATCAAGCCCACCCCTTCCGCGTGCGGGACTACATCGCCCGTCCGTGGGAGCCGCTGCCGGCGGAATACTTCGACGGCATCGAGGGATATAACGCGGGCAACCCCGAGGTGGATAACCTGCGCGCCGTCCACTACGCCGCCGAGATGGGTCTGCCCATCATCGCAGGGTCGGACGCCCATCAGGCCCACTCCTGCCCCCGCTACGGCATCGCCGTGGACCATCGCATCACCTCCCCCGAGGAATTGGTGCAGGTGCTCCGCGATCAGGAGTATGAGATTTATACCGTCAGTACAAAAGATTGATGTTTTTACTATAGGGATTTGATTTTTATGAAGAAACAGGCTCTTTTGGCTTTTTTACTACTATGTGTGTCCTTGCTATCGGTGGGTTGCAACAACAAAAACACCCCCAACCACGATGCCGACCAAAGCACAACAACGACGGCTACCACAACCTCCGCACCCAAGGCAGACCCAAATTTGAAAGTGGAGAATTGCTACACTTTTACCGAGAACGCCAATCTCACCTTTTCCTATTCCGTGAAAGGGCGCTCCGGTAACGTTTTGCTCTCCGAGCAAGACATAGACAGACCGGTCAGCTTTGAGGTGGCGAATAAGGACGTGCTGATCGTCTATGGTCAGGCCGGAACCGGTGTGGGCGCCCGCTGGGCCAGATTCTGTAACATCCAAACCGACCGAATCTCCGGCTTCGGCGGCTATTTGGCTGCGGTGGATACACGGGTAGCCTTTGTAGATCAGCGCACCGGCGGCATCCATGTGTTTGTCTGCGATGCATTTGACCCCAACACGTATTATGGTGTCTACACATTGGAGGATATCCCCGAAAACACAGACCCAATAGAGGATTTTGCATTGAGTGAGGAGGGTGTCCTATCGGTCACCTATCGCACCAATTCCGGCAACAAAACCATCCAAATTGATATGACTGCTACGCAGGATGAATGAGGAACAACTGCTAACTCCTGACGACACAGAAAACGCGGTTGTAGGGACGGCTGTCCCCAGCCGTCCGCAAACAGGTGTGTCTAATTCATATCGTTAGTACAAAAGGTTGATGTTTTTACTGTAAGGCGTTGATTTTATGAAGAAAATCGTTAGTTTGTTGGCTCTGGCACTGTGTTTCTGCCTGCTGTTGGCGGGTTGCGGCGGCAAGGCAGGAGACGGGGACAACGCGGCTACCACCACGACCCGAGGGCTGATCTCCGAGGAGGAAGCCATCGCCATTGCCGAACAGCACTTTGGCATCGAGAACGGTTCCCACGACGACAAGACCGGCTATCTGATGTCCTATCGGATTGTGACTCCCGTCACCAGCGGCATTACCACCTATCGGATAGCATTACTATGGCTGGTGGAGGTGGATGGTCAAGCTTCCCACTGGTCCACGCTGGACACGGTCACCATCGACGCCAAGACCGGCGCTGTCTTGATTGAAACGATAGACCCATAATAAAAAGCCGAGCAAGCGCTGCTTGCTCGGCTTTTTCATTTGATCTTATTCCTCGTCCCACTGGAAGGAGCCGGAGAGGAGGGTCACCGTCTTGTCCGAAACGGTCAAGAGGCCGCCGTCCAGAGTGGCGGAACGTTCGTCCCCGTCGGGGGTTTGGATGCGGCACTTACCGGCCTTGACCGAGGTGATGAAGGGCATATGTCCCGCCAGGATGGCCAGATCGCCCTCGGCACCGCGGACAAAGAGGCCCTCCGCCTCGCCCTGATAGCGGTTGCCGTCGGGGGTGGCGACGGTCAGGTTAAAGGTGTTCATCCCGTCACCTTCTTTGCCTTGGCCACCGCCTCGTCGATGGTGCCCACAAACAGGAAGGCGGACTCGGGCAGGTCGTCGTGCTTGCCCTCAATGATCTCCTTAAAGCCGCGCACCGTCTCGCTCAGCGGCACGTAGGTGCCCTCGATACCCGTGAACTTTTCGGACACGAAGAAGGGCTGGGACAGGAAGCGCTGGATCTTACGGGCACGCTGCACCAGCAGTTTGTCGTCGTCGGACAGTTCGTCCATACCCATGATGGCGATGATGTCCATCAGCTCGTTGTAGCGCTGCAGAATGCGCTGGACCTCGCGGGCCACGGCATAGTGCTCCTCGCCCAGCACATCGGGGGAGAGGATGCGGCTGGTGGACTCCAGCGGGTCAACGGCGGGATAAATACCCTGAGAGGCAATGCTACGGGACAACACGGTGGTGGCATCCAGGTGGGCAAAGGTGGTGGCAGGGGCGGGGTCGGTCAGGTCGTCCGCAGGGACGTACACCGCCTGCACGGAGGTGATAGAACCCTTCTTGGTGGAGGTGATGCGCTCCTGCAGAGCGCCCATCTCGTTAGCCAGGGTGGGCTGATAGCCCACGGCGGAGGGCATACGACCCAGCAGAGCGGAAACCTCGGAGCCGGCCTGGGTGAAACGGAAAATGTTATCGATAAAGAGCAGCACGTCCTGACCCTCGGTGTCGCGGAAATACTCCGCCATAGTCAGGCCGGACAGA
The DNA here is from genome assembly GCA_017520705.1 of Clostridia bacterium. GTDB lineage: Bacteria > Bacillota > Clostridia > Oscillospirales > Acutalibacteraceae > UBA5905. The sequence continues at coordinate 21,577 of JAFXFF010000040.1, read as the reverse complement.
CCGACGCGCATACGGGCTCCGGGGGGCTCGTTCATCTGGCCGTAGACCAGCGCCGTCTTCTCGATAACGCCGGACTCCTTCATCTCGTTGTAGAGGTCGTTACCCTCGCGGGTACGCTCGCCCACGCCGGTGAAGACCGACAGACCGCCGTGCTGCTTGGCGATGTTGTTGATCAGCTCCATGATCAGCACCGTCTTGCCCACACCGGCGCCGCCGAACAGACCGATCTTACCGCCCTTGGAATAGGGGCAGATCAGGTCCACCACCTTGATACCCGTCTCCAGGATCTCGGTGGAGGTGGACAATTCGTCGTAGGCAGGGGCGGGGCGATGAATGTCCCAGCGCTCCTCGGTCTCGGGGGCGGGCAGATTGTCCACCGGCTCGCCGAGCACGTTGAAGATGCGCCCCAGGGTACCGCGACCCACGGGCACGCTGATGGCGGCACCCGTATCGGTGACGGCGGTGCCGCGCTGCAGACCGTCGGTGGAGGCCATAGCCACACAGCGCACGGTGTTGTCACCGATGTGCTGGGCTACCTCTACGGTCAGGGTACGCTCCCCCACCGGTACGGTGAGGGCGTTATAGATGGCAGGCAGATGGCCGTCCTCAAAGCGGACGTCCACCACGGGTCCCATGACCTGGGACACCCTGCCGAAATGTTTGTCACTCATTGGTTTTCCTCCTTTTGGATAGGAAGTGTGGGAGCGAAAGCTCGCCAATTTTAGCCGCGTAGCGGCGTGGCCCCCTTGTGTAAAGGGGGCTGTCAGCCGATAGGCTGACTGGGGGATTGTCCCCGTCTGAAACAGGAGAGAAAAACAATCCCTCCGAGTTTTGCTTCGCAAAACCCACCTCCCTTTACACAAGGGAGGCGCGCCGACTTCGTCGGCTAAATAACACCACACATAGATGGTGCGTACTTTTTACGCATTGGCGCCTGCCACGATCTCGGTGATCTCCTGGGTGATGCTGCCCTGACGGGCACGGTTATACTGCAGCTGCAGATCCGCCAGCATCTCGGCGGCGTTCTTGCCTGCCGAATCCATCGCCATACGGCGGGCTACCACCTCGCTGGCGTAGCTCTCCCGCACCGCCGCCATAATGCGGCCGGTCACGTACTCGGGTACGGCGGTCTGCAGGATGGTGGTCTCGTCCGGCTCGAACAGAGCGGCGGCGGGCTTGACGCCCTCCTGACGGGTCAGGGGGAGAATCCACAGGATCTCCGGCTGCTGACTCATCATAGACACGTACTGCGTATACAAAATGCCCAGACGGTCATACTCCCCGTTTGCGAAGTCTTCACACAGAGACGCCGCCAAGTCGTAAGCGTCGCGGCTGTCCATCTTCTCGCAGGAGCGCATCTCGCCACCGAAGCGGTCGCAGGCACGCTTGCCAATGGGGATGACCTGAGCATCGGGATATTCCCGCACGGTGCGGAAGACGTTGGCGTTGTAGCCGCCAGCCAGACCGCGGTCGCCCGCGATGACGATCAGGCGGGTCCTGCCGCCCTCCCGCACCTGCATATAGGGGCTGGCTGCACACTCGGGGGCGGCGGTGAGGGCGCAGAGCACCTGCTCCAGTGCGGCGGCGTAATCGCGGCCGTGGAGCATCCGCTCGGTGGCCTTTCGAATCTTGGAGGAGGCCACCAGACCCATGGCGCGGGTCAACTGCTGGGTGGAGGTGACGCTTTTGATGCGGGTGCGCAGAGATTTAATATCGGCTCCCACAGCGCTCACCTCGCCATCTCGCGCAGAGCGTTCTCCATTTGGGCGACGTCCTCGTCCTCATAATAACCCTGCTCAAAACGGGTCAGCAGGTCGCTGTACTTCTGCTCCAGCAGCTCATACAGACGCTGCTCATAAGCACCCACCTCGGACACGGCGACAGAATCCAGCCAGCCGTGGGTGACGGCGTAGATGATGACCACCTGACAGCCGGCGCGGACGGGGCTGTTGCGATGCTGACCGAGGACGGCCACGATGCGCTCACCCAAGGCCAAACGAGCCTTGGTGTCGGCATCCAGGTCGCTGCCGAACTGGGCAAAGGCCTGCAATTCGCGGTACTGGGCGTACAAGAGCTTCAGTTCACCCGACACCTTCTTCATGGCCTTGAGCTGGGCGGAGCCGCCCACACGGGACACCGAGATACCGGGGTTGATGGCGGGCATAATGCCGCTGTGGAACAGCTCGGTCTCCAAGAAGATCTGTCCGTCGGTGATGGAGATGACGTTGGTGGGGATGTAGGCGGACACGTCGCCTGCCTGAGTCTCGATGATGGGCAGGGCGGTGATGGAGCCGCCGCCGTAGGCGGGGTCGATGCACACCGCACGCTCCAGCAAACGGGAGTGCAGATAGAACACGTCGCCGGGATAGGCTTCACGTCCGGGGGGACGGCGGATCAGCAGGGAGAGGGCACGGTAGGCCACTGCGTGCTTGGACAGGTCGTCGTAAACGATGAGCACGTCCTTGCCCTGCTGGCGGAAATACTCCGCCATGGCGCAGCCCGCGTAGGGGGCGATATACTGCAGAGGGGCGCTCTCGCTGGCGGAGGCGGACACGATGATGGAATATTCCATGGCACCGGCCTGCTGCAGCTCGTTGGCGATCTGCACCACGTAGGTGTTCTTCTGTCCGATGGAAACGTAGATGCAGATGACGTCCTTGCCCTTCTGGTTGATGATGGTATCGATGGCGATGACGGATTTACCCGTCTGACGGTCGCCGATGATCAATTCGCGCTGGCCGCGACCGATGGGGATCATACTGTCGATGGCCTTGATGCCCGTCTGCAGGGGCACCGACACGCTCTTGCGCTCGATGATGCCGGGTGCAGGGGATTCGATGGGGCGGGTCTCCACGGTGGCGATGGGGCCCTTGCCGTCGATGGGCTCGCCCAGGGCGTTGACCACGCGACCCAGCATGCCCTCGCCCACCGGCACGTTCAGCACGCGACCGGTGCGCTTGACTACGCTACCCTCGTGAATATCGTTCTGGTCGGAGAGGACGGCGACAGACACCGTCTCCTCCTCCAAGTTTTGGGCCAGACCCACGCTGCCGTCGTCAAACTCCAGCAGCTCACCGGCCATACAGCCCCGCAGACCGTAGACGCGGGCAATACCGTCACCCACCAGGATAACCGAGCCGGTCTCGGTCATTTCGATGCGGTTGTGGTATTGGCGGATCTGTTCCTTAATGATCTGACTGATTTCAGCGGGTTTATTGCTCACTGCTTCATCACTTCCTTCACTGCGTGCAGACGGCTGCGCAGGCTGCCGTCCAGCACCTTGCCGTCCACACGGACGACCATACCGCCCAGCAGGCTCTCATCCACCGTGCACGTGAGGGTGACGGTGCGGCCCATACGGGCCGAGAGGGCTGCGGCCAGCTGTTGCTTCTCGGATTCGGTCAGGGGTACGGCGCTGGTGACCTGAGCCGTGGCCATCGCCACGGCGGTCTGGTACAGCAGGCGGTACTCCGTAATGCAGTCGTCAAGACTGCGGATGCGCCCGTGGGCGCACAGAAGCTGGATAAAGGACAGCACCTGCTCGGGCAGGATCTGCCCGAAGGTCTGCTCCAAAAGACCGTCCCGCTCGTCCCGGGGGATGGCAGGGCAGGCCAGCAGCTCCACGTATTCGGGATTGTCTGCCAGCAAGGCGGCGGCGGTATCCAGCGCCTCTAAATACTCTTTCGTTTGGTCATGTTCGGCGGCCAAGGCGAACAGCGCCTCGGCGTATTCGCGGCTCAATTCTGTCGTCATGTGGCATCACCCACCTGGTCCAGGAAGGACGCGATCATCGCACGGTGATCCTCAGCGTTGATCTCACGCTCCAGCATCTTCTCAGCCAGCTCGGCGGACACGTCCGCGATCTCGTCGCGGATGGAGGCGGTGGCCTTCTGCCGCTCCAGCTGGGCCTCGGCCTCGGCTTGGCGGATAATGCCCTGTGCCTTCTCCTTGGCCTCGGCTACCACCCGCTCGCCGTGGTGGCGGGCGGTCTCGTCGGCGGCGGCGATACGGGCCTTGGCCTCGTCGTCGGCGGTGGCCAGCTTTTCGGCCCACTGAGCCTTATCGGCTTCTGCCTTCTCCTCCGCTGCGGCGGCGTCGGCAAACTGCTTATCCACCATATCCTGCCGCTGTTTCATCACCTTCTGCACCGGCTTCCACAGAAACTTCTTCAGAATGAGGAAGATCAGCAGAAGATTGGCCAGCGAGATCAGGATCTGCCACAGATTGACCGAAATGACATCCAACGTTTGCACTTGTAACGTCTCAATCATAATCGAACCTCTGTCTTATTTATTTGATGTTTTCCAGCAGGATGTTCACAAACTGCTTGGGGGCCACAAAGATCAGCAGAATGGCGATAACCAGACCGTACAGACCGGTGGTCTCGGCAATAACGCAACCGGTGATCATGGTGGAGGTGACGTCACCCTTGCACTCGGGCTGACGGCCGATGGCCTCGCAGGCCTTAGCCACGGCGTTACCTTCGCCGATACCGGGGCCGATACCCGCGATCATAGCCAAGCCGGCGCCGATGGCGCAGCCACCCAGAATGATACCAATAGCCAGTTCCAAAAACATAATGATTACCTCCGTTTTTGATAATTTTGATTTCTTTCTTTATGCTTATCGGCGGGAGACTTGCCCCTTACGCCGCTTTTGCCAATTGTGCTTCTTGCTTTGCTTTTTTCTTGGCTTCTCTCTTCGCTTGGCGTGCCTCAAACTCGCTCTGGGGGAAGCCGCCGGAAATATACATCATCGTCAAGGTGGCGAAGATGAAAGCCTGCAAGCCGCCGCTGAAGATGTCGAAGTAGAGGCTGAGCACCGCGGGGATGCCGATACGCAGCAGCTCCAGATCGCCGATAAAGGGAGAGATCCACCCCAACAGCAGATTGCTCAGCCCCGCAAAGGCCGACGCCAGCAGGGCGGAGATGATGCTGCCCGACAGGATGTTGCCGTAGTGACGGAAACTCATAGACACCGGGGTGGCCGCCTCGCTGATGATGTTCATAGGCAGCAGGAAGGGCACCGGCTCGGCAAAGCTCTTGGCATACAGCCAGAATCCGCCTTTGAGCTTGTAATAGGTGATGAGCCCGAACACCAGGATGGCCCAACCTGCCACGATATTGATATCCGAGGTGGGAGGGAACAGCCCCAGCAGGCTGGACAGACTGGACAGGGCGGACAGCGCCATAATACCGGCGACGAAGGGGGCAAACCCCTTGAAGTACTCGCCCATATTGGTGTGCACCATATTATTGCACTTTTCCACGATCCACTCCGCCACCAGCTGCCGCTTGCTGTTCGGCACCACGGCGATGCCGTGGGTCATATACAGACACAGGAAGAAAATGGAAAGGATCACCGCCGCCGATACCACCTGCGCCTCGGTGATGAGCAGGGGTTGCAACGGCATATCGATGGTGAAATAGACCATAGCGCCGGTGATGTTGATGCCCTCGGAGGGAGGGGTGGTCAACACCTTGAGCGCCATAGCCGCCGCCAGCGGCAGGATGGCGCCGGCCAGCAGCAGGATGTCCACCGCCTTAAAGCGGCGGCTGTTTGTGTTCATAGTATCACCTCTGTGTGAGTGTATGATTTTAGCCGACGCAGTCGGCGTGGCCCCCTTGTGTAAAGGGGGCTCCGCCCGTAGGGCGGTGGGGGATTGTTGTGGTAAAGACTTATGAGAGAACAATCCCTCCGTCTTTTCGCCTACGGCGAAAATCCACCTCCCTTTACACAAGGTGATTCCCCCGTCAAGCGGGGGAAATGTCACCGAAGGTGACAAAGGGGGGCCGTTTCGCGGCGAGCGGAGGCACGCCACCTATGGTGGCTAAGAACTCGATTTAAAGTTTTAATCATCCTCATCCTCTTCGTCGTCCCAGCCGATGGCGGGACGGTCGGGGGCGGGGTTTCGTTTGGCGCCCAGCCATTCCCGCACCGTGATGGCAATACGGGGAATGAGCAGGGGGATCGCCGTCGTCCAAATATTAAACGTCTGCGGCAACACCGCCGCCAGCACCAAAACCAGCCCCTGCATCATCAGCCGCAGACCTTGGCTGAGCTGTACGGTATTCTTAGCCTGCTTTTCGGTTTGGGTGACCGCCTTTTGCACCATGCGGCACATCAGCAGGAAATTGCCCACGGCGGTGACGCCGCCCAGCAAAGCACCCAACAGAACGGGAAGGCTCCACCAGCCCGCCACCAGGCATACGCCCTGGATCAGCATACAGCCGGCCAACACCCACGCCGCCACGTAGGCGGTCTCTTTTTTCACAACGGGATCTAATTTTGCCATAATCCACCTCGCTGTAGTATGTGCCGAAACCGTGTTTCCTAATACACGCGCACATATTATCCCAAATTATGATAAGCCTATCACATTTTTGGATAAAGGTCAAGGGAAAATATACCATCCGATTGTGAATAAGGCATCAAGAAACCGTGAACACTCTTTGACATTACCGGCGCGGCGTGGTATACTGGGCGCAGAAAGGAGGGGACGGACGTGACCTACGAGAAATTATCGGTCTATTTGCAGGAATGCACCGCGTTTGAAGACCCCCTGCTGGTGACGGGACACCCCGCCCCCGATACCGACGCCGCTGTTTCCTCCCTCTTTGAGGCGTGGCGGCTGACCTTGAGCGGTACACCCGCCGTCCCCGTGTTGCAGGGCAAACTATCCCGTGAGACCGCGTGGCTGCTGGGGGATGTATCCTTCCCCACCGTCCAGAAAGAAAGTGGAAAATGGGTGCTCACCGACCACCACGACGCGGCCGCCTACGAGGGTGACGTGGTGGCTATTATCGACCATCATCCTGTTGCTGACGGCGAAAACTTAGCCGAAATCGACGCCTGCATCCGTCCCGTGGGCGCCGCCACCACCCTGGTGGCCCAGCGCATCCGCGAAAGCGGCATTTCCCTTGACGCCGCCTGTGCGCGCATCCTGTTGGGCGCCGTGTTACTGGACACCGAGGGGCTGTCCCCCTACAAGGCCAAGGCTGAGGACAGCGAGACGGCGGGGTGGCTGACCGCCCTCTGCGGCGAGGAGCCGATGCCGTTGTACCACGCGCTGAAAGAGCAGCTCCTATCCGAGAGCGACCCGACGGTTTTGTATGAGCGGGATTGGCGCAGCTACTCTGCCCCCGACGGGACGCCCGTGATGAGCTTTGCCATCCTCAAGGTGAAGCAGGGCAACCGACCCGACCTTGCCGCCGTGCGCCGTCGGCTGGCGCAGGATGCCGCCGCCTATTCCGCGGCGGTGGCGAAGGTGGTGCTGTACGCCCCCGACGACAGCCGCGAGGAGATCTATCTCGCCGCCGGCTCCGCCGCCGACGCGGTGCTGACCGAGGTGATGGCCCGCAGCGGCCCTTCGGCACAAAGAACGGCACCCGACGAGGTGTTTCTCCCCTCCGATTGCCATCACTGGGGTCGGAAGCGCTATGCGCTGTGGCTGATGGAAAAATTGCGAAAAAAAGGCTGAAAAAGGCTTTCCTTTTGCGATTGAGTGTGCTAAAATAGGGTATCTTTTATATGGCGGGAGTGTGTTTCCGCAGAAAGGGCGTTATTTATGGATGCGATCACCAGAAAAGAGCTTGAGATCGTCGCCGCCAAGATTCGGTTGGCGATCATCGAGGGCACCTTCCACGCAAAGAGCGGCCACCCCGGCGGCTCCCTCTCCATCGCGGAGGATATGGCCTATCTCTATTGGAAAGAGATGAACATCGACCCCGCCGATCCCAAGTGGGCAGGCCGTGACCGCTTTGTGCTGTCCAAGGGACACGCCGCACCCGCCCTCTACGGAGCGTTGGCTCACCGCGGCTTTTTCCCCGTGGAGCGGATCCCCACCCTGCGTAAGACGGATTCCATCCTGCAGGGTCACCCCGATATGAAGCACATCCCCGGTGTGGATATGTCCTCCGGCTCGCTGGGTCAGGGCATCTCCTGCGCCGTGGGTATGGCGCTGGCCGGCAAGCTGGATGGCGCGGACTACCGCGTCTACACCATCCTTGGCGACGGCGAGATCGGCGAGGGCCAGGTGTGGGAGGCGGCCATGTTTGCCGCCGCCAAGAAGTTGGATAACCTCACGGTCATCGTGGACAACAACAATCTGCAGATCGACGGCACGGTGGAGGAGGTCAATTCCCCCTACCCCATCCCCGAGAAATTCGCCGCCTTCGGCTTCCACGTCATCGAGATCGACGGCAACGACTTAGACCAGATCGAAGCGGCCTTTGCCGAGGCGAGAACGATCCAGGGCAAGCCCACCTGCATCGTGCAGAAGACGGTGAAGGGTAAGGGTGTCTCCTTTATGGAAAATCAGTGCAACTGGCACGGTGCCGCCCACAACAAGGAGCAGTACGACATCGCCATGGCGGAGCTGACGGCTCGCCTGCAGGAATTGGAGGGTTGAGAGATGGCAGACGTAATCAAGATCGCCACCCGTGACGCCTACGGTCAGACCCTCGTTGAGTTGGGTAACGAGCGGGAGGACATCGTGGTGATGGACGCGGACTTAGCCGCCGCCACCAAGACGGGTATGTTTAGGAAAGCCCATCCCAACCGCTTCTTCAACACCGGTATCGCCGAGGGCAATATGATGAGCATCGCCGCCGGCCTGGCCGCCTGCGGCAAGACAGTGTTCGCCTCCTCCTTCGCTATGTTTGCGGCGGGTCGCGCCTTCGAGCAGATCCGCAACTCCATCGGCTATCCTCATCTGAACGTAAAGATCGCCGCCTCCCACGCGGGCGTCTCCGTGGGCGAGGACGGCGCCACCCACCAGTGCTGTGAGGATATCGGCATTATGCGCACCATCCCCGGTATGGTGATCCTCAACCCCGCCGACGCCCCCGAGGCCAAGGCCGCCGTCCGTGCCGCCGCCGACTACGACGGCCCCGTGTATCTGCGTCTGGGCCGTCTGGCTGTGCCGGTATTCAACGAGGAGAACGTGACCTTCGAAATCGGCAAGGGCAAGGTGATGCGTGAGGGCACCGACGTGACCGTCATCGCCACCGGCCTGGAGGTCAATGAGGCTATGATCGCCGCCGAGACCCTGCAGGCGGAGGGTATTTCCACCCGCGTGGTGAATATGGCCACCATCAAGCCGATTGATAAGGATTTGATTTTGACCTGCGCCGCCGAGACCGGCGCCATCGTCACCGCCGAGGAGCACAACATCATCGGTGGCTTAGGCAGCGCTGTTGCCGAGGTGTTGGTGGAGAGCGGCAAGCCCGTTCCTATGCTGCGGGTAGGCGTGGAGGACACCTTCGGCCGCTCCGGCCCTGCCTTGGAGCTCTTAGATCTGTACGGTCTCACCGCTCCCCATATCGTGGAGAAAGTCAAGGCCGTTCTGGCACTGAAATAAGACGTTGTACGCTTGCCGACGGCTCGTTTGAGCCGTCGGCTTTTCCGCAGAAACCAACCGAAAGGAGGCTCCCCTATGGCCGAATACGAATACGTCGTACCGCCGGAGTACGACGGCGAGATGCTGCAGACCTTTCTGCGCCGCGGGTGTGGGCTCTCCTACCGCATGGTGGTGAAGCTCAAGCGGGTGGAAAACGGTATGACCCTGGACGGCAAGCAATGGCGCTCCATCGACCGCATTAACGCCGGTCAGGTGGTGCGGCTGAAGATGCCGCAGGATGCGGTGCGCATCGAGGGAGCGGAGATGTCCCTCTCGGTGGTGTTCGAGGATGAGGATATCCTCGTCATCGACAAACCGCCTTATCTGGCGGTCCACCCCTCGGCGGGCAAGCCCGAGCCTACGCTGGCAAACGGCGTGGTGGCGTATTTTGAGCAAAAAGGCACACCGCTGTCCTTCCGCCCCGTCAACCGACTGGACCGCAACACCAGCGGCCTGCTGATGGCCGCCAAGACCCCCCACGCCGCCTACGCCATGGCCCAGGTGCCGCAGAAGGTATATTTCGCCATCCTATTGGGCGAGCTCCACGGCGAAGGGGTCATTGACCAACCCATCCGCGTGAAAGAAGGCTGCACCATCACCCGCGAGGTGGGAGAGGGCGGTAAGGATAGCCTCACCCGCTGGCAGGCCCTCGCCACCGACGGCGAGGTGACTTTTGCCCGGGTGGTGATCGAAACGGGTCGCACCCACCAGATTCGGGTACATATGAGTTGGCTGGGCTACCCTTTGGCGGGTGACACCATGTACGGTACGGATGAGGCCGTGATGCCCCGCCACGCCCTGCACTGCGGACGGATGGCCTTCCCCCACCCCCGTACGGGTGAGACCGTGACCCTCACCAGCCCCATCCCCGCCGATATGCGGAGGGTGCTGGAGACCCGCGGACTATGGCGGGATGAATGGAACACCATGGATTAAGCCGAGCGAAAAACAGCGTTTCTGCGGAGGCGCTGTTTTTATTTTGCTGAATTTATGTAAATGAGCCCCTTTATTTTGCCGATTTTGTTCTTTCTTTTCAGAAAAGCCGATGGTACAATGAGAATGTCATCGAAAGCGATCGACAATACCCCCCTTGCATTCCCCCCACCCCTATGCTACAATATGGTCACAACACGCAACCCCACAAACCCAAACCCAAAAGGAGGTTTTTCACTATGACAAGATCCAAAGCATTCCCCCACATCGTCGGCGGAGCCGCCGCCCTGCTGCTGGCGTTCCTCTACTGCTATTTTCTCTGCCCCGCCATCAATATTCAGAACCCCGGTCTGTGGGTGCTGGTGGCGCTGATGACGCTGGTGTATCTCATCGTCAGCCAGATCTGTGCCGACGTTAAGGGTGCCCCCATCACCGTCCGCGGCAAAAACGGGGTCAACGTATCGTTCTCTCTGGGCTTTCACTTTGCACTCTTCCTCATCCCCATCGGCATCTTCCTGCTGCTGGGTCTGTGCTCGGTCATCGGCAGCCCCATGTTCAACGCCAAGGACTACGCCTCGGTGCTGACCGTCACCGACGCGGACTTTGCCACCGATCTGTCCGAATCGGTGGGCACCGACTCCATCGCCCTGATGGACACCGCCTCCGCCCAGATGCTGGGCGACCGCGAGATCGGCTCCCTCTCCCACGTGGTCAGCCAGTACGACGTGGCGGAGGACTACACCCAGATCGACCACCAGGGTAAGCCCATCAAGGTGGCGCCGCTGGAGTATGCCGGCTTCTTCAAGTGGATGAACAACAAAAACGTGGGTGCTGCCGGCTACGTGACGGTGGATCCCGTGTCCATGTCCGCCTCCTTCAAGAAGTGCGAGGGTATGAAATACATCCCCTCCGCCTATTTCGGCGAGGATGCCAGACGACACATCTGGTCCCGGTTCCCCACCCTGATGCTGGAAAATCTCCACTTTGAGATCGACGAGGAGGGCAAGCCCTTCTACGTGGCCTCCATCGTGAAAAAGTCCATCTTCCTCTTCGGCGGCAAGACCATCAGCGGCTGCATCGTGATGGACCCCGTGAGCGGCGAGTGCACCCGCTACGACCTGGAGGATATCCCCCGCTGGGTGGACGTGGTGTTTGACGGCTACCTCATCTGCGACCAGTACAACTGGCACGGTCTGTACCAAAACGGCTATATGAACAGCCTCTTTGCCAAGAAGGGGTGCAAGCAGGTGACCACCTACTCCACCGTGGACGAGGAGGGCAACGAGGAGGAGTCCACCGACTTCGGCTACGTGGCCAAGGACGGCGACATCTGGATCTACACCGGCATCACCTCGGTCAACGGCGACTCCTCCAACATCGGCTTCCTGCTGGCCAACGAGCGCACCGGCGAGAGCCGTTTCTACCCCATCGCCGGTGCGGATGAAAATCCGCCATGCACGCCGCCGAGGGCGAGGTGCAGGAGAAGGGCTATCGAGCCTCCTTCCCCTCCCTCATCAACGTGGAGGGTGAGCCCACCTACATCATGGTGCTCAAGGACGCAGGCGGTCTGGTGAAGCTGTATGCCGCCGTCAACGTGGAGCAGTATAACCTGGTTTCCACCGCCGCCACCCTGGAAGACTGTCTAGACGGCTACAAGGCGCTGTTCGGCGAAGAGGAGAACCCCCTCCCCGATCCCACCGAGACTACCGTTACCTTGGATATCACCGACATCCAGCGCATCGTCATCGACGGCAACACCTATATCTACCTCTTCGGCGACGGTGGCAACCTCTACCGCGCCAAGGCCGCCGACCACGAAGAAATGCTGACGCTGCAGGTGGGCGACAACGTGACCCTCACCGTCATCGGCAAGGAGATCCAAACCTGCGCAAAGGCGGAGTGACGCCGAGGGCCGTAAAGCCTGGACCAACCCCATTTTCTTGGACGGAAGATAAATGACAAAAGGAACGCTCCCTCTTTCCCGCATACGCAGGAGAGAGGGAGCGTTTTGTATAACGGGTTGCACAATCGCTGGTTCCGTGCTATACTGTCCTCGGAGTCTGATATAAAACGAAAAGAGGGATATGTGTGAAAAGACTGTTTTCGTGTGTGTTACTAACCGTGTTGTGCTTTGCGCTGCTGGCCGGCGGCCTGACGGCGGTGTCCGCCGCCAAGGAGACCCCCATCGGCGACGAGGGCGTCACCGACCACTTGACCGACGCCAATGATGTGAACTGGTATAAGATCACGCTGACCGAAAAGGGAATGGCGGTCATCGCCATCCAAAGCCTGCAGGAAAACTGGAACGGCTATACGTACAACTGGCACGCCTCCGTGTATGCGGCGGATAAAAAGACGCTGATCAAAGAAACCGGTGTGGAGGGTTACAATTACACCACCCTCCTGGCCACGGGAGAGCTGGAGGCGGGCGACTACTATCTGCGCATCGGAACTGTTTCCTCCTCCAACCCGCTGATGGCGGGCTTTACCGACAAGGACTACCGTGTCTCCACCACCATCGCCTATGCCTCCATTCAAAACGAGGGGCCCGTCGGGAAAACCAAAACCGTATCCAAGGCGGGCGAGGTCATCTGCGCCATCGACGGTGAGGTTTTCGTCAAGCGTAACGACGGCGAAGCCCTGGCAGGTCTGTACCGCAACAAAAAGGGGGCCATCGTCCCCTTCCTGGTCAGCAAGGAGGAGGCGGCGGTGTCCTATATGGTGATGTCCACGGGCCAGGTTGTGGAGGCCTGGAGCACCCCCACGAAGGAGGGCTACTACTATTCCCAAGCCGACAGCATCGAAGCCTACGTTGAGGGGTATCGGCGCACTGAGGATCTGCCGCTGTATTTCACCGACACGCAATCCCAAGCCTGCGCCGACGTGGCCGACGCCATCCTCAAGCAACAGGCTATCGAGCAAGCCGGCGGCGAAACGCAGTATTTCTTCAAGACCCACGGCAAGACGCTGCTGATCGTTCTGGCGGTCGTCGTGGGGCTGGTGCTGTACGTGATTATATGCAACTATGCCAACGGCACCATTACCTTCGAAAAAAAGAGCAAGAGTTCCCGCGGCACCGACACGCCCACCTATGACGGAGGCGGTGGTTCTTACCCCTCCGCCAGCGACAACACCACCTGGCAGGACATAGAAGATATGCGCATCGCCAATCAGATCGCCGACAATCTCCGCAATCCCAACTACGACCCCGAATCCTTTAGCTCCGTCACCGATACCGAATCCTTCGGCCCTCCCGCAGAGTAAAAAACGGCAAAAGCCGCTGTGCATCACGCACAGCGGCTTTTCTTTTATTTGTTTCTCCGTCCGCAGAGGGCGATCATCACCTGCGAGGGCAGATAGAACGCCCAGTCCAGCGGGAAGGAGCAGAACAAGGCGTTGTTCAGCCACGCGGGCAGGATCAGATACCCCACCGAGGCCACCTGCAGGCCCACCACCGTATCGCACAGGAAGAACAGCACCAGCGCCCACGCCAAAAGCGGCTCCTTGCGGTAGCTCTTAAAAGCGCAGACGATATTCATAATCAGCATCCCATAATAGGCCATGGACACCGCGGCCAGAGCATCCGTATTGCCGCGCAGCACCAGTACCGTCACCGCCTCGGCAATCACCACCAGCAATAGGCGGATCATCACCAACCGACGGGAACGAACGCGGCGGTGGAGCAGCCACGCATACACCGTCTGGGCACCCAAGAAAAAGAGCATCGCTGTCAGCTTCTCCTGCGGGCGCTGCACCACCAGAAACCAGTCGGCGCAGAGGGTGAAGGCTAAACCGCCGAGGATGTAATAGTTGGCCTGCCGCAGGTGGAGCAGGACAAAAAGGGCGCACAGACACACCGAGGCGTACCGGGCGGAAACCACCCACCGCCCCGTAAGGATGAGGATGTATAGTGCCGCCTCGACGAGCAGAAACGCGGCAGTCTGCCATTGCGCTTTGGATTTTGCGCGTGCCATAGAAAGCCTCCTTGGGGGAAAGAGTCAACCGCTTCTTGTGTTATCGAACATATTTCCAGCCACAGTCGTCGAGAACGAAGTCCTTTAGCGAGGTGATATAATCCAGATCGATATTCTCATAGGCGATGTATACGATTTCTCTGGCATCATCCGAATACCCGATCAAGATTACATTCTGAGGATAGCGAATAGTTTCTTCATATTCCTCTGTGGATAGCAAACGGAATCGATAGCCGTCTATCTCAACCGCAGGTTGGCAATCATCATATCGATTGGTAATAGCTTCGGTTTGGAAAGCATAGTCCGTATCCAGTGCCGCTTTTTGGATTGCATATTCGTCCGATGAATAACGGCAAACGAGAAGATCTGTTTCCGAAGAAAAAATGTGGTGGAACGTCACACGGTGATACTCGACACCTGCGGGTTGTCCGATTGCAGACAGTTCCGGCATCAACGTGTTGTCTGCTTTTACATCCGCGTACAGCTGCTCCGCCTCCGCACCCTCATAATGCTCCGCTTGCACCAGCCCCACAAAAACGAACAAGAAGAAAGACAACACCGCAAACAAGACCAGGATTGCTCCGGATATCATCCCCTTTTTCAGGATTGTACCATCGGAGAAAATGCACCAAGCCAGCAGACCGGCCGCCATCAGCGGCATGAAAATATAGACAAATGCAAACCCGCCGGTAAACACCACATGTTTGGTCAACAGCAAAATGCCAAAACCGATTACCAGCACAGGAAACAACGCACAGCAAAGAAAACCGATTAAACGCCCTTTTGTAAAAGTGAACTTTTCTTGCATAAAATCGCCTCCTTATTTGTCATTTTACCACATTAGTATACTTTTTGCAATAGGAAGGCCTGTTATTACGAGGGCCGGACTCGAACCGTCTTTTTCGGCAAGACGAGGTTTGCCTGCTAACAGTAGCGCCTTATTTGCCGAAAAAGCTGTTATTTTTGCGCCTTGCGCAAAAATAAGGCCGATCGAGAGCATTGACAGGTCACCGACAATAAAAACAGCCGACACCCGAAAGGGTGTCGGCTGTTTTTGGTGCCGGTGGCCGGACTCGAACCGGCACGGTGTCGCCACCGGTGGATTTTGAGTCCACTACGTCTGCCAATTCCATCACACCGGCATTTGGTGCTCACCTATTGTAGCACGGGTTTTCAAAAAATGCAAGCCCTATTTTTGCTTTTTGCGCCATATCCACCCAATCGCCAGCATCAGCCCGCATCCCAACAAATAACCCGCCACGTCAACGATCGCATCCGCCACCAAAGCGCCCCGTCCCGAGACCAACTGCAGGCATTCGTCGATTACTCCGATCGGCAATCCGAACAGCCAAAGAAATCGCCGCCCGTACACCCGTGAGCAGGCGCACCACAGCACGCCCAGCACCCCGAACTCCGCCAGATGGGCCCCCTTGCGCACGAAAAAGGAGGGGCCCAGCGGATGATTCGGCAGGGTGAAATACTTGGTCCACCATTTCGGCTGCACGTAATCCTCCATCGTCATATGCTCCGCATCGGGCACCAGCGTCTGCTCCACCGCCTGACTGGCAGCGGCAGAGATTTTGGCCGGCAACAGAGACTGCCCCCAGATGAGCAGCGTCCACAGGACGATGCCAAGCGGTAACGCTACGCGCCAAAATGTTTCTTTGTTCACGGCATCGCCCCCTTTCCCTCATAGTATACGTGCCCGAAAGGCTCTTGTCAACGGTTGCGTTTTACAATCCGCTTCGCTCATAACGGCAGCGCAGCTTATCCAGTGCACGGGTCTCCAAACGGCTGACGTAGCTGCGGCTGATGCCCAGCCGCTGTGCCACCTGCCACTGGGTCAAAGGCGGGCGTCCCAGCCCGTAGCGCAGGACGATGATCTGTCGCTCCCGCGGGTCAAGGCATTCCTCGACGTAATCCCCCAAACGGCTCAGCGCCACCCGTCGCTCCAAATCCTCCGAAATGGTATCCTCCTGTGCCAGTACGTCCATCAGCGTCAAGGGATGCCCCTCGCTATCGGTGTCGATGGGCTCGGAGAGGGAAACGTCCCGCTCGGTCTTTTTGGCGGCACGGAAGTGCATCAAAATCTCATTTTCGATGCACCGCGAGGCGTAGGTGGCCACGCGGGGCCCCTTGCTTTCGTCAAAGGTGTCCACCGCCTTGATCAGCCCGATGGTGCCGATGGACACCAGATCCTCCTGGTCCCGCGCATTGGCATAGTGCTTTTTGATGATGTGCGCCACCAGCCGCAGATTGTGCTCGATGAGGCGGCGGCGCGCCTCCGGATCCCCCGCCTTCATCGCCGCCACCGCCGCTCGCTCCTCCTTGGCAGACAGCGGTTTGGGGAAAGACCCATTATTGACCACCGACAGCACCAAAAACACCATTTTGGATAGAAAATCCACTACTGCATTCCACATATCCAACCCTCCTTGCGACACTGTATGCAAGGAAAGGTTGTCACCTTGCCGAAAATCACAAAAAACGGTCTGCGCAATGCACAGACCGTTTCTTCTTAAAGGAAAAAGGCTTTGAACTGTCCACGGCAGCGGTGGCAGGTGACGGTGCGCCGCCCCCGTTTGATGGGGAGGCGGAGCATAGCCCCACAAGCGGGACAGCGACGATAGCGATAGCGTCGGATGTCCTTCACACGGGTGAATTGATGGGTGCACCACCGCTTTATGCGGTTCCACCGATCCAGAAACCACCGATTCTCGGCCTGACGGCGGGGAATGTTGCGGGAGAAGGTGCGAAACAGCAGCCACCCCAGTATCGCCCACAGCAAAACGGCGAACAGCCACCCAAAAAGAACCTGGCGGAAAAAGAGGGACAGCAACCAAACACAAAAATACAGCACAAACAACCCGCGATTCAACTGGTCGTTGCCGTAGCGCCCGTACATAAAGCGGGCGATGGTATTACAAAAACGCCGGAACATAGCACAGCCTCCATTTCTACTTGTAGTATAGGCCGTTTTCGAAGGCAATGTGTTATGAATGTGTGAATTTTGGGCAAACTGAGGGAGGAAGGGAGGAGTCAACATGGAAAAAGAACGCAAAAAACCTCGGGTCTGGCCGGACCCTCTGCCCAAAAAGCCGGGCATCGTGGAGCCGATCATCGCCGCAGGCGAAATGAAATGTCCCGGGCAAAACGGCATTGTCACCGACCCCAACGGCAGCTATACGGGACGCCCCATCGACGGTGGAGTGCCCGTGCAAGACGTGGACGATCTGTAAATCAAAAAAGCACCGAGCGAAAGGCTTGGTGCTTTTTTTGCAGCCGTCTGCCTCCTTGCAACAAAATACGACCCACGGCTTGTCCTATACTGATGGTGAATGACATCGCAGAAAGGATGAGTGCCATGAAAGACGCCACCGTGGCAAGCCGTCGGGAGAACGGGGCTTTTGCCACCCTCCTCTGGTGCGTGGTGGGGTTGCTCGCCCCCCGTGCCACTTTGTTAGGCGCCCTCTCCCCCTTTGGCATTGGGCTGGCGGCCTGTCCCGCCTCCGCCAACCTCCCCACCCTCCTATGCATCGGGGTGGGATATCTGCTGGCCGCTCCCACCCTGCTCCCCTTGCGGTACGTGGCGGCGGTGGCTCTGGTGGCAGGGGGACGATGGGTGCTGGAGGCTCTCCCCGAAGGGGGGCGGCAATCCTTTGTGCCGCCTCTGCTGGCCTTTGTGGCCTGTGCCGGTACGGGGATGATGAGCCTGATGGGGGCAGGGGCCGACGGCTATCGCCTGCTCTTTCTCCTCACCGAGGCGGCGGTGGCGGCAGGATCCTCCTTGTTCTTTGACACGGCGATGGGGCTGTCCCGTCAGCCCCGCCAAGCCCTGACCGCAGGCGGCCAAGGGGCGGTGATCGCCACCGCAGCGGTGGTGGTGTGCGCCGCCGCCACCATAGAGGTAAGCGGCTTCTCCCCCGGACGGGTGGCGGCCGCCGTACTGGTGCTGGTGTATGCCCGCCACGGGCGGGAAGCAGGGGGATGCGTGGCAGGATGCATTCTCGGCGGTGGGTTGGCACTCACCTCCCCCTCCGCCGTCCCCATTGCCATGGCCCTCACCTGCGGCGGCCTGCTGGCAGGGGTATTTGCCCGCTTCGGGCGGGTGGTACAAGCCCTGTTGTTTCTGCTGGGGGCGGTGCTCATCTCCCTCACCGCCACCGATATGGGTGTGCTGACGTTGCTCGCCGAATTGTCGGTGGCGGCGATACTGTTTTGCCTGCTTCCCGCGGAATGGGAGCAGAGCTTGACCGCCCTATTGAACCGCCGCCGCGACCTGCCAGCGGCCGAAGGGGTGCGGCGGATGACCGCTCTGCGCCTACAGGTGGCCGGCGGCGCCATCGAAGAGGTGTCCCGCTCGGTGGAGGAGGTGTCCCGCCGCCTATCCCACCACGGGGCGGCGGACATCGCCTCCCTCTACCGCGGCTGTGCCGCATCGGTATGTGCCGCCTGCCCTATGCGCGGGGTGTGCTGGGATTTGAAACGGGATGACACCCTGTCGGGCATGGAAACGTTGACCCCTCTTCTGCGGGAAAAGGGGCAGGTGTCCGCCGCCGATCTGCAAGGGCTCCCCATCCCCTGCCGCCGCGGCGATCAATTAGCCGCCCACCTGACCCGTGGGTACGGGGAGTATCTGGCGCGTGAGGAGGCGTGGAGCCGCCTGCGGGAGATCCGGCAGGCGGTGGAGCACCAATTTGGAGGCACCGGCAAACTGCTGGAGGGCTTGGCCAAGCGCCTGCACAACCCAAACGGGGTGGACATGGCGCTGTCCGAGCGTGTGACGGAGGTGTGCGAGGACTACGGACTGGCGGTGGAGGAGGCCCTGTGCACCCGCGATGAGCGGGGACGGCTGACGGTACACCTGCTCACCCGCGAGGAGACCCTACCCGAGGGACGCTGGCACCACCGCCTGGAGAAGGTCTGCGGCTGTGCCCTCACCGCCCCCACAGTGGCGGTGTGGGGGGACAGTGTACGGGTATCCCTCACCGAGCCGCCGCGGTATCGGGTGGAGCGGGCGGTAGCCCAGCGCACCTGCACGGGAGAGAACCTATGCGGCGATACGGTGCAGGTCTGCGACCTGAGCGGCGGGGTACTGACCATCCTCAGCGACGGGATGGGGTGCGGCGGCCGCGCCGCCGTAGACAGCACCATGGCGGCGGGGGTCACCGCGCGGCTGTGGCAGGCGGAGTTCCCTGCCGCCGCCATCCTGCAGACCGTGAACGCCGCCCTGCTGGTAAAAAGTCGGGAAGAAAGCCTGGCCACACTGGACGTGGCGGTGGTGGATACCCATACGGGGCGGCTGGACCTCTACAAGGCCGGTGCCGCCGCCACCCTGCTGAAAAGCGGCGGGCGGGTATCCCGATTGGAGCACACGGGGCTGCCGCTGGGCATCCTGCCGGAGGTGGGCTTTGCCCACAGCCGCGACACCCTCAGCCAGGGGGATATCCTGCTGATGGTCAGCGACGGGGCGCTGTGCGGCGGTATGGCGGCGGTGGAGGAGATCCTATCGGCCCACGAGGGAGATCTGCAAGCATTGGTGCAGGCCGTGGTGCATGCCGCCGCCGAAGCCCAAGGGGAGCACCCCGACGACATCACCGCCGTGGCCATGCGCCTGTGCCGCCCCGAAGCGGAATAACAGAAATTTGCAATTTTCCTCTTGCAAAGAGGAGAAAAGTGGTGTAAAATGAGTCTTGCTCGTGGGGGTGTGGCCCCGCCCCACCCCCACGCATACCGCCGCCCGTGGCGAAGCTGGATATCGCAGTGGATTCCGATTCCAAAGGCCGGGGGTTCGAATCCCTCCGGGCGGGCCAAAGCAAAAAAGCCGATAAACCCTTGAAAACACTGGGTTTATCGGCTTTTTTGCTTTTCTTTTTCTCCCTCATATTTTACGAAAAGTAGGGCAAAATCCGCAAAAATTCCGTTTCTATGTGCGTCAGATGTGCGTCAAACGGACAAAGCCGCCGAGATCTTCTCGGCGGCCTTTCTTCATATCATTTCTTCACGTTCTGCAGACGTTTCACAAAATCGCTGGCATAATTGGAACCACGGCTGATAAACACACCCGTCAGAGCTACGCCCAGCCACGGCCAAGCGAACTCCAGGCCCACGAACGCGAACACGTCCAAACCGGTGGCGAAGCACAGCACCAGCGCCACGGCGATGGAGCACAGCTGGGTGACAGCGGTCTTCCACTCACCCTTCGACACGCCCTCGCCGATGCTCTTAGCGTACTCGATGAACGCCTCCACGATCAGGGCCAACATCAAAAAGATAACAATAACGGTCATTTTCTTTTCCTCACTTTCTATGTTCACAAAATACGGTTGGACAGATCCACACTACCACGTGCGCTTCATACGATCTCCTCCTTTCTTTATGCCAGCGCCTTTTGGGCCGCCGCAATCTTGGCCTGCAAAGCGGCATTCTGCTCGCGCAGCGCCTTGTTCTCTGCTTCCAAATCTGCCGAACGATCCACCTTCTTCTTCAGGTTGCCGCGCTTCACCATCACCTTGACGTAGGCGCGGGCGCAGGCGTCGGCGTGCTCCTCGCTCAGGATGATCGGCACGTCAGTGGGGCTGTCCATGAAGCCCAGCTCGCCCAGCACCGCCGGCATCTTGGTCAGACGGCACTCTTTCAAATTCGACTGCGGCAGCGGATTGGCACGGTTGCCTTTGAGCCCCGTCTCCTCGATGAGCGCGTCATACAGCATCTTCTGCAACGCCAGAGTGTCGTCGCCCACGTCGTTGTACACGTACACCACGATACCGCCACCGGTAAACTTCTTCACGCCGGAGGCGTTATGGTGCACGGAGTAGTAATCGTCCGCGCCGAAAGCGTTGGCCGCCTTGCAACGGTCCTCCACGCTGATGTCCTTCTTGCCGGTGGGGTCGTCGGTGCGGAGGATCTCGTAGCCCTCGTATTCCTTCAGCAACTCGATGATCTTTCGCACCACACGGTCATTGAGCACCCACTCGCGGGTCTCATTGGGATCCAGCGCCTTCAGAATGCGCTTGCCGGCGGTACCCAGATAGTGTCCTGCGGTAATTGCGATTTTGTACATATTCATTCTCCTTTCTTACGCCAGGCCGATCTTCACGGCGACGTAGGCGACCAGCACCCCCACCGCCGCCAGAATGGCCTTTTCCACAATGCTGTCCCACCGTTTGGCGGGCTTCAAATTGATGTTTTTGATGTCGCATTTGATCTCCTTGAGATCGGTGTCCATATCCACCTGCTTTTGAGCGATCTGGGACACCGATTGGATGAG
>JAFXFF010000039.1 GCA_017520705.1 Clostridia bacterium | reverse complement strand
CGTGTACCGCTTCAATGCCCGCGCTAACATGAAGCAGACCATGAACATCAAGGTCAACAACAACTGGGCCGGTGATACCGGCAAGGGTATTGTGGACGTCACCACCGAGTGGCAGACCTATGAGGTCGTTGTCAACTCCGGTGACTTGACCAGCACTGCTCTGGTTCTGTTCTCCTCCAATGTTGAGGCTAGTGCCGGTCTGGTTCTGTATCTGGACAACATCAGCATCGCTGAGGTTGCCGGTGAGGAGCCCTCCTTTGACGGTTACATTTACAATGGCGACTTCGAGACCGGCGATAACACCGGCTGGGAAATTTGGCAGTCCACCGAGATCTCTGCCGACGCTGCTCACAGCGGCTCTTACGGTGCCCATCTGCAGGGCAACGGCAGCTGGGGCGGCATGCTGAACCAGACTGTCACCGTTATCCCCGGTAAGACCTATAAGCTGTCCTTCTGGATCAACGTTGTGGCCACCGGCTGTAACGTCCAGGTCAAGGATGGTTCCGGTGTCGCCATCGAGGGCGCCGGCGGCTGGTTTGACGCCAAGAACGTCGACAAGCTGGTCGAGTGGACCTTCGTCGCTACCGACGATAAGGTTCTGATCAACTTCTGCGGCGGCGGTAATGGCAATGCCGAGTCCGTCTACGTTGATGATTTCTCCTTGGTCGAGGTTAATCCTCCTTCCAACGACGGTTACATCACCAACGGTGACTTCGAGACCGGTGATCTGTCCAGCTGGACCAACCTGTGGGGTTCCTGCACCGTCGAGTTTGTCGAGGGTTACGAGAGCACTACCGCCATCAGTGTTTCCGGCGGTAGCTGGACTCAGGTTCGTCAGAATGGCATCGCCATTGAGCCCGACACCGATTACATCCTGACCGCTTGGGTCAAGAATGCCAACAATTTTGCTCTGGCTGTTAAGACTGGCGACGATTCGGCTGATATTAAGACTGCCGGCCCCCTCAACAACACTGAGTGGACCAAGGTTGAGCTGAAGTTCAACACCGGTGTTGACAAGAGTGGCAATGAGTTGGAGATCAACTCCATCTGCGTGCTGCTGATGTCTTGGGATGGCGGCGGTTCCGCTATCGTCGATAATGTCACTCTGGTCAAGGACGAGGGCGGCGATGAGCCCGGCGACGATCCCATTGCTCCTCCCGTGGCCCCCGAGGTTCCTGAGAACGCCATCGTGAACGACAACTTCGACGACGGCGAGACTCAGGGCTGGTCCTCTAGCTCCGACGTTGCTGTTGTGGACGGCGTTTATGTGTTCCAGTGCACCAAGGATTGGGCGAACATGTACAAGTACGTGAATGCTATGAAGCCCAACACCGATTATGTGTATCGCTTCAATGCCCGCGCTAACATGGATGAGACCATGAACATCAAGGTCAACAACAACTGGGCCGGCGATACCGGTGTGGCTGTTGTGAACGTCACCACCGAGTGGCAGACCTATGAGGTCGTTGTCAACTCCGGTGACCTGACCAGCACGGCTCTGGTTCTGTTCTCCTGCAATGTCAAGGCCGACAAGGGCCTGATTCTGTATCTGGACAACATCAGCATCGCTGAGGTTGCCGGTGAGGAGCCCTCCTTTGACGGTTACATTTACAATGGCGACTTCGAGACCGGCGATAACACCGGCTGGGAAATTTGGCAGTCCACCGAGATCACTGCTGACGCTGCTCACTCCGGCAAGTTTGGCGCCCATCTGCAGGGCAACGGCAGCTGGGGCGGCATGCTGAACCAGACTGTCACCGTTATCCCCGGTAAGACCTATAAGCTGTCCTTCTGGATCAACGTTGTGGCCACCGGCTGTAACGTCCAGGTTAAGGATGGTTCCGGTGTCGCTATCTCCGGCGCCGGCGGCTGGTTCGACGCGAACAACGTTGATAAGCTGGTGGAGTGGACCTTTGTGGCCACCGACGATTCCGTCTTCATCAACTTCTGCGGCGGCGGCAACGGCAATGCTGAGTCTGTCTATGTTGACGACTTCTCGCTGGTTCAGATGGAGGATCCTTCTTTCGACGGTTACATCACCAACGGTGACTTCGAGACCGGCGATCTGACCTCTTGGATCAACCTGTGGGATGGTTGCACCATCACCTTCGTTGAGGGTTATGAGAGCAACCACGCTGTGGAGATCGTTGCGAACAAGCAGTGGAGCCACACCCGTCAGAATTTGATCCCCGTTGAGGCCAACACCACCTATCGTCTGTCTGCCTACGTGAAGAACGCTCAGGATATGGCTTTCGTTATCAAGGAGGGTAACGATTCCTTCGATCTGACTCCCTCTGAGATCGGCGCCTTCCCCGCCGGCGACGAGTGGCAGTTGTTCACCATGGAGTTCAACACCGGTGTTGACAAGAACGGCGAGGCCGTTACCATCGACTCCATCTGTGTTCTGGTGATCGGCTACGGTGAGAATGGCGGCTCCGTCATCATCGACAACATCACCCTGGAGAAGGTCGAGGAGATCGAGCCCGAGTACCTGCCCGGCGACGTTTCCGGCGACGGCCGTGTCAACAACCGCGACCTGGGTATGCTGCAGCAGTATCTGTCCGATATGGACGTGAAGATCACCAATATGAACGCTTGTGACGTTACCGGCGACGGCCGCGTCAACAACCGTGACCTGGGTGTCCTGCAGCAGTATCTGTCCGATATGGACGTCGAGCTGAAGTACGGCGCTATCGAGGAGTAATCCCGATTACCCGATGCGTTAATCTCTAGCTGATACCCGCCGGCGGAGTGGATTTTCCACTCCGCCGGTTTTTTCTTTTTGTATTTACATTTTGCCGGTTTTGGTGTACAATGAAGCCATAAAAAGGAGGCGTGGAAATGGCAACGGTATGGGTCAATGGTGTGCCGCACCGAGTAACGGCGGGAACACGCCTCAGTGAGGTGCTTTTTGACGCGCCTCATCCCTGCGCAGGCAAGGGCGTTTGCGGCAAATGCCGCGTTCGTGCCGTGGGTGCCCTCAGCCCCCTGTCCGCGGCGGAGGAGCGGCATTTGACCGCTTTCGAGATTGCTGACGGGGTACGGCTCTCCTGCTGTGCTCTGGTGCAGGGCGACTGCCGTGTAACCGTGTCTACCGATGGAGCGATGGCAGTGGTGGTAGACGGAAAACCATCTGCTATGGCTGCCGCTCCCGCCTTTGCCGCCTATGGTGCGGCGGTGGATATCGGCACCACCACCTTGGCGGCTCGTCTGTACGATGCCGCCGGCAATCGGCTGGCACAGGATGGCTGCATCAATCCCCAGGTGGCCTTTGGTGCCGACGTGCTGTCCCGCATACAGGCGGCAGGGGAGGGACGGGACCTCACCACACCGCTGCAAAATGCCGTAAACGACCTTTTACAGCGCTTGGCCTCGGAGGCTGACATCGACCCTGCCGCCATCGATGGCATCGTGATAACGGGCAATACGGCTATGTTGTGCTTCTTTACCGCTACCGATACCGCACCATTGGCAAAAGCGCCCTTCACCCTTCCGCGCGCTTTTGGCGAGACGCTGTCGGCGTTGCAGTTGGGCTTGACAGCGCTCTCTGCCCATACGGCTGTGTACCTGCCCCCCTGTGCCTCTGCTTTTATTGGTGCGGATGCGATCTGCGCCGCTCTGGCTTGTGGCGTTGGTCTTGATGGGCGTACCTTTATGCTGGCGGATATGGGCACCAATGGCGAAATGCTGCTTCAGCATAAAGATGCGCTGTATGCCTGCTCTACCGCCGCAGGCCCCGCTTTTGAGGGTGTGGGTATCTCCTGCGGTATGCCCGCCATGGCGGGTGCCATTGATGAGGTGGCGTTGGTAAACGGTCAGCCGACGGTGCACACCATCGGCGGCGGTAAAGCTGTGGGCATCTGCGGCAGCGGCCTTGTGGATGCCGCCGCCTGCCTGTTGGCCACCGAAGAGATGGACAAGACCGGCTATATCGGCGATGCCCCTGTGCCGCTGGCCGAGCATATAGCCCTCACCCAAGAGGACATCCGCGCCCTTCAGCAGGCCAAGGGTGCTGTCTGCGGCGGCTTGCAGACGTTGCTGCACCGAGCCGACCTCACCGCCGATGAGGTGGAGGTGCTGTATGTGGCGGGTGGCTTTGGCAGCCGCCTGGGTGGGCGTAACGCCGCCGCGATTGGGCTGATCCCCCGCGGGTTAGCCTCCTGTATTCAGCCTGTGGGCAATGCGGCTCTGGACGGAGCAAGCCGTCTATTATTGGACGGGAGCGCCCGCGATCGGTTACCTGCGTTGATTGCAAAAATGCAGGTCGTGGAATTGGCTACCGATCCCTATTTTGTGGATCAATTTGTGAAAAATATGGCCTTTTGAGTGAGGAGATAACGCTATGAAACAGAATTGGATTTGGCTGGACCCCGTCCGCTATCCCGATGCACAGACCACCGTTTATAACGGCTTCTGCGACAAGAAACCCAGTGATTATGCGGTTTGCGAGTTTGTAAAGGAGTATACCTTTACACAAAAAATTCGCAAGGTTACCCTTACCTACAGCGGTGATACGGAGTTCCGCCTCTATTGCAATCGTCAATTTGTGGCTACCGGCCCTGCCAACGTGGGCGGCGACTTCTTCATTGATAACGAAAAGCCTTGGCCCACGCATTTTTCCTTCACCTCCGAGGTCTATCCCGATGGAAATTCTCTGGATTTCCACGCGTGGGTGAAGATGATGCCGGTGCGTATCAATGAATTTTCCAAGGGTCACGGCGGCTTTATGCTGTACGGCGTGGTGGAGTTTGCCGACGGCACCACCGAGGAGATCACCACCGACTCCACTTGGCTGTGCCGTCAGAATCACGCCTACACCGCCCCCGATTGTTACGACGGCACACGCCCGATAGACGCGTTTTCTAATGCTGTGCCGATCGAAAATATCTGGCACGCCACACCGGCGCCCATTCCGCCCCGTACCGAGGAAGACATCGGCGCCCACACCTTCACCGTGGCGGCGGGCACTACGCAGGAGTTCGATTTTGAATACCCCCGCATTTACTCCTGCTTTATCCACGCGCTGGTCAAGACGGCGGGATACCTGCACCTGACGGTGCAGATGCGGGAGACCGAGAAGGTGGAGGCCTCCGAGCACCTCACCTTTACCTGCGACACCGAGTACATCAGCCCCGGTATTCGTAGTATCGGCGGCTATCACGTCATCGCCGAAAATCGGGGCGATACCCCCGCCGAGGTTACGCTGTCTATGTTGGAGACCCATTTCCCCATCACGGGTTGCGCTATGACCGAAACCTCCGACGAGGACCTCAATCTGGTGCTGGACGTGTGCCGCCACACCCTCAAGCAGTGCATGCAGATGTTCGAGTCGGAGAGCACCCTTCATTGTGAGCCGCTGGCCTGCACCGGCGACTATTACGTGGAGGCGATGATGACCGCCATGTCTTACGGAGACCTGCGCTTGGCGGAGTTTGACGTTCTCCGCACCGCCGACATCCTGCGGGTGAAGGAGGGTGTGATGTTCCACACCACCTACAGTATGATCTGGGTGATGATGCTGTACGACCTCTACCGCTTCACCGGTCACACCGACCTGTTGCGGCAGTGCGCCGATGCGCTGGAGATCCTGCTCAATCGGATGCACAGCTACGTGGACGATAGCGGCATTGTGGAGAATCCGCCTTCCTTTATGTTTGTGGACTGGGTGATCGTGGACGGTATGACCCTCCATCGTCCGCCTAAGGCACTGGGCCAGACCTTCCTCAGTATGTTCTATTACGGCGGCCTCATCTACGGCGCCAAAATCTACGATGTTTTAGGCGATACCGCCAAGGCGGAGCTGTACCGCAGCCGTGCCGCCGCCCTGAAAACCGCCATTAACGCTCTGCTGTACGACCCCGAGCGTGAATTGTACTTCGAGGGTCTCAATACCCCCTCTCGTTACGGTGACGGCTGGTGGTTGCCCCAGAATGTGGAGAAGCGATATTATCGCCTGCACTCCAACGTGTTGGCGGCGCTGTTTGGGGTGCACAACAACCCTGCCGACCTGCTCACCCGCACCTTAGAGGACGAGTCTCTCGGCTATTTCCAGCCCTATTTTGCCCACTTTGTGTTGGAGGCGGTGCGTGAATGCGGCCTGACCCATCGCTTCTCCCGTGAGATTTTGGATATATGGAAAAAGCCCATCCTCGACTGCCCCAAGGGCTTGCCCGAAGGCTTCATTTATCAGGAAAATTACGGCTTTGACAATAGTCACGGATGGGGCGGCACACCGCTTTATCATCTGCCGATGGTGCTGTCCGGCCTCGAGATTTTGGAGCCCGGCTACAAGCGTATCCGCCTCAATCCCGACCTGTTGGGCTTCGCCCACGCCAACGTGGAGATTCCCACCCCCTACGGCACCATCCGCATCGAGATGCAGGAGGGCAAAGAGCCTGTCGTCACCATCCCCGACGGCATTATTGTGGAAGAATAAAAAAACGCCTCCTTGCGGCATAGCCGTAAGGAGGCGTTTTATCATATCTGTATTGTTAACCGCATAGTGAAAAAAACTCTCGTAGCGTGATATTGGAATGCTGTGTTTACCGTGCTACAATACGAACAGAAAGAAGCGCTGCTTTCCATTTTTGAATAGGAGGTATTTGCTGTGAAACTGAATATTGGAAAAACCATCAAGAGATTGCGCAAGGAACGGGAGATCACTCAGGAAGAGTTTGCCGAGGTGATGGGCGTTTCCTGTCAGTCGATCTCTCGTTGGGAAAACGATTCCTGCTATCCCGACATCGAAATGATTCCCACCATTGCCGCTTTCTTCGGCATTTCCGTCGATCATCTGATGGGGATCGACGAGCAGGCGGAGAAAACGGCGGTTGACCGTTATTTGAACGATTTTCAAGCGGCCATCAGCAGCGGCGATATTGACGCGTGTATTCGTATTGCACGGGCAGGGGTGGCGGAGTTTCCCAACAATTATGCACTGCTGAACAAGTTGATGTATGCCCTCTTTGTAGCCGGTGACGATACCGGAAATATCCCCGATTGGAAAGAAAATCGGGATAAATACGATACCGAGATCGTCGCCTTGGGCGAACGCATTATCAAGTATTGTCCTGATACGGAGATTCGTTTTGAAGCCACCGCACGATTGGCGTTCCACTATTGCGGATTGGGCAAAAAAGAACTTGGCCGCACCATCTACGAAACGCTTCCGTCTATGAGCCATTGTAAGGAGCAGGCGATTTGGTGGGCACTGTCGGAGGAAGAGAAATTGCCTTATACGAGAGATTTCCTGCGCAAGTCCTATGATGCGTTGTCTTATGCTCTTTACCGCTTGGTCGACTTGGTTTCTGCGGAGGACGCACTGAAAGTCATGGACAAAATGGATGCCTTGGACTCTCTCGTCTACGACAGCCATACTTTTGAAGCTACGTGGAGTAACGTCAATACGGCTTGCCGCCGTGCCAAATGCTATGCCGCACTGCTTCGTTACGACGAGGCCATTCAGCAATTAAAACGTTCCGCCGCGTTGGCGATGGCATTTGACAACCGTCCCGAGGAGGAGAGGTGCGCTTCTCTGTTGCTTGGTGAGTGGGTGCGTAAGAGAAGCAATTTCGAGACGGCGGATTCTCGCCCGCTCTGTGAGATTCTCCGTGATTCTTGGCTGGCAGACAAGGTGTTTGACGCCATCCGAGACACCGCTGCGTTTAAGGCGATTTTGGAGCAGTTGAAGTAATTAAAAAACGAACCCCTCCCTGAGCCTTCAGGGAGGGGTTCTGTGCTGAGTAGAGCAGAGCAAAGGCTCCCTTGTGTAAAGGGAGCTGTCAAAAATCTTTCGATTTTTGACTGAGGGATTGTAGCCGCGTTAGCGGCGTAGCCTTCCCCTCGAGGGGAAGGTGGATTTTTGCCGCAGGCAAAAAGACGGATGAGGTGTTGCCGGAGGCAATGACAATCCCTCCGTCACGGCTTTGCCGTGCCACCTCCCTTTACACAAGGGAGGCTATTTACGTCAAGTCTTGGGCTTGGGATTTCCGCTTTCGTCTCGGTTAATGGGGTTGGCCTTCAAATGAAAAAGAATGCATCTGCAGGGACAATGCAAATCCATTTCGTATTTTTCTTTTTCTCCTCTATGGGTGAAATCGCCACCGCACCGTATCACCTCGCACCAAGTAAACAACTCGGTCATTACACGTGGGCACATTCCGGCGGGACATTCGTACGAAAAGACAAATTTATCGCCTTTTTCTAAACCTAATCTGCAGTTGCCGGCCTCACCGTCGATGACCGTTAACTCAAACTCCCAGTCTTCTACGACCCATCTTTGCATTATTGTCCCTCCATTTCAAACTTCTTCACTTTTATTTACTCAATTCGCCCACCAAATCCTCTTCCATTTTGGCTTTGACGGTGTCGGCATCATAGCCGCAGCTGAACAGATAGTACAGCTTCGCCACCGCCGCCTCGGTGGTCATATCGTAGGCATACACCGCGCCTGCCTCTTTGAGGGCGGCACTGGTCTCGTAGGTGCCGAGGGACACCGATCCTTTCAGGCACTGGGAGCAGATCACCAGCACGGTGCCGTTGTCCCGCGCCTTGCGCACGATAGGCAGGATGGCGTCGGCGGTGCCGGGGATATTGCCCGCACCAAAGGTCTCCAGCACGATACCTTTGAGCGACTCGGACATGATCTCCTCAAACAGCTCAAACTGAATGCCGGGGAACACCTTGATGATGCCGATGGGAATCTTTTTCAGCTCCTGCACGCGGAAGGGCTCGGTCACGGTGCGTTGCGGAATCATATTGTTGTACAGAATGCGGGTGCCGATCTCCGCCAGCGGCGGATAGTTGGGGGAGGAGAAGGCGTAGAGATCGGTGGCGCTGGTCTTGACGCTGCGGTTGCCCCGCATCAGCTTGTTGGAGAAGCAGAGGGCCACCTCGTGAACGCGACCCTCGGCGGCGATGAGCATACTGGTCAGCAGATTGTCCAGACCGTCGTTGCGCACCTCAAAGAGGGGGATCTGCGAACCGGTGATGATCACGGGCTTGTCCAGATTCTCCAGCGAAAAGGAGAGGGCAGAGGCGGTGTAGGCCATGGTGTCGGTGCCGTGGAGGATCACAAAGCCGTCAAAGGCGTCGTAATGCTCCTGGATGATGCCGCCGATGCGGTTCCAATCCAGCACTGTCATATTGGAGGAGTCCAGCAGAGGATCCAATTCCAATAATTCCCACTGAGGCATCGATGGATCACCCAAAGCAGGGATGCTCAGCAGGAAGTTGCGCAGATACCCTGCCTTGGGGGCATAGCCCGCCTCGGTGGGCACCATGCCGATGGTGCCGCCGGTGTAGATGAGCAAAATTTTCTTATCCATAGCCACACGCTCCTTGTGTAACCGCTGATTCGATCTTGTTCGCAATTCTCGGTGGCTATTTTTCCGCCAACATCGTCCAAAATGCTCGGCAATACATCCAGTATTGCCTGTGCTTTTGAACTTCCTCCGCGAAAAAACCATCTCACCGATAACCGCAAACCGCGTTAATCAGCGGTTACTTTTTAACTTTTTTCATTATACCAAATCCCCACCGCCTCTGTCAATGGAGAGGGCCAAAAGAAACAAATCTGTAAATTTTTGCAAATGCCGTTGAAAAAGGCGGAGAGAGGGTGTATAATAAACGGGTAAATCCGAAAGGAGATTGGATATGGATACTTTCTTTGAGCAGATCGTAAAGAAGAAAAAAGGCCCTGCTGAGTGGGCGATCGTTATCAGCGTGATTGTGGCTGCTTTTGCGCTGGTGGCTGTGGTGTGGATTTTCGGTATTCTGGCCGCGATTGCCACCCTGGGCATCGTTTACGGTGCTTGGTGGCTGGCCACTACCCAGAACGTGGAGTTTGAGTATTGCGTCACCAACGGCGACATCGACGTGGACAAGATCGTGGCCCGCCGTAAGCGCACTCGCTTGGTGTCTGTGGCGGGGCGTAAGATTCGCGCCCTGGCTCCCTACGACCCCGCGAAGCCTTTGGGTAAGTTCCAGCGCACTGTGATGGCCGCTCCCTCTCTCAATGAGCAGGGTCTGTGGTATTTTACCTATCATAGCAAGAAGAACGGTGACACCATCGTGATCTTTATGCCGGACGACCGTGTGCTGGGCGCCTTCTACGAAGGCTTGCCCAAATTGGTGCAGATGGACACTGCCCGTGTAGCCCGTGAGGCGGGTCTGACCATCCCCGCCAAGCGCAGTATGGACGATTGAGTTTTGACAGAATGCCGCACGGGCTCCGTGCGGCATTTTTTGGGATGTGCGGAAGGCTTTTTCGCCTCCCTCTCGAGGGAGCCCGTTAGTACACGGAACAGAGGTGTAGCTATGAACCAACCCATCATCACCACAAAAGAATACGTGGCAGGGCACATCCTGCCACGCACGGCCGACAGCCATAAGGGCACCTACGGCACCCTGCTCACCCTCTGCGGTAGCTACGGGATGGCGGGGGCAGCGCTGCTGTGTGCTCGCGGTGCCCTGCGCAGCGGTGTGGGTCTGCTCCGCGCAGCAGTGCCGCAGAGCGTGTATCCGCTGCTGGTAGAGGCCATCCCCGAGGCGGTTTTTCACGCCGTCGCAGAGCGAGATGGGTGCTTTTCCGCCGCTGCGATCCCTGCCATAGACGAAGCCTTGGCTACCGCCGACGCGGTGGTGGTGGGCTGCGGTATGGGTAGGGGAGAGGAGCAGACGGCTCTGGTGCGCCACATCCTCACCCACAGCACTGTCCCCGTAATTTTGGACGCCGACGGCATAAATGCCATATCGCCGCATATATTGGCAGAGGAAACGAGATCGGCTCCTCTGATTTTGACCCCTCACCCGGGCGAAATGGCGCGGCTGTTGGATGTCTCCACCGCTGAGGTGCAGGCAAACCGCCAAATGGTCGCCTGCCGACTGGCACGGGAGGTGGGTGCCGTGGTGGTGCTCAAGGGACATCGTACCCTCATCGCCTCACCGGATGGTGAGGCGGCGGAAAACCCCACCGGAAATCCCGGAATGGCTACGGGCGGCAGCGGCGACGTGTTGGCGGGTATCATCGGCAGTTTGGCCGCCCAGGGGCTTGCACCCTATGCGGCGGCGGTGTGCGGTGTGTACCTCCACGGCGCGGCGGGCGATGTAGCCGCTGCCAGACATTCCGAACACGGGATGCTGCCCACCGATCTGATTGAGGAGCTGGGATCTCTGTTTCTGCAATTTGAGAAATAGGGAGCCTTGCATATGAAGCGTTTTTTCGGCAGACTGGCAATAGCCACGGCGGCACTGCTCTGCCTGTGCGGCTGCGGTAAGCAAACCACCATCGATCCCATCACCGACGGGTTTACCGCCCAGGCAGCCATTCAGTACAAAGGGATGGACGTGCAGGGGCAGTTCTCCTGCTCCACCGACGGCAGAGTCACCATGACCTTCTCACAGCCCAAATCGTTGGACGGTGTCACCCTGGGTTGGAATGGCAATGAGATGCAGATGCGGCTGGGCGGGATGACCATTACTGTGGCGGAGGACAGCATGCCGGACGGCGGTCTGATCCGCTGCCTGACCCGCGTGCTCTCTACGGTTGAGCCGAAACAAGGCAAAAAGGACGGCGCCGACTACGTCATCAGCGGCGATGCGGAGGGCACGGCCTACACCCTCGTCTGCGATGCCGCTACGGGTCTGCCGAAAACCTTGTCCGTACCGGATGAAGAGCTGACGGCAACCTTTTCGCAGGTCACCGTATTATAAAAACGTACTGAGTCTTGATACCGCCGTATCAAGGCTCTTTTTTCGTCACCAACTTGTCCTGAGTCACATACAATGTCGTATAAAATCCTTTTGAAGAGGTCATAATGGAATTGCAACGACATACAGGAGGTGACAGACGGTGACGGTACATCGGGGAGACATCTATTATGCCGATCTCAGCCCCGTGGTGGGCTCAGAGCAAGGCGGCATACGTCCCGTTTTGATTGTGCAGAACGACGTGGGCAATCGCTTCAGCCCCACGGTGATCGCGGCGGCCATCACCAGCCAAAAGGGCAAGACCGACCTGCCCACCCATATCCGCTTACAGGCGGTGGGGAGCGGTCTGGCTAAGGATTCTATCGTGCTGTTGGAGCAGATCCGCACCTTGGACAAGCAGCGATTGCGGGAACGCATGGGACGGCTGGATGAGGTGTCTATGAATCGGGTGGATCGGGCCTTGCAGGTGAGTTTTGGCTTGGTTGCCCCCACGTCGGCGGAATAGGACAGCATACCTTTTGCATATAGGTGGAACAGAACGAAACAAGGAGTGGTGTCCGTGAACGATTGGAAGGAATTTTGGAATAAGTACCGTACCATTATCATACAGGTGATCGTGGCACTGTTGGCAGGTGGCTTGGCCTCCCTGCTGGGCGGCGAGACTGCCCCACTGTATGAGCGGTTGGTATCGCCGCCGTTATCACCTCCCGGTTGGGTATTCCCTGTGGTGTGGACGGTGCTGTACATCCTGATGGGTGTCGCCGCAGGCTTGGTGGCACGGTCGGGGGATATGGACAGCGGCGCTGCCATGACCCTCTATTACATTCAACTGGGAATTAACGTGCTGTGGCCGCTGTTTTTCTTCCGCTTGGAGTGGCTGGCGGTGGCGGCGGTGTGGCTGCTGCTCCTGACGGCGGCGGTGTACGCCACCTGGCGGCGGTTCCGCGCCATCAATCCCGTGGCGGGTTGGCTGTTGGTTCCCTATCTGCTGTGGTGCATATTCGCACTGTATCTGAACGTGGGTTTTGTGGTACTGAATTAAGGGGAGAAAAATGATCTATTTTTGCGATGCCTGCCAAAAGGTGTACGAACTCAACCGTGTGGATGTCGCTTGCATCTACTGCGGCTCCTGTTCGTGCCATCCCTATGAGCCGGAACAAAAGACGGAAGAATGAGGAAAGCGTCTGCCTGAGCAATCGGGCAGACGCATTTTCTGTTCTATTTGCTGCCGCTACCGCGTATAGATGGGACAAGAGGTGAGGACAGGCGTGACAGGTATAGAGCGTTTGCGCCCCTATCTGCCGCCAAGCTGGATGGAGGCGCTGGTGGGGCTACCCGAGCACATACAGGAATTGCGTTTGCGGGCGGAGGCCCCCGTCACTGTGTCCCTGCCCCAAGGAGAGCGGTTTTTGACCCGTGACGGGCTTTCTTTCGTTCGTCAGCCGAATGGCTTTTTCTGTTCACGAAAGCAGTTGGAGGATTGCTTCTTCGCTTTCTGCGGCCGGTCGGTGTACGCCCACCAGTGGGAGCTGGAACAGGGCTACATCGCTGTGGAGGGCGGTATCCGCGTAGGGGTGGCAGGGACCGCTGTTACCCGTGACGGCGGAGTGTGTTCGGTGCAGAACATAACCGCGCTATGCATCCGCCTGCCTCGCCGTGTGGCGGGCTGTGCCCGTCCTCTCTTATCGCTGACGCTGGAGGGGGACACTCCCATCAGCACTGTATTGGTCGGCCCTCCGTCTTGCGGCAAAACCACCCTTTTACGCGATTTGGCGGTACTTCTTGCCGCCCGTCATCGACGGGTGTCGGTGGTGGATGAGCGGGGCGAATTATCCTTCGGGGACACCCTTTGCGGATGCGACGTGCTTCGTGGCTATCCCAAGGCGGTGGGTGTCCGTCAGGCGGTACGCTGCTTGGCTCCCGACGTGATCCTGTTGGATGAATTGGGGGATGGTGCCGAGATACAGGCGGTGGCGGATTGCGCCCACGCAGGGGTGGCGGTGGTGGCTTCCCTCCACGGCTATAGTCCGTGGGAGATGGCCCGACAGCCTTTTGTGCGCGATTTGATTTTTCGCCGTGTGTTTTCGCGGTGGGTCTTTCTGCAAGGGAGGCAAACGCCCGGGCAGATACGGGATTGCTACATACCGGAGGTGACACCCGATGGGGTGGATTGGCGGACTGTTGATGATCGCCGCGGGGATGGGGATGGGCTTGTACGCCTCTCATCATCTCAAGCGGCGTGTGGTGTTTTTGGAGACCTGCGGACGCCTGCTGCAGGCGCTGTGGCAGGAGATGAGCTATACGGCACTGCCTATGCCCGATCTGTGGCGGCGACTGGCGCAAAGTGAGTCGTTTGCCGCCTTTTCACTGGTGCAAGACACCGCGAGAGGATTATCCCGCTCCTCTTTTGCCGCCGCCTTTTCGGCGGCAGTGGAGGGGGCGGAGAAAGACGGGCTCTTGTTGCCGCCTGCCCGACGGCTGTTGGTGGAGTTCGCCGAGGGATGCGGCCGCACCGATCTGATGGGTCAGCAGGCCCACATCGAGTACTACCGCACCCTATTGGCTGCACAGGAGGCGGAGAGCCGCCGCCTGTGGCAGGAAAAGGGGCGGGTCTATCGGGTGCTGGGGCTGACGGGCGGCGTGGCATTGATGCTGTTACTGATATAGGGAGAGGAAATCTATGGATGTGGATTTGATATTCAAGATCGCCGCCATCGGTATTATTGTATCGGTGCTCAATCAATTGCTGATCCGGTCGGGACGGGAGGAGCAGGGGATGCTGCTCACCCTGGCAGGGCTGATTGTGGTGCTGTCGATGGTGGTGGTGCAGATCAGTGATCTGTTCGCCACTGTCAAGTCGGTGTTCGGCTTATGACCCACGCAGAGATATTGGTCACCGCGGTGGGATTACTGCTGTGCGGCGGCCTGCTGACTGCGGTGTTGCGCTCACAGCGTCCCGAGCTGGCCATGTGCCTGAGTCTGCTGGCAGGCGCCCTGGTGGTGGGGATGCTGCTGCGGCAGCTATCCCCCTTCATTACCGCTCTGCGGCGGATGACCGCCCTGGGTGGGGTGGGGGAGAACCACTTGGGCGTGGTGCTCCGCGGGGCCGGCATCTGCCTTGTCACTCAATTGGCTGCGGATACCTGCCGGGATGCCGGCGATACCGCGCTGGCAGGCAAGGCGGAGCTGACGGGACGGATTTTGTTGCTCTTGCTGGCGGTACCGCTGTATGAGCAGATACTTACCCTCATTGTGGGTGTGGTGAACGGACAGGCGGTGACGGGATGACGGCCGAGACGTGGGAAATGTATACCCAACAGATGCAGTCCAGCGGCGCCGCCGACCTGCCGCAAAAGCTACCGCGAAACGTGCAGGCGCTGTTGGAAAGCTTGGACTTGGATGCCCTTGACCCTTCCTCTTACACGGAGTTAGGCTTTGGGCAGATGGCACAGATGTTGTCGGATTTGATGTATGCCCAGTCTGCAGGGCCCAAGCAGACGGTGGGAATGCTGATGGGTGTGGTTTTGCTTTGCGCCCTCTTCAGTGGCTTGGACGGAGCCGTAGGCAGCGTATCCCTCCGCCGCACCTATCAGGGGGTGGCGGTATTGGCGGCGGGTGGAGCGGTGCTGGTGCCGCTGTTTGCTCTGTTTTCTCGCGTGTGGGAGGCGGTTCAGCAGGTGACGGTATTTCTCTGTGCCTACGTGCCCGTATACGGGGCCATTCTGCTGACGGGAGGCAGAGGAGCCAGCGCACTGTCCTATCAAACCACCCTACTGGCGGCGGTGCAATTGCTTTTGTGGTTGGTACGGGGCGTGGTGTTCCCATTTTTGCTGGTATCTTTGGCCTTGGGATGCACCGGCTCGGTCAGTGAGGGCTTCTGTCTGGACCGTCTCAGCGGCACGTTTCACAAGGCGATCTTGTGGATGCTGGGGCTGTTTTCCACCCTCTTTTCGGGGCTTTTGTCTCTTCAGCAGATGGTGGCGGCGGCAGGGGACAGCCTGGGCAGTCGGGTGGTGAAATTCTCCCTTGCCAGCTTTGTGCCGGTGGTGGGCGGTGTGCTCAGCGAGGCGTACAACACCGTCATCGGGTGCGGCGGTCTGCTTCGCTCAACCGTGGGGGCTTTCGGCCTTCTGTCGGTGGCGTTGATGGTGCTGCCGCCGCTGCTTTCCTGCGTGTGCTGGAGTGTTGGCCTGCATCTGGCGGGGGGAGCCGCCGCTTTGTTTGGTTTAACTCCTTTGGATACCCTCTGCCGCACCGCCGCGGGGGCGGTCAAGGTGCTCATCGCCGTGTTGGCGGTGTTCGCCCTATTGATGATTCTCTCCACTTCGGTGGTGGCATTTGCATCGGGGAGGTGACGGCGTGGAGGGACTGCAACAATGGGCGGTGGCGGTGTGTGCCGCCGCCGTGGTGTGCACCCTTTTGCGGCATCTGTTCCCCGACAACCCCTTGGGGCGGCAGGGGAGGATGTTGCTGCCCTGTTTGTTTCTCTGCGTGCTTCTTTCCCCTGTTTTACGGCTTTCGCAAGGTGTAAAGCTACCTGACTTTACAGCGAATAACACCGCCGATTCCGGGGATCTGACCGCGCGGATGCGTCAGCAGATCACGGCGCAGATCAACGACACCCTCTTGCAGATGGTGAACCAGTCCTTGTCGGGCTATGGCTGGTCGGCGAAAAAAGTGGTGGCGGATATGGATATCGGGGAAGACGGCAGCATACAAATGGGACAGATCACCCTCTATGTGGACGAGGAGGTAGCCCGTCGTGCCACGGCGGTACGGCAGGTAGCGGAAAAGCGGCTGGGAACAGCGGTGGAGGTAGCGGTATGGCAAGAGACGGATGGCTGAAATGGTGGCAGGCCGTAAACAGAGATAAAGTGATGCGTCTGCTGTTGGTGCTAGGTCTGGCAGGCATCCTGCTGATTGCTTTGTCAGAGTGGCTCCCTTCCCGTAGGACGACGGAGGAGAGCGCCTCTGTCACGCTCACCGAGGCCCAGGTGGAGCAGGCACTGGAACGGCGCATCACCGCCCTGCTCCGTGAGGTGGAGGGGGTGGGCTTCTGCCGGGTGATGGTGACGCTGGAAAGCGGCACCCGTATGGTATACGCCGCCGATGCCGTCTCCTCCACGGGGGCGGACGGGGCCGCATCCCTCAGCGAAAGCTATCTGACGGTAGATACGGATGCGGGGCCGGTGGGTCTGCTCCTTACCCGCATACAGCCCACGGTCAAGGGGGTGGCGGTGGTGTGCGACGGCGGCGACAGCGACGCTGTCCGACAGCGGGTGATACAGGTGGTGTCCACCGCCTTTCATATTTCCGAGCGACGCGTCTGCGTCGTCAAACAAGAGTAGGAGGCAAAGAGGATGAAGAAGTTTGTGAAGAAAAAGCAGCTGATGCTGGTGGCGCTGGTGGCCGCTCTGGGTCTGGCGGTGTATCTCAATTTTTATCTGGTGGATTCTCCCTCGCTGTCGGCAGGAACGGGCACTACGGATAAGAAAGAGGACGGCAACTTGGGGGACGCCACTTTTGTGGGGACGGGAGTCAGCGACCCCAACGGGGAGCTCACCTATTTCGACGAGGCCCGTCAAAACCGTACCGCCGCCCGGGAGGAAGCGCTGAGCATTCTGCAGGAGGTGTTGGACAGCGCTCAGGCCTCGGCAGAGGATAAGGCGCAGGCCACCCAAAAGGCCACCGCGATTGCGGAGAACGTTCTTCAGGAGAGCAACATCGAGAATCTGATCCTCGCCAAAGGGTTTGCGGATAGCGTGGTGTACATCGACGGGGAACGGTGCAGCGTGGTGGTGCAGGCGGAGAACCTGCAGCAGCAGGAGAGCCTGCAGATCCTGCAGATCGTGGTGTCCCAGTCCTCTGTGGAGGCGGACCAGGTGCAGATCGTAGCCGCAGGGGCATAGCAGCCGTATAAAAATTTGGATTTTTCGCAATAAAATATTGCTTATTTTTGACTTTGTGTTATAATAGAGTAAAATAACGGGCCAAGGGCGGTTATCTTCGCCGTTTTTGACCCAAACTATTCCACACAACACAAAGGAGGAATCCCCATGGATGCAAAAGAGTTTAAGTCCGCAGAGGGTAGCTGTATTATTGCTGAGGATGTGGTGGCTTCCATTGTCGCTACCGCGGCATTAGAGACCGAGGGTGTTGCCGCTCTGGCAGGCCATGCAGCCGATATCCGCGGTATCATCTCCCGCAACGATGCTACTCGTGCCGTGCGTGTATTCAACACCGAGAACGACACTGTGCTGGACGTCTACGTCACTCTTAAGGCGGGTGCCCGCATTCAAGAGACGGCGGTGGCTCTGCAGCAGAATGTCAAGATGGCGGTGCAATCCATGACCGGCAGACCGGTCACCCACATCAACGTTCACGTGGACGGTGTGGTCGCTGACGACAAGAATGCCTGATGACCCAGGCCCTCTGCTTAGCGTAGAGGGCCTTCTTGCTATGTCGGATTGTATAAATATACGAAAGATGAAATCGGAGGCGCATACAAATGTCCAGAAGGAAATCCCGCGAGCAGGCTTTTGCCCTGCTGTTTGAAAAGTCTTTTAACGATCTTCCCGTAATGGATTTGGCTCAGGGGGCACAGGATGCCCGCGAGTGTATCATCGAGCCCTTCGCTCTGGAATTGGCTCAGGGCGCCGAGGAGAAGCTGGCGGATCTGGATGCCGCCATTGCAGAACATTCGCATAAGTGGAGTCACAACCGCATCTCCCGCGTGGCACTGGCGGTGTTGCGTCTGGCCATCTACGAGATGAAATGTTGCGACGAGACCCCCGACAGCGTCGCCATCAACGAGGCGGTGGAGCTGGCCAAGCGGTACGGCGGCGAGGAGGACTCCTCCTTTGTCAACGGTGTGCTGGGCGGCATCTCCCGTCAGCAGGCATGAGCGGCTATTTAGGGCTGGACACCAGCAACTACACCACCTCTGCCGCCTATTGGGCCCGGGGGGCGGACAAGCCCGTGCAGGCAAAACAGCTCTTACCCGTTAAGGCGGGGGAGATGGGTCTGCGCCAGAGCGACGCCGTCTTCCACCACACCCGTCAGTTGCCCGACGTAATGGAGCGGCTGACCGAGGCATTGGGCGGCGGCATCGCCGCCGTGGCGGCCTCTGACCGACCTCAGCAGGTGGAGGGCTCGTATATGCCTTGCTTCTTGGTGGGGGCAGGTGCGGCCCGTCAGTTGGGCGCAGCTTTGGGCGTGCCCGTTCATTTCTTCACCCATCAGCAGGGACACATTATGGCGGCGCTGACCGGTGCAGACTGTCTGCATCTGCGGCGTGCGCCGTTTTTGGCTTTTCACGTATCCGGCGGCACCACCGACGCCTTGCTCGTCGAGCCGGACGCCGACTGCATCATCCGTTGTCGGGTGGTGGGTCATTCGCTGGATCTCAAGGCGGGTCAGCTTATCGACCGCGTGGGCGGTATGTTGGGCCT
Source organism: Clostridia bacterium (assembly GCA_017520705.1). Classification (GTDB taxonomy): domain Bacteria; phylum Bacillota; class Clostridia; order Oscillospirales; family Acutalibacteraceae; genus UBA5905. The sequence goes on along the minus strand of JAFXFF010000039.1, from coordinate 76,506 downwards.
GCCCTTCCCCGCCGGCCCCGCCTTAGAGCAGCTGGCGGCGCAGGCGCAGAGCACCTACCGCGTGCGCCCTACCCTCAAGGGGTGCGACTGTCACCTGTCGGGGGTAGAGAATCAGTGCCGCGACCGCTTGGCGGCAGGGCAGCCGCCCGCCGAGGTGGCGCGCTTCTGCCTGGATAGCGTGTGCGCCGCCGTCACGGGCATGACCGAGGCGTTGCTTATGCAGTACGGCGACCTGCCGCTGGTCTATGCCGGCGGCGTGATGTCCAATCAGATGCTCAAACAGACCTTGACCGACCGTTTCGGCGGTCATTTTGCCCCGCCGATGTATTCGGCGGATAACGCGGCAGGCATCGCCTGCTTATGTAAAGTGCGGGAGGAGGAGATGGGATGAAAGTCATATCGGTAGGTCAGCTGAATCGCTATGTGAAATCCGTACTGGAGAGCGACGGCAATCTGGCGGCGGTGTACATCGGCGGCGAGATCTCCAATTTCACCCATCACTATAAGTCGGGGCACCTCTACCTGACCCTCAAGGACGATACCGCCGCTGTCAAGGCGGTGATGTTCAAGGGCCACGCCTCCAAGCTGGCCTTTCGCCCCGAGGACGGTATGCGGGTCATCGTGCGAGCCCGCGTATCCCTGTACGAGGCCACCGGATCCTTCCAGATCTACATCGAGGAGATGCAGCCCGACGGCGTGGGCGCCCTGCAGGTTGCCTACGAACAGCTGAAAAAGAAATTGGCGGCGGAGGGCCTCTTTGACGAGAGCCGTAAGCGCCCCCTGCCGCCCTATCCCACCCGTGTGGGTGTGATCACCTCGCCCACCGGCGCGGCGGTGCGGGACATCCTCAATGTCCTCGGTCGCCGCTATCCGCTGGCGCAGGTGGTGTTCTGCCCCGTGCTGGTGCAGGGGGAGGGGGCGGCTCCCTCCATCGTGGATGCCATACAGCGCTTTAATGCCGCCAAAGCTGCCGACGTGCTCATCGTGGGTCGTGGCGGCGGATCCATCGAGGATCTGTGGGCCTTTAATGAGGAGATGGTGGCGCGGGCTGTGGCGGCCTCCGCCATTCCCGTGATCTCCGCCGTAGGACACGAGACCGATTTCACCATCTGCGATTTTGTGGCGGACTTGCGGGCGCCGACGCCTTCCGCCGCGGCGGAGCTGGCGGTGCCGGATCGGGCCCGTCTGTGGTCCCAGGTACAGATTCTCCGCTCTCGCTTGGAGATCGGCACCCGCAACACGATCAACACGGCGGCGGCACGGCTCAAATTTATGCAGGACAAGCGGTGCCTTTCCGCACCGCAGTATTATACCGAGGAACAGGCCATGCGCCTGGATTATCTCACCCGTCGGTTTGCCTCCGCCGCCCAGCGGCAGTTGGGCACGGCGGACCGCCGCTTGGCTGCGGCGGCGTCCAAGCTGGATGCCCTCAGCCCGCTCAAGGTGCTGGGGCGCGGCTACACCATCGGCTACACCGCCGACGGTGACGTGCTGGACAGCGTCCACCGCGTCGCGGTGGGGGACACCCTCAGCTTGAGAATGGCAGACGGCACGGTGGATTGCACCGTAACAGACGTTAAGGAGGAAACGTAAATGGCTGAAATGACTTTTGAGCAGGCGATGACCCGCCTGGAGCAGATCGTGGCGACCTTAGAGAGCGGTCGTTGCACCTTGGACGATTCTCTGAAACTCTTTGAGGAGGGCACCAAGCTGACCGCCTATTGCGCCGAACAGTTAAAGACCGCGGAGCAGAAGATCCTCAAACTCACCGCTGTGGAGAACGGCGCCACCGATGACGCCATCACCGACCGCCTGGGCGAGGATATGGGAGAAGAATTGTCCCTGTAAGTGAGGTAAATACTATGGGTATCTACACCAACCAATTGCAGGCCCATTGTGACCGCTTTGAGGCGGCACTGCCTGATTATATGCCCGCCACCGGTGGCTTGCAGACCGTGGTGGCGGAGGCCATGGCCTACGCCACCGCCGACGGCGGCAAGCGTATCCGTCCTGTGCTGACGCTGGAGTTTTGCCGCCTGTGCGGCGGCGATCCCGCGGCGGCGCTACCCGCGGCGGCGGCCATTGAGATGATCCATTCTTACTCGCTGGTCCACGACGACCTGCCCTGTATGGACAATAGCCTTTTGCGCCGCGGCAAGCCCTCTACCCATGCCGTTTACGGCGAGACCATGGCTCTGCTGGCGGGGGACGGCCTGCTGAATTTGGCCTTCGAGACCGTTCTCTCGCCCAAGAATCGTGACGGCCTTACCGCGGAGTGTGTGCTGGGTGCCGCCTCTGCGCTGGCGGATGCCGCCGGTATCGAGGGCATGGTGGGCGGTCAGGTGATCGATCTGGCCAGCGAAGGGAAGTCGATCGACCTCACCACCTTAGAGGCGTTACAGCGCGGCAAGACGGCAGCTCTGCTGATCGCCGCCTGCGTGATGGGTGCCCGTTTGGCGGGCGCCACACCCGAGCAGGAGACGGCGGCCCGTACCTTTGGCGAAAATGTGGGACTGGCCTTCCAGATCGTGGACGACATTCTGGACGTGACCGCCGATGCCACCAAATTGGGCAAACCGGTGGGCAGCGATGCGGAGAACGAAAAGACGACCTACGTGTCCTTGCTGGGCTTGGAAGAAGCCCGCCGTCTGGCGGCACAGCGTACCGCCGAGGCGGTGGAGGCGCTGTCCGTCTTTGGCAAGGAGGCCGATAGCCTGCGGCAGTTGGCGCTGGCCTTGCTCACCCGCGATCATTGATAAGGGATGATAGTTATGAAGAGATTGGAAGACATCCATTCTCCCAAGGATATCAAGAATTTGAATACAAGCGAGCTCACCGATCTGTGCGCCCAGTTGCGGCAGAAGATGGTGGATACCGTCTCCCGCACCGGCGGCCATCTGGCCTCCAATCTGGGTACGGTGGAATTGACGGTGGCTCTGCATCGGGTGTTCACCACCCCCAAGGACGCCATTGTCTGGGACGTGGGGCATCAGTGCTATGCCCATAAGCTGCTGACTGACCGCTACGGTCGATTTGATACCCTGCGCCAGCAGGGGGGTGTCAGCGGCTTCCCCAACCCCGCCGAGAGCGTTCACGACGCCTTTGTGGCGGGGCACAGCAGCACCTCCATCTCGGTGGCCAACGGCATCGCCAAGGCCAAGGCGCTGACAGGGGATAAGGGCTATACCATCGCCGTCATCGGCGACGGTGCCCTGACAGGAGGTTTGGCCTACGAGGGCCTCAGCAACGCCGGCCGCAGCGACGACCGACTCATTGTCGTGCTCAACGACAATAAGATGTCCATCAGTGAGAACGTGGGCTTTGTGGCACGGTATCTGTCCCACTTGCGCAGCCGTGTTAAGTACGTGCGCATCAAGCAGAAGATTACCAAGGTGCTCAACCATACTCCGCTCATCGGTCGCCCCTTGACCGCGTTGCTGCAGGGCACGAAAAAGAAGGTGAAGCGCACGGTGTATTCCGGTACCTCCTTCTTTGAAAATATGGGCTTTCACTATATGGGTCCCGTGGACGGCCACGACTTAGACGACCTTATCGAGGCGTTCCGCGCCGCCAAGAGCGTGGGCAAGCCGGTGGTGCTTCACGTCAACACCATTAAGGGCAAGGGAAGCCCCTATGCGGAGCAAAAGCCGGATACCTATCACGGCATCTCCCGCTTTGACCCCGACACGGGTATTGCCACAAGCGGCGGTGAGAGCTTTTCTTCCCGCTTTGGTCAGACATTGTGTGACTTGGCTGCTCAAGATAACCGCATTGTGGCGGTGACGGCCGCCATGGTTAAGGGCACCTGCTTAGAGGACTTCAAGGAGAAATACCCCACCCGTTTCTTTGATGCGGGTATTGCAGAGGAGCACGCTGTCACCTTTTCGGCGGGTATGGCCCGTGGCGGATTGCTCCCTGTGTTTGCGGTGTATTCCACCTTCCTACAGCGCAGTTACGATCAGCTTATCAACGACACCTCCCTGATGAATAACCACATTGTGCTGGCCATTGATCGCGCCGGCGTGGTGCCGGATGACGGCGAGACCCATCAGGGCATTTACGATGTGGCGATGCTGGCCACCATTCCCAATGTGACTATGTACGCGCCTTCTAATTTCAAGGAACTGGAACTCCACCTGCGGCAGGCCCTGTACGATACCGACGGTATCGCCGCTGTCCGCTACCCTAAGGGGGGCGAGGACCATCGGCTGGTGGATTACGAACCAAACTATAAGCCGTATTGCTGGGACGACGACGGCGGCAGAGATCTGCTGCTGATCACCTACGGACGCACCTTTGGCGAGGTGGCTGCCCTGTGCCGCCGCTACCGCGAGGCGGGCAAGTCTGTTTCCGTATTGAAGTTAAACCGCATCCTGCCCATTGAGGCGGAGGTGGTGGCGCTGGCCGCAGAATACCGCTGTGTGCTGGTGCTGGAAGAGACCCGCGGCGGCGTGGGTGACCTGCTGGGAAGCCGCTTGATGCAGGCGGGCTACGGCGGAAAATACGCTGTGCGCGCCATTGAAGAGACCTTGGGTGCCTGCACTACCGAGCAGGGTCTGCACCGCGTCGGCTTGGATGCCGAGGGCATCGAAGCCTTCATAACAGCCCAAACGGAGGGTGTTTATGGACGGTAAAGGAGAACGCCTTGACGCCTATTTGGTGGCTGTGGGACACGCCTCCGGACGGGAAAAGGCCAAGGAACTCATTGACGCGGGCTTCGTCACGGTGAACGGCACCGCCGTCACCAAGGCGTCCCGCCGTATCGCTCCCACCGACGTGGTGGTGTGTGCCGCCCCGGCCCAGAAATACGTGGGTCGCGGTGGGTATAAATTGGAGCGAGCCATCGAAGCGGCGGGGCTCACCCTCACCGATGCGGTGGCGATGGACGTAGGCTCCTCCACCGGTGGTTTCACCGATTGTATGCTGCAGAATGGTGCCGTCCGCGTGTACGCGGTGGACGTGGGCCACGATCAGCTCCATTCCGCCCTGCGCAACGATCCCCGTGTGGTGGTGCTGGAGGGCACCGACGTGCGCAGCGAGGCACTGTCCGCTGCCGTGGGGAAGGGGAGTATCACCTTCTGCTCGGTGGACGTGTCCTTCGTGTCTCTTTCCCACGTGTTGCCTGCCATTCTGCCGTATCTGGCGCAGGATGCCACGCTGGTGTGTTTGATCAAGCCTCAGTTTGAGGCGGGCAAATCCGCCATCGGCAAGCACGGCGTGGTGAAAGACCGTAAAGTGCACGCTCAGGTGTTGTCCCGTCAGCTCTGCTTATTCAGCGAGGCGGCACTGACTCCCGTGTGGCTGGGTCATTCGCCCATCACCGGCGGCGAAGGAAATATTGAATACTTAGCCGTGTTGCGCCGCGATACTGCTACCGTGCCCGCGTGGAACACGGCGGCTATCGTGCAGACGGCATTTTTGGAATTGCAAGGGAAGTGAGAGTATGCGAATCACCCTGATCCCCAATAAGAATAAGAGCGAGACCGTATCGCTGGCGCAAGCGGTGGCAGATCGCCTGAAGGCGGTGGGGGCGCAGATATCCGTTCCGGATTACGCCACCCCTCTGCCGGATGCGGCAGGGCTGTGTGCGGCGTTGGCGGATACCGACATCGCCATTGCCATCGGCGGCGACGGTACCATTGTCCACGTAGCCAAGGCCGCCGCCGCGGCGGGTTGCCCCGTTTTGGGTATCAACGCCGGTCACGTAGGCTTTTTGGCAGGCCTTGAGGCGGATGAATTGGATGCTCTGCCCGCCTTGCTCGGCGGCGACTATACCGTAGACGAGCGCGCACTTCTTGAAGTTACCGTACATACCCAGGGGGAGGCTACCACCCGCTACGCTATGAATGAAGCGGTCGTTTCCCGCGGCGGTCTGTCCCGTTTGGTGGATGTGACGGTCACCGCCGACGGCGCCGAGGTGCTTTCCTGCCGCGGTGACGGCGTCATCATCGCCACCCCCACGGGTTCCACCGCCTACTCTCTTTCCGCAGGCGGCCCTGTGGTGGACCCATCGGTGGATTGCATATTGCTCACCCCCGTGTGCCCCCACTCCTTGGATTCCCGCCCCCGTATCTGGCCCGCCGGCGTCACCTTGACGGCGCAGGCCGTGGCGGCGGACGGCGAGCCTGCCTACGTTACCGTAGACGGTGAGGAGAGCATCCCTCTTGCTTCCCACGATACCGTAATCGTTCGTCGGGCAGATACGGCTGTCCGTTTACTCCAATTGCGGCGGGACACGTTCTACGAACGTTTGCGTTGCAAATTATCCGACAGGAGATGAGTGTATGAAGACCAGACGACACGCGAAGATCTTAGAGATTATCAACAATACCGCCGTAGAGACCCAGGAGGAGCTGCAGGAACAACTGCGTCAGGCGGGCTATTCGGTGACTCAGGCCACCGTATCCCGCGATATCAAGGAGCTGCGGCTGATCAAGAGTCCCGTTCGCGGCGGCGGCTATCGCTATACCACCGCCAAAGGGGGGCATCACGAGCCCATCTCCGCCCAGTTCCATTCCATTTTCGGCGGCTCGGTGGTGCGGGTGCAGTACGCCCAGAATATCGTGGTGGTCAACTGCCTGCCCGGTATGGCCCAGGCCGCTTGCGCCGCCATGGACTCCCTGCACTGGAATCAGGTGGTGGGCACCTTGGCGGGTGACGACACCTTTATTTGCATTGTCACCAGTGAGCGGGATGCCGAGGATCTGGTGATCGAGCTGAAGAAAATGCTCAGCGAAACGGAGAGATAAAATCGTATGCTACAAAGCCTACATATCGAAAACGTGGCGGTGATCGAAAAGACCGACATTTCGTTTGGCAGGGGGCTGACTGTGCTCACCGGTGAGACCGGCGCGGGTAAGTCCATCGTCATCGACGCCATCAACGCCCTGTTGGGGGAGCGCATCACCCGCGACGTGGTGCGCAGCGGCGCCGACCGCGCCTATATCGCCGGTGTGTTTGACGAGCTGCCGCAGGAGGTGCTGGCCTTTTTGCAGGAGCAGGAGCTTTCTCCCGAAGAGGACGGCACCCTGCTGATCCAGCGCTCCCTCACCGCCGACGGAAAGGGCAGCTGCCGCGTAGGCGGCCGCCCCACCACCGTGTCCGTCCTGCGTCAGTTGGGACGGATGCTGGTGAATATCCACGGCCAGCACGAGAATCAGGCGTTGCTGCAAGCGGAGCGCCACGTGGAATACCTGGACCGCCTCGGTGAATTGGAGGGGGTCAAGGCAGAGTACGTCGCCGCCTATCGTGAATATTGCCGCATCCGCCGTGCCATTAAGGCGGCGACCATGGATGAGCAGGAGAAAGAATTTCGTACTGCCCAGCTCACCCAATGGATTACCGCTTTGGAGCAGGCCAACGTGAAGGTGGGGGAGGAGCAGGAGCTGCTTTCCCGCCGCGAATTGGCCCGCCACGGCGAAAAGCTGGCCGGTTATCTGCGGTTGGTGTCTGCCGCCATGGAGGACGACGAAAGCGGCGGTGAGAGCGGTGTGCTCACCCGTCTGACCGAGTCGGTAGCCGCCCTGCAGGCCGCAGGCCGCGTCTCCGACGGCTTGGCGGAGCTGGCCACCCGCCTGCAGAGTGCGCTGTACGACGTGCAGGCCATTGCCGAGGAGGCGGCGGATTTCGAGGACCGACTCTGCTTTGACGAAAACGAACTTAACGCCTTGGAGGACCGCTTGGCCCTCATCGGGCGGCTGATGAAACAGCATAACGTCACCGATGAGCAGGCGCTGCTGGATACACTGGCCGAGATGCAGACCGAGCTGGCGAGCATCCAATCCTCCGACGCGTATTTGGCCGATTTGGAGCGGCAGTCGGACGTGGCGAAAGAAGCCACCATTGCTGCCTCCCGCCGCCTCACCGCCGCCCGCAAGCAGGCGGCTGTCCGTTTTGAACAGGACGTGCAGGCACAGCTCAGTTTTATGGATATGCCCCACGTGCATTTGGCGGTTTCCATCGAGCCTACCGCCTTGACCGCCATCGGCGGCGACGTGGTGGAGTTCCTCATCGCCTCCAATCCCGGTGAGCCGCCCAAATCCATTGCCAAGACCGCTTCCGGCGGCGAATTGTCCCGCATTATGCTGGCGCTCAAGAGCGTGCTGGCGCAGGTGGACGACATCGACACCTTGGTGTTTGACGAGGTGGACAGCGGCATCAGCGGCCGCGCCGCCGCCAAGGTGGGCACCCTGATGCGCCGCATCGCCGCTAAGCGGCAGGTGCTGTGCGTCACCCATTTGGCGCAGATCGCCGCCTGCGGACACACCCATCTGTTGGTGAGCAAGTCGGTGTCCGCCGGCCGCACCTACACCGCTGTGGACACCTTGACGGAGGATGCTCGCTTACAAGAATTGGCCCGCATTATGGGCGGCACCGTCACCGACGCGGCCTTGTCCGCGGCGAGAGAACTGCGGCTGAGAGCCGAGGAGGAATAAAACTATGTTGTTTAAAAAGAGAAAACCTCCTGTGGAGATGACCGAGGAGGAGCGCCTTCGCCACGAGAAATACATTCAGGAATTGACCGCACAGAACCGAAAGACGGTCAAGAAGGTGTGCGCCGTTTTGTGGTGTGTGGCTATGGCCGCTTGGGCGATTCTGCTGGTGTTGGACGTGCTTCACCAGGCCGGCGGCGCCAAAATCTTATTCCACGGCACGGCGGCGGCGATTACCGCCCTGCTGGCGATTCCCCGTGTGATGGATTTCTTTGCCAAGGACAACGATACTGAGGCTTGACAAACGGCTTTATTTATGGTTAAATACACTCAATGACTGTGATGGGAATCCAGTAAGCGAAAAGAACTTCTATTTCAGAGAACTGCCGGTGGGTGCGAGGCAGGATAGGCTTTTCGCCCAATTACCTCCCGGAGTTGCTTTCCCGAACGGCGCTTTGCTGAGTAGGGGGAGACGGTCACGCCCGTTATCGCGTTGGACAGTTTTGTCCCTGAGGCTCCTTTGGGAGCGAACAGAGGTGGTACCACGATTTGACTCATCGTCCTCTGCGGTCTATGACCGCAGAGGATTTTTATTTTATGTTGTAAGGAGAGATACCCATGACCGTTTACGAAGAACTGGTGGCCCGCGGCTTGATCGCCCAGGTTACCGACGAAGAGGAAATCAAAAATCTGATCAATGCCGGCAAGGCGACCTTCTACATCGGCTTCGACCCCACCGCCGACAGCCTGCACGTGGGCCACTTTATGGCGCTGTGCCTGATGAAGCGCCTGCAGATGGCGGGCAACAAGCCCATCGCCCTCATCGGCGGCGGCACCGCTATGATCGGCGACCCCTCCGGCCGTACCGATATGCGCTCCATGATGACCCGTGAGACCATCCAGCACAACTGCGACTGCTTCAAGAAGCAGATGGAGCGGTTCATCGAGTTCGGCGAGGGCAAGGCCCAGATGGTGAACAACGCCGACTGGCTGTTGGATCTCAACTACGTGGAGGTCCTGCGCGAGGTGGGTGCCTGCTTCTCGGTCAACAATATGCTGCGTGCCGAGTGCTACAAGCAGCGTATGGAGAAGGGCCTGTCCTTCTTAGAGTTCAACTATATGATCATGCAGTCCTACGACTTCTACCGTCTGTTCCAGACCCACGGCTGCAACCTGCAGTTCGGCGGCAACGACCAGTGGAGCAATATGCTGGGCGGCACCGAGCTCATCCGCCGCAAGCTGGGCAAGGACGCCCACGCCATGACCATCACCCTGCTGCTCAACTCCGAGGGCAAGAAGATGGGCAAGACCGCCAGCGGTGCGGTGTGGCTGGATCCCAACAAGACCCCGCCCTACGATTTCTATCAGTATTGGCGCAACGTGGGTGACCAGGACGTGCTCAAGTGCCTGCGTATGCTCACCTTCCTGCCCATCGAGCAGATCGATGAGATGGATAAGTGGGAGGGTAGCCAGCTGAACACCGCCAAGGAGATTTTGGCCTACGAGCTGACCGCTCTGGTCCACGGCAAGGAGGAGGCAGAGAAGGCTCAGGCCGCCGCCCGTGCTCTGTTCTCCGGTGTGGGTAACACCGAGAATATGCCCACCACCGTCATTGCCGACGCCGTGGGTATGGGCATTCTGGACGTGATGGTGACCGCCGGCCTGGCCGCCTCCAAGGGTGAGGCCCGCCGCCTCGTGCAGCAGGGTGGTGTCTCCGTCAACGACCAAAAGGTGACCGATCCCGCCGCTGTCTTGGGCGATGCCGATTTTGCCGAGGGTGCCGCTATCATTAAGAAGGGTAAGAAGGTCTATCACAAGATCACTTTGGCATAATTTTGGAAATCTTCTCTGTAAACTGCGTGTTATGACGTGAAAAAGTGTCCGTTTTTTCAAAAAACGGACACTTTTTTTGCGATTTTCACAATTTAACTCTTTACATTGTGAAAGCGTTAGTGTACAATGTAAGCAGTTGAGAATAAAAGGAGGTATCCCTTTGAATTCCAAAATCAAGAGCAAAGACGTAGATTTTTTGTTTGACGCCATTCTGCAGCTGCAGACCCGTGAGGAATGCTATATGCTGTTTGAGGATTTGTGCACCGTTCAGGAGATGAAGGCACTGTCCCAGCGCTTGGTGGTGGCCAAGATGCTCAGCGAGGGTCGGGTATACAGCGACATCGTTAAGACAACGGGTGCCTCCACCGCCACCATCAGCCGCGTCAAGCGGTCACTGGATTACGGTTGCGATTCCTATTCATTGGTGTTTGACCGTATGGAGGCAGAGGAAAAATAATGAACGGTTACGGGGCTTTTGCCGCCTTTTACGACGCCCTGACCGATGATGTGGACTACGCCGCCTGGGCAGATTATCTGCTGGCGGCGTTTACACGCCATGGGGGTCGGGCGGATTCCCTGCTGGATCTGGCTTGCGGCAGCGGCAGTCTGTCGCTGGAGTTATCCTCTCGCGGCTGCGAGGTGGTGGGGGTGGACGGCTCGGCGGATATGCTGGCCGTGGCACGGGAGAAGGCCGCCGACGAGGGACAGGACATCCTGTTCCTGTGCCAGGATATGCGCGAGCTGGATCTCTACGGCACGGTGGACGGGGCTGTGTGTATGCTGGACAGCCTGAGCCATATTCTCCATACCGAGGACCTGCGCGAGATTTTCCGCCGTCTGGGGCTGTTTATTGCCCCCGACGGCTTATTGGTGTTTGATGTCAATACCCCCTACAAGCACGCCCACGTGCTGGGGGATAACGCCTTTGTGTACGAGCGGGAGGAGTTCCTCTGCGCTTGGCGTAACCGCTATCTCCCCGCCACCCACGAGGTGGAGATGGCGCTGGACTTCTTCCTCGAGGAGGAGGACGGCAGCTACACCCGCTACACCGACACGGTGCGGGAGAGGGCCTACAGCCTGCAGACCTGGAAAAACCTGCTCGCAGAGGCGGGCTTTGACCTCTTGGGTGTCTATGACGAGCGGCGGTTCACCGCCCCTGCCGAGGACGCCCAGCGCTGGGTACTGGTGGCGAAGAACAACGCCATCCATCAGCAAAACGATTGATTTAGGAGCATAACTATGGGTAAACTGATTCGTTGCCTGACCCGTGACGCTACGGTGATGGCACTCTTTTTGGATTCCACCGACATCGTGTCCCGCGCCGAGAACATTCACAAGCCCTCGGCGGTGGTCACCGCCGCCCTAGGTCGCCTGCTGACGGCGGCTTCTATGATGGGCGTGATGATGAAGGGCAAGGACGATAGCCTGACCTTAAAATTGGCGGGCGGCGGTCCCGTGGGCACCGTGATGGCGGTGTCGGACAGTGGCGGCAACGTCCGCGGCTACGCCCAGAATCCTGTGGTGGAGATCCCCCTCAAGCCCAACGGCAAGCTGGACGTCAGCGGTGCCGTGGGCACTGACGGCCAGCTGTGGGTGCTGCGGGATAACGGCGCACCCGAGCCCTACGTGGGCTGTACGCCGCTGATCTCGGGCGAGATCGCCGAGGACGTCACCAGCTACTACGCCACCAGTGAGCAGACCCCCACGGTGTGCGCTCTGGGCGTGCTGGTCAACCCCGACCTGACGGTGCAGGCGGCCGGCGGACTGCTGCTGCAGCTGCTGCCCTTCTGCCCCGACGAGGTCATCGACAAGGTGGAGGCCAACGTGGCCAAACTTCCCCCCGTGACAGCCATGCTGGGGCAGGGAATGACCCCCGAGCAGATCTGCGCCTTGGCGCTGGATGGGATGCCCTACGACGTCCTCGACACCTACGAGCCGCAGTATCGCTGCACCTGCTCGCGGGATAAGGTGGCCCGTGCCTTTGCCGCTATGAGTCCCGAGGATCGCCTCTCTCTGCCCAACGAGCAGGGGGTGGCAGAGGCCACCTGCCGCTTCTGCGACGCGGTGTACACCTTCACCCGAGAGGATTTGGAGCGGATCGGGAAATAAACCGAAAATTTATTAGGAAAATGGGAAAAATGACTTGACAAAAGCGACGCCATAGTGTAATATAAATGGCGTCGCTTATGGCGACGGCCGGTCTGGAAGCATAGCTCAGCTGGTAGAGCACCTGCCTTACAAGCAGGGGGTCACAGGTTCGAGCCCTGTTGTTCCCACCATACGGCCCGGTAGTTCAGTTGGTTAGAACGCTAGCCTGTCACGCTAGAGGTCGACGGTTCGAGCCCGTTCCGGGTCGCCAAATTTGCCCAGATAGCTCAGTTGGTAGAGCAATGGACTGAAAATCCACGTGTCGCTGGTTCGATTCCGGCTCTGGGCACCATATCTGCGGCTGTAGCTCATCTGGTAGAGCGCCACCTTGCCAAGGTGGAGGTAGCGAGTTCGAGCCTCGTCAGCCGCTCCAAATTTTTATGCTGTCCCGTTGGGACAGCATAAAAATTCGCCGCTGATAATGGCGAGAACGAGCTTAGTTTTCGCGTAGCGGAAACTATAGGTTTTCCGTAGGAAAACCGGAGTTCGAGCCTCATAATCCGCACTTCCCCCGCATACAATTTTATACGGCGACATAGCCAAGTGGTAAGGCATGGGTCTGCAAAACCTTGATTCCCCGGTTCAAATCCGGGTGTCGCCTCCAAAAATCCCGAATGCGAAAGCGTTCGGGATTTTACTTTTTCACTCTTCACTTTTCACTCTTCACTATATTCGCATTCGGGATTTTTGGAAAGTAACAAGTAATAGTGAATAGTGAAGAAGTAATGTGTGGCTTCGCCACTAATTACAAAAACAATGCTTCGCATTGATTTATTATAGATTTTATGCTATAATACACATAGGCGGTGATTTTGTGAATTTTAACAAATCTAATATCTGGACAACAATTTCATACTTTTATCTTGTTTTTTTACTTGTGGTTATAATTATCTATAATCCTGATTTTTTGAAAATTGAAAATTGTTTGTTATTTGTTCCGTTGTATATTCCAATTATTATTGCCTCGCATATAAAACACAAAAAAGATGAATTTGCCGAAGGTTTTATTTGGGAAACTAGATGGTCGTTGATTATTGTTACAGCAATTGTTGTTATAGTTAAAATAATGGTAAGTAATTTTAAATAATTTTAGGTTTTTAGGCACATATAATTCGTGTCATTAAGTTCAAAACTCCCAGAAAAAAGTCCTGTTCGAAAGAACAGGACTTTTTTCAACTAAATCCACCCTGACGGGCGGATGAAATATTGCTTCGCAATGTGAAATCCTCACTTCGTTCGTGTGAAATGCCTGCGGCGCGTGAGGGATTTATTTCATTTCACTTTCTGCGCAGCAGAAAATTTCACAATGACCTTTAGGTCATTATTTCACATTCGGCGCAAGCCGAATATTTCACTAATCTCTTGCCCCTCCGCCGCTTTTATGCTATAATAAACTCAAGGGGAGTGAAATTATGAAAACAAAAGAAATGGAAAAGTTAATTAAACATTGTGATACTTATTTTTCACAAGACGATTGTATCGTTTTGCATCCGATAGCGGACAATGGATTGCATATTGATGTGTTGTTATACAAACCAAATGATAAATATAATTTTTGGAAATTAGTAACGATGGGTGCGAGCGATTATAAAATGCCGGCAATACAGAATACTGTTGGGTTATATAATGAATACATGATGTTTGTTGCACCCGATGTTGATTTGACTGATAAGGAAATTCTGAATTGGTATCATAACAAATTGCTCGTGGTTGCGACTTTTGCGTATTTTAACAAAACGCATATTACATATGCACATAGTTTTGAATGGGAAAATGATGATCCAAATGACGAAATGATAGCAGCTTTCATTGAGTTCCCGCAAATTCTTGAAACGACTGCTGCTTTACGTTGTAAAACAGGTTTACTTAAAACAGTTGCTTGCCTTCAAGTAGTTCTCTTGAACAAACAGGAATTGAATAAGTTGATGGAAATAGGTCCTCAAGAATTTAGTGATTTTCTGTATCCTGAAGATGATTCCAAACCGCATTTCTTAAGCGAGCAACATAGAAGTGATAATTTTTAATTAAAGACTAAATATTTCTCGGTTTTTGACCAGTTCTTTTTCGAATACGAATGACAAAGCCCCAAGGACGATAAGTTCTTGGGGCTTACTTTTTACCTATTACTTCTTCACTCTTACTTCAAAATTAATTTTATACGGGATTTTTGGGAAGTAATAAGTAATAGGTAAGCAGTAATAAGTATTGCCCCTCTACCGCTTTTATGATACAATACACCCAAGGCGGTGATGATATGTTCGGTGCAATATATGGCGACATAATAGGTTCGTACTATGAAACTCATTGTACAAAGGATTATGATTTTGAATTCCAAAAGGACAGCACATTTACCGATGATACTGTTTTAACAGTTGCTGTTTGCAAATCAATATTAAATAATCCTAATGAAATTACCCGTTGGAATATTCGAAAACGCGGTTTGGAATATGCAGGACAGTTTCGCCAATATTATTCATTCTATCCGCATGCGGGATTTGGCAATATGTTTTCGGAATGGGCAAGGTCAGATACATATAAAGTAAACCGAAGCTATGCTAATGGTGCAGCGATGCGTTCTGTGCCGATTGGTTATGCATATGATACTATTGATCAAGTGCTTCTTCAAGCAAAAGCAAATTGTTTTTTTACGCATAAAAACAGCGAAGCAATAAAAGCAGCGCAAGCGGTTGCAACGGCAGTTTTTTTCGCTCGGAATAGAAAAAGCAAGGATGAAATTCGTAGTTTTTTAGAAAACAAATTCCACTATAATCTTTCAAAAAATCTTGACGAAATAAGAAATAATTATGTTTTTGATAGTAGAGCGTCTTATAGCGTACCTCCTGCAATCATCGCTTTTTTAGACTCCACTGATTACGAAAGTGCGATTCGAAATGCGGTATCTCTTGGTGGCGATGCTGATACAGAAGCGTGCATAGCCGGAGGAATTGCTGAAGCATATTATAAGGAAATCCCAAAACATATTTCTGATTTTTGCGACAGGAAAATTGATTACACCTTAAAAAAGGTGGTTTTGGATTTCAAAGACAAATATTGTGCAATATTGTAAGAAAATCAAGTTTTTAGACAGTTCTTTTTCTGATACGAATTACAAAAATCCCTAATGCTAAAGCGTTCGGGATTTTACTTTTTCACTATTCACTCTTCACTTTTCACTAAACAAAACTTTGCAAACGGGATTTTTGGAAAGTAATAAGTAATAGTGAATAGTGAAGAACTCTTGCGACTTCGCCACTTTTATGCTATAATACACGTAGGTGGTGATGATATGAGCTGGAGAGATAACTTTGAGCACACTTTTGATTTTATTTACAAGTCAGTAAAGAAAAGGGTTTCTGATATTAGATTCCCTTGTTACGGTGGAAGATTCTATTGGTTTTTATTTTCTCGTCATTTTAAATATGGCTATTTTTATTTAACGCAAGAAAGTTTCATATATACCAGAAGTGGTGCTTATATTACTGAAATACCATTTCACGATATTACAAAATTGTCTATTAAAAGAGGCTTATTATTCAAGCGCTCCGTTCATATTTATTTGGTTGCGGATAAGAAATATCATTTCCTCATTAAAGATATAAAGGATTTTTCAACTAGCTTGACGGGGAATGGGTCAAATAATGTAAAAAATTTTATCGAGACATTACAAGATAAAGTTGATATTTGACGATTTAATACAAAATATCCAAAACAAAAAGCACTCCGTACGGAGTGCTTTTCGTTTTTCATCTCCCTTTTGTTTAGGCAATCTGCGTAATCACCAGATGGGCGGAGACGGGTCGTGTGCCTCCGGCGAGCGGGGTGATGGTCAGGGCGGCGGCGGTGCCTTCGGGATTGCGCACCGTGAGGATGGAGTTGGTCACCGTGGTGGTCACCAGTGCCATCCCTACGATCTGGGACGCGCCGGTAGCTCTGCCCACCACCGTGTAGGCCAAATCCTCGCCGTTGAGGGTCAGCATCAACTGACCGGGCTCGTCCACGCTCACCTCAAACAGCACCTGATAGGTGCCGATCTGCGCCAGATTAAAGGCGTCTGCGCCCACGCGAGCGATGTCCGCGCCGCTGTTGGGGCCGTCTTGAGGGAATCTGACGTCGGTGCCCGGCGCCACGGTGGCCGCGTTGTCGGGGGGCATCAGCGCGTAGAAGTCGGCGTAGTTCAGCACGCCACCGACACCGTCTGCACCTGCAGGACCCTGCGGACCCACGGGGCCGACCTCACCGGCGGGACCCTGCGGACCAACAGGCCCAGCCTCACCGGCAGGACCCTGCGGACCCACGGGGCCGACAGCACCGGTCGCGCCGGCGGGGCCCTGCGGACCAACAGGCCCAACCTCACCGGCGGGACCCTGGGGACCCACGGAGCCAACCTCACCGGCGGGACCCTGGGGACCCACGGGGCCAACCTCACCTGCAGGACCCTGCGGACCTACGGGACCCTGCGGACCTTCGGGGCCGGTTTCGCCCATCGGTCCCTGAGGACCGGTAGGACCTTGCGGACCCGTGGCACCGGTCAGACCCCTAGGTCCAATAGGACCCTGCGGTCCTCTCGGCCCGATGGGGCCTTGCGGACCGGGAGGGCAAACCACACAAGCACCATCGCCGGGATCGTTGGGTGTGCCATCGCAGTTGCAGCCGCAATTGTCGCCGTCATAGCAGTTGCCGCCATAATAATTCCGTCTGTTCATTGTGTTCACCTCCTTGCCTATCGTATGTTACATACTATGCTTGTCTCAAATCGGTGGCACAAAATAGTTTGACAACGGCTCAACGGCTTTATCGCAACGCCTTGCGCTTTTGCCCCGGCTATGCTATAATGAACCCAACGTAAGAGAAGGGGCGGATAAGGAGGACCATCACTATGGGTAAAGCATCTGTGAAAAAGCATAAAAACATCTACCAGCTGACGCGGGAGGAGCTGGGCCTCAGCCGTGCCGAGGCCACCGAGTACCTGCCGGACGACCCCGATTTTCCCGGTATGCCCGGTGTGCCCGAGTATAAGCTGGTGAAGATCGAGAACGGCACCGTGGCGGTGCAGCCCGCCGATGTGGTGGCCATGGCGCAGCGGTATAATAAGCCCGAATTGCGCAATTATTACTGCTGCAACGAGTGCGAGATCGGCAAGCTGGATACCCCTGAGGTCGCCCTCGATGGCGGCATCCATGAGATCCTCGTCAATATGGCGGTGGTGCTCAAGAAGGTCAATCACAATAAGGTGCGCCTGATGGAGATCTTGGAGGACGGCCAACTCTCGGCGGACGAGCAGGAAGACTTCGACCGCATCTACGCGGAGCTGGAGCAGGTCTCCGCCACGGTGGAGGCGCTGCAGCTTTGGTGCGAGAAGATGAAGATCAAGCGCAAAGAGGTTTGATAAAAACCGGCGTTTTTTGCAAAAACGCCGGTTTTGTTTTGCCAAAATGATATAAATAAGCGCCCTTATTTTGCCAATCTTATTCTTTCGCATCGCAACAATCTGTGTTATGCTGTCTATGTAATCGGAACAGAGGATTGCATTTCCGTTATCCCTGTGCTATCCTATCGTCAGAGAGGTGATTTGATGAAACAGCAAGACTCCCGCAAGGAGATACTGACCTACGCCAATATCCGCCGCGACCTGCGGCGCAGATTATGGCAGTCTTGGGTGTTGCTGATTGTTTGTGCAGCGTTTTCGGTCGGGTTCATCTGGGCCTTCCATCAAGTCCCCGAATTGCTGTTTGAGCGCGGCACCGGCCGCCACTCCCATCTGCCCGGGTGGGTGATGTTGCTTGCGATACCCTTCCTCCTTTACGTGTGTATCAAGGAGGCTTGGTTGCTCACCTGCGGCTTCCGCCGCAAGCCTTATCTTGTCAAGGATCGTCTCATTTCTTCGGATGGGGGCAGGTATTACACGTCTACTCGATGGCGCACTTCTATGTCCTGGGGTGTTTTGCGGTTTAATGGCTATGGCGATTACAAAGTGCCGGATACAAACTATCCGTGGAGTAAGGAATACCCGATGACCTCTGAGGGTGTGTACAATACCTCCTTCGACGGTGACGAGTTCTATCTCGTCCTCTCCCGCCCTCACAGCGGCAAGATCCTGCTGGCCTATCCCGCCAAATACTTCCAATTGGAGGGGGAGACCCTATGAAGAAAAAAGAATTCCCCAAGGACACGCTGACGATGAAGAATATCCGCCGCGACCTGCGGCGCAAGCTGTGGAAATCCTGGGCGGGCTTGGCGTTCAGCGGATTATTATTGGCGCTGATTGTGTGGTTGTTTCGGATGATGCCGGCGGTTATGTTTGAATTGCAATTTTGGCTCTGTCTTGTTCTGTGGTTGGTTATTTTCGGTTGGCAGGTGTCGTCGGTGTGGTACACCTTGGGCGGCTTTCACCATAAGATCTGCATCGTGAGGGATAAGCTCATCTCTGCACGAAGCGGTGAGAATCTATCCGCCAGAACCTACATCAAGCACTACTGGTGCGTTTTGAATTTTGCCCGCTACGGCGATTATAACGTGCCGCAGAAGAATCACAAATGGAGCAAGCTGTACCCTTTGTCTTGTATGGGTGAATATTACCACGCCTCCGAAGGCGACGAATACTATCTTGTGCTCTCCCGCCCCCATAACGGCGCCATTCTGTTGGCCTACAACGCGAAATTGTTCCAATTGGAGGGGGAGACCCTATGAAGAATGACCTCCCAAAAAGCACCTCTCACGAGGTGCTTTTTACTTGACAAACGGTGTCTAATGTTGTAGACTATAAATATAAAAAACCGAAAGGAGCGGTGAGGATGAAAAAAGTGAGCGTAATGCAACTGGCTGCTTCCGTTTGTTTGCTCATTGGCTGTGTGGTGTCGTTAGTGAACCTGTGCACGAACGTTCCCAAGGCGGTTGAGTGGTGCGGCATCGTGTTGCGTGCCGTTTCCTTGGTGCTGTATGGCATCCTTTTGGTGAAGATGATTTGGAATAAGCGAAAGGAGAAAGTGGAATGAAGCGTGTAGGAATGATTTTACTGTGTCTGTGTCTGTGTGTCGGTTTGGTGGGGTGCGACGAGAAACCTTCACAGCCTGCCAAAGACATCGCCACGACGACTACGACGACTACCACGACGACTACGACGACCGCGTCCTCGTACTTGTCCGACGACGCCCTTGCCGCCGTTGTGGCACCTCTTTTGGGTATGCCTGATGATGAGAGCATTACCTATGATATGAAAGAGATCGAGTATTGGGAATCCGCTGGCCGAGAGGTGCGCTTTGTGCGGTTTTTCCAGGACGGCATTTGGTGCGGCGGTGCTGCCGTAGACCCTGTCACCGGTGAATTGATGCGCAATATTATGAAGTATTTCGATCCCACCGACCCTACCACGAACCCCAATGCCTCGCTGCGCGAAAAGCTGAATATCGAGATTGAAAACGCCTACATGTTGGAGCAGTCCTACCCCGAAAACCAGTCCACCGCAGGTATGGTTGACGTTTCGAATAAATATGCCGAAAAATGGGCGGAAATCGCGGATGAGTATTATCAAAAGATTATGGCTCACGAGTTGGAGGAACCCAATGAGACCTACGGCACCTCCGAGGATCTGCATACCTTTGTTTCCAATATGAAGGCAAGCTGGGAAGAGTACTATGCGGTGCAGTGTGAGAATTATCAAGAAGTGTTGCTAACCATTTATGGCGGCGGCACCCTCGTACATCCTGTGTTCGCGGATTATCAATACGATATGCAGAAAGATTGGGCGTTGCGGTTGGTGACCATTTACGAGCGGCTCTAAATCGAGATCAAAAAAGCACCTCGCAAGAGGTGCTTTTTTCTTGCCATTCTTTCCCGACGGTGCTATAATAGCCATAAATAGAGGAGAGGAGGGAAACGATGAGAAAACGCATACATCAAATCGTGCACGTTTACGAGGGCAACCCCCTCAGTGTGGCGTATAAATTTCTGATGATCGCCACCATCGCGTTGAGCCTCATCCCCTTAACTTTCAAAGAGGATCTGCCGCTGTTTCGTATCACCGAGGTGGTGTGTCTGCTGATCTTTTCGGTGGATTATCTGCTTCGCTGGAGTACGGCGGACTATAAATTCCGCGAGTATCGCTGGACAGCGTTTGCCCGCTATCCCCTGCGGCTGATTTCGATCATCGACCTGCTGTCGGTGCTGGCCTTGTTCTGCTCGGTGACGGGCTGGCTGGCGGATCTGCCGCTGGCGCAGGTGTTTCCGGTGTTTCGCATCATCCGCATTTTCCGCTACTCCAAGAATGCACGCACCATTCTGGACATTCTCAAGCGCTCCCGTAAGCCTTTGATGGCGGTGGGTGGATTGGCGGTGGGCTATGTTTTGCTGTCCGCCATCATCGTATTTAATGTGGAGCCCCATTCTTTTGACAGCTTTTTTGACGCGATCTATTGGGCCACCATATCCCTCACCACCGTGGGCTACGGCGATATCTACCCCGTCACGGCGGCAGGCCGTGCCGTGGCGATGCTGTCCTCCTTCTTCGGCATTGCGGTGGTGGCGCTCCCTGCCGGTATTGTGACGGCGGAGTACCTGAACGCACTGAGGGAGAATATAGACAAGTAAGAGGCCGACCGGCGATGATGAAAGGAGCGAACACGATGGGCTTTTGCGTATCCGAAATCTACCCTAAGGTGGTGGCGGCTCACAGCCGACAGACCCTGTATTTCCGATTGGAGGGCGAGGTGGAGGCGCCCGTGGTGGCACGTCTGACCCCGATGGAGGTCTACGGTGTGTCCCATTACCCCGACTACTGGTCCCATCACGCCGACCGCTACCTTTGGGTGCCGCTCACCGCCTGCGGTGACGGCCTGTGGTGCGCCGACTTTGATTTTGCTGAGGAGCAGCGCTACTGTGTCAAATTGAAGGTGGGGGAGGAGATCTCTTGGCCTGCCTATCTTTACGCCGTGGACCCCGATCTGGCGGCTCTGCGCCCGTATAAGGGCGACACCCACCTGCACACCAACCGCTCCGACGGCAAGGGCGAGCCTTTCGAGGTGGCCTGCAACTACCGTGCGGCGGGCTACGATTTCATCGCCGTCACCGACCACGGGCGTTACCATCCCTCGGATGAATTGCAGGCTCAGATGGGCATTCTCACCGACCGCTTTTACGTAATGCGCGGTGAAGAGGTGCATCCCAAGGGCGGCAGTTATTTCCACATCGTCAGCCTCAATGCAAAGCGCCCCGTTTCCCCCCTCTTTGAGGAGCGTCCCGACTACGTCAAGGCGGAGCTTGAGCGTATCGTGGCACAGGAGGATTTTTCCACTCTGCCCGACCCTTACGCAGCGGCCTACCGCATCTTTATTGCGGAGGAGATTCGCCGTGCCGGCGGCTTTGCGGTGCTGGCTCACCCCTTCTGGGAGACCGACGGCGAGTACAACTACCAACCCATCGAGTGCCGCTATCACATCCGAAACGGCCATTTTGACGCCTTAGAGCTCTTCGGCGGCAACGATGACACCGGCAACGGCAACAACCTGCTGGAGCTGGTTTACCACGATCTGCGGGCTGAGGGATGCCGCATCCCCATTGTGGGCTCCTCCGACGCCCACACCACGGTTTTGTGGAGCGACTACGACCATTTCAGTAAGCAGTTTTCTCTGATTTTCGCCACCGGCTACGACGACCTGCTGCCTGCCGTTTCCGAGGGCCGCAGCGTGGCGGTACGCCGCGAAAGCGACAAGCATTTCCGTTGCGTGGGCGATTTCCGTTACGCCAAATACGCCCGTTTCATTATGGCGGAGTATTATCCCGCCTATACCGCCCTGTGTGCCGCCCACGCCGCGGCGCTATCTGCCCGCGACGAGGCGGCCCTGACCGAAACCGAGGCGGCCATCGCCGCCTTCCAAGAGAAATTTTACGCTGTTTGAGGTGACACTATGAAACACTTTCTCATTGTAGTTGATATGCAAAAGGATTTCGTGGACGGCGCTCTCGGCACCCCCGAGGCGGTGGCGATTGTGCCTGCGGTGTGCGACCGCATCCGCGCCTTTGAGGGCGAGATCATCGTCACCTACGACACCCACCCCGGCACTTACCTCGATACCGCCGAGGGCAAAAAGCTGCCCGTGGTGCACTGTGTGGAGGACACCGACGGCTGGCAGCTGGATACTCAGGTGGCAGAGGCTCTCGCAGAGAAAAAGTATCTTGCCGTGAAAAAGCCGACCTTCGGCTCCACCGATCTGCCTTTCTTGGTACATTCCATAGCAGGGGAGGGGGACTTTGACGTCACCCTCATCGGTCTGTGCACCGACATCTGTGTGGTGTCCAACGCCCTGATGCTAAAGGCCCATTTCCCCGAGGTGCCCATCGCGGTGGAGGGGGCTCTGTGCGCCGGTGTCACCCCCGAGACCCACGCCGCCGCTCTCACCACTATGAAGATGTGCCAGATTGACGTGATATAAGGAGGATTCCTATGCGAGCCGTTTCTCAACTTCCCGACGGCTATCGGGAAATCTATTCTGTAGATTTGCAAAAGGACAAGAAATTGTCGCTGCTGGTCAACGGTTTGGCTATCCTCATCGGTGTGTTGTTGGCCGTGCCGATGCATTTCGTCGTACCGATCTATACGCTGTTCGATATGAGTCAAGGCTTGGGCGCCTATTTCCTGCGCTTTGGCGTGCTGATGGTAGCGATTGTGGCGTATATGGTGGCTCACGAACTCATCCACGGTGTGGCGATGAAGCTGTGCGGCACCAAGCGGGTGAAATACGGCTTTACCGGACTGTATGCCTTTGCCGGCAGTGCCGATTATTACGGTAAGACCGCCTATATTTTCATCGCACTGGCACCGGTGGTGCTGTGGGGCGTGGTGTTGCTGGTGCTGCAGTTTTTCGTACCCACCTCCTGGTTTTGGGTGGTGTACTGTGTGCAGATTACCAATCTGTCCGGCGCCGCAGGCGATTATTTCGTCACGGTTCGCTTTTCCCGTTTGCCCAAGGATATATTGGTGCAGGATTACGGCGTCGGAATGAAGGTGTATTCCCGCCGAGAGGAGGTAGCATAATGCCCAAACGTATTTTGTTTCAAGGCGATTCCATCACCGATGCGGGGCGTAACCGTGAGGACTTTTACAGCCTCGGCTATGGTTATCCCCTGCTGGTGGCGGCACATTTGACCGCCGAGTATCCCGGTGAGTACGAGTACGTCAACCGCGGTATCGGCGGCAATCTGCTGGTGGATCTCTATGAGCGCCGTCAGGCGGATCTGCTGGACCTGCAGCCCGACTATCTCAGCCTGTTCATCGGCACCAACGATGCGTGGGCGGAGTTGGATCAGGGCCGCCCCATCGTCACCGACGAGTTCGAGCAGATGTACGAAGATTTGCTGAAAGAAATTTTTGCCACCTATCCCAAGGTGCAGGTGATGCTGATTTCGCCGTACATTATGGAAGGTCTGTTCTCTCGCAACACGGAGGAGCAGCCCGACCGTCTCAATCGGTTTCGCGCCCACATCGCCTCCCGTATCGAGGTGGTGAGTGAATTGGCGAAGAAGTACGATCTTCCCTTTGTGGATATGCAGGCGGTTTTTGACGAGGCTTGCGCCGCGGCGGCCGCCGCCTGCCGTGTGGACGTGGCTCGAAAAATGTCCACTCCGATCGATCCCGCCGAGTATGAGGCCGCCTGTGCCGCCGCAGGCGCCGCCTGCTTCACGGGCGATGGCGCCCATCCCACCGCCGGCGGTCACGAACTGATTAAGCGTGCTTGGCTACAGGCGTTTGAGCAAATAAAGGAGAGATAACTATGAAAAAGCTGATTTTGTTTCAAGGTGATTCCATCACCGACGCCGGCCGTGACCGTGACAATCCCACCTGCTTAGGAATGGGCTATCCCTCTCGTGTGGCAGGCTCGTTGGGTGCCGACCGCCCCAACGATTTTGATTTTCTCAATCGTGGCGTCAGCGGCAACCGTATTGTGGATATTTACGCCCGTATCAAATGGGATTTTATCAATCTCAAACCGGACTACGCCAGCATCTACGTGGGCGTCAATGACGCGTGGCACGAGATCGAGTGGCAGAACGGCGTGGAGGACGAAAAGTTCGAGCGCATCTATGGGATGATGATCGAGGAGGTGCAGACCGCCTGCCCCGGCATTCGCCTGATGTTGATCGCCCCCTATGTGCTGGAGGGCTGGGCCACCAAGGCCACCGAGGAGCAGCCCGACCGCTGGGAGCGTTTCAAGGCCGACGTCGCGGCCAAAGCCGAGGCGGTGCGCCACGTAGCGGAGAAATACCACCTGCCTCTCATTGAGCTGCAGCCCATCTTCGACGCCGCCTGCGAGGTTGCGCCGGCGGACCATTGGTCTGTCGACGGTGTCCATCCCACCCCTGCCGGTCACGAGCTGATCAAACGTGCGTGGCTGGAGGCTTTTGAGTATTTAGAGTAAGATAAAAAGCCGACTTTGTCGTATCGACAAGGTCGGCTTTTTGTGCTATAATGGCGAAAAAGGAGGGGAGTGTATGTACGATGGTTGGTTTGCCCGCCACACCCACAGCCTGTGCGGCAAGCGGGTGGCGGTATGCGGCGCTACGGGCGGCATCGGCGAGGAACTGTGTCGCCATCTGGCACGGTTGGGTGCCCAATTATGGCTCTGCTGCCGCAGTGAGGCGAAAACCCGGGCGCTCATCGCCGCTTTACGTGCCGATTACCCCGACCTGATGGCTACTTTTGTCCCTCTCGATTTAGAGGATGCCGCCTCGGTGGAAAATGCGGCAGAAATACTGGCGCAAACACCGCCCCACGTGCTGATTCACAACGCCGGTGCCTACGCCATCCCTCGCCGCACCACGGCGCAGGGGGTGGATAACGTATTTCAGATCAACTGCCTATCGCCCTACGTGCTCACCGAGCGATTGCTGCCCTCTATGGCGGCGGTGGACGGTCGCGTGGTGTGCGTGGGCAGCATCGCCCACAATTATTCCAAGATCGACCCTGCCGATACCGATTTCGCCACCCGCACCGCCGCCTCTAAGGTGTACGGCAACGCTAAGCGCCACCTGATGCTGGCGCTGTATGAGCGGTTTGAGGACGTAAAGGGGGTCACCTTGTCAGTGGTGCACCCGGGCATTACCTTCACCAATATCACCGCTCATTACCCCAAATGGCTGTTTTGTATCATCAAGCACCCCATGAAGGTGATCTTTATGCCCCCTCGTCGTGCGGCGCTGTCGGTGCTTCGCGGTGTGTTTGAGCCCACCGCCTACGGTCAGTGGATCGGTCCACGCCTGTTTGACGTGTGGGGACTCCCTCGTAAGCGAAACCTACACACCTTTACCTGCGATGAAGCCAGGCTTGCCTATGATGCTGTGAATAGGCTGAAATATTAACGAAATCCCCGAGGTCGCCTCGGGGATTTTTCTCGTTTTCGGGCATACTACCACCGAAAGGAGTGATCGTATGATCGAACAAGATACCATTAAGCTGCTCAGAGAGTGTGACGCCGGTATTCAGATGGGGGTGGATTCCATCGACGACGTGCTCAATCGAGTGAAATCGGAGAAAATGCGTCAGTTCCTCTCCCAGTGTAAAAAGGAGCACCAGGAGCTGGACGCTGAGGTGCAGGCACTGCTGGAGAAATACCGGGACGACGGCAAGGATCCCAACCCGATTGCTAAGGGTATGTCCTGGATGAAGACCAATATGAAGATGGCGATGGACGAATCCGACGCCACCATCGCCGACCTGATGGTGAGCGGGTGCGATATGGGGGTCAAATCCCTTAGCCGCTATCTTAATCAGTATGCCGCCGCCGACGAGGTGTCCAAGGACATCTGCAAGCGCCTGATTAAACTGGAAGAAAAACTCAGCAAACAAATGCGGGATTATTTGTAAAGCAAAATACGACAGCACCATTGAATTTACGATGGTGCTGTTATTTTATATGTGTAAATTCAACCAACATTAGAAAAATTCTCTCAAACTGGGTTATTGTATTTGTGTACCGTCGTCGTATAATGATAACAGGATCAGCGCTGTTCCGAATACTTGTTTGGAGGGAAAACAAATGATGAAACTCGGAGAAAAAATCAAATTTTTGAGAAAACAGAGGAACTTATCGCAGGAAGTGCTGGCAAATTATCTCGGTGTATCTTTTCAGGCGGTTTCCAAATGGGAGAGCGGCACAACGATGCCGGATGTGACGCTGATTCCGGCTATTGCCTCTTTCTTTGGTGTGTCTACCGATGAACTGTTCGATTTCAATTTATTTGAAATGGAACAGCAGATTGATGCCATTTGTTGTGAGGCGTATCTTTGCCGTGATACCGATGCGACAAAGGCAGAAAAGATTCTGCGAGAAGGGTTGCAGAGATATCCCGGTAATGACCGTATTCTCAACAATCTTTTGTACACGATGGACTACCGCACAAGAACGGAAGAGGTCATCACGCTTTGCAAGTCCTTGATAGAATCTACTCGCGATGATGCGATTAAGTATGATGTTTGTCGCATGCTTGCCTTGTGTTACAAGAAAAATGGACAATACGATTTGGTAAGGGAAACACTGGAGCGTATTCCTGAAGTGTACTTCTCCAAATTGGGGTTAATGGCTTCGCTGATGGAAGGCGAGGTTTCCTATGAAGCGGCGCAAAAGCAGAAAAATCTTGCTGCGGAGTCTTTGGTAGATATGCTTTTGATTGTAGGGAAATATTTGAAAGATAACGGCGAGACCGCAAAGGCTACTGCGCAGTTTAAGATTGCCTTAAAGGTGATGGATGCTTTTGAGGAGGATTTTGTGGAAAACAGGTGGTTTAAATCCACTATTTACGATTTGCAGCAACGTGATGAAATTGAGAGTTTGCTACGTGAGTGCTGAAGATGGTGGCTTGCCTTACGGGTTAAACGAAACAGCCGCTACCCATCGGGTAGCGGCTGTTTTTATACGATTTAGGGGGCAGCGGAGATGATACCACCCGTCAGGGTGACACCCCAACTATCCGTTACGGCTTGAGCGGGTTGGCTCTGAATGGCCTCGGCGAACACCTCAATCACCTGATGGTAATCGCCGTCCTGCGCCAGCGGGAGGTCGATATCTCCAAGCAGATCCGTGGTGCTGTCGGCGGGCGTCACCGCCTTAGTATAGTAGTAGGTGTTATCGGAGCCGGCAATCCAACCCTCAGGTAGCGTCAGGAGAATCTGTGCTGACGGCTTGGGGGCGATATTGCCGGCCGCGTCCACCCAATAGGTGACCAGACGGACACGCAGATACGCGTCAATGTTGCCGGTATTGGTTACGGCGATGGCCGTTTTCTTCGCGCCATCAAATGCCTCATCAACTACGCAATCCACCACTGCGGGGGTGAAGGTGTTCTTCTTCTGTTCGGTGCGGCGGAACATATACGCCAGCACGCCACCGCACAGGGTGACCAACAGCAGACAGGCCGCGATCAAAAGGGGGAGTAATTTGCGCTTGTTCACGGTGCCACCCCTTTCTCGTTCTTTTCAACGGGGCTGTTGCCGTTGAGCCACTGGTGGTGGGCGGTGAGGTCGTCAAAGGTGGCCGTTTCGCCGTCGGCGTCCAGTGCCACGTCGATGGCCTCATCATCGTGACGCCAAGACCAGTCGTTCTGCTGGGTGATGGTGTATTCGGCGATGGGCATATCGGCGATGGTGACACTGCCGTTGCCGGTGATGGTGACGTAGATCACGAAATTGGAATCGTCCTTCTTCTGGATCTTGTAGACGTACACTTGCTCTGCTTCACCGTTTTTCCGCTCGATGGTCAAGGGTGCCACACCCGCCTCAAACTTGGCGTAATAGGTGGCAGGCGCCCAGCCGTCGTCCGGTTTTAACAAAACCAGCATCTCATCCGTGGTGTGTAAAAGGGTGCATGCCTCATCCAAATACCAGCCGACAAATTGATACCCCACGGCGGGAGTCGCCGTACAGGAGGCACTCGGATCCGACTTGACCTTGACGTGGGTGAATTCGGGGTTCACCGTACCGCATCCATCGGGTCCTACCACCTTAAAGTCCAAACGAATGGACTGCTCCGTATAATACACGTAAATGATATTATTCGTGATATTGTCGGGATCGTCCTTGACGATGGTACAGGAGGTGGAGGATGCAAACTCATAGCCGGGAATGGAGGGCAAGGTCGTCGGAGCAGAAACGGTCGATCCGTACATCTTCGTCTGAGACGGATCTTTGAATAGATCGGGGTCGCGAATCTCGGCGCCGGTATCCTTGTTGCGGTATACAATCTTGTAGGGATACTTGATGCGATCGTAGTACACCTGAATGGAGAGACCGTCCTTGGTGATGGTGCCTTTCACCTTATCCCAAGAGGTAACGGTTTCGCTGGTGCTGCCGTTGGTGATGATGGCTTTGACGAATTGATAGCCATCAATAGACAGATCGGGCGGCCAGGCGGGGGTGATGGTGGTTCCGATTGCATCTACGCCGCCATCATCGGCGATGGAATCGTAAACCGTCGGCTCATCTCGGTTCTGCACCAGATGTTCTACGTGCCAAACACCGTCGGTATCGGATTTGGTATAGTAGAAATAGATGTGATTTTCGCTTTCGTCGGAGCTGAGCACCAACGTTTTCTGATACGCATCGGGGACGTGGTCTTTATAGACGGGATCACCGAGGAAGGATTTGAACGTTTCCGTCACCACAGCATAGGAGCTGGTGTGTTCCACGGGGGATCCGGTCATCTCTACGTTGCCGTTGCTGCTGTCCAGATAGTGGACGTAGTATTTCTTGGTGGACGCCTGCCTGTACACAAAGGTATAGGTGACGCCGTCCGTAGCATCTTCCACGCGCAGCTCGATAGAGTGGCTGACCACGTCGGGGAAGTAACCCTCGCGGCATTCCGGTTTCAGTCCCAGACCGACCTTGGCATTCACGGTCAGCGAGTGACCGGCCAGCGAAGAGCTGATTGTCGGCTCTGCCACGTCGTTGCCGTTTTCATCCTTATAGTAGATGGTGTAGGGCACCAACACTTCAGAACTCCACTTGGCATAGATGACGGTGTCCTTGACCACCGGATGGTGCTCAAAGTCCCACATCAGCTCAACGCCGTCATCATCATAGAACCAACCAAGGAATTTATAGAGACCGTTGGTGGGGACAGGGGGGATGGGGTCCTGATCGCCGCTGAACACGATGGTACCGTGCAGCACCTCGATGGATTCCATCTTTGTGCCGCCGACTTCCAACAGCGAATCTTCCGGCCCATAGACACCGTCGGCCTTTTCCTCCAGCACCAGACGCACGGTGTGGTAATTCGGCACCCACTTGGCATACAGCGCCAAGTTGCTCGCAGGCATCGTCATGGTGGCCAGATCGGCAGCTCTGGTGCACTCGGGGTTCAGATACCAACCCGCAAAGTCGTGGGATCCTTCTTCCACGTTATCGGGCAGGGGAGGATTGGTATAGTCGGCATAAATGTTTAGCGGTTGCGTATAATCGGTTGATTCTGCCCGAACGTGGCTGTTACCACTGTAGAAGTCCAACGTATACGACTCCAACATATAGTAAAGATCCAGCTTATTATTGGTGAAATTTTTTCGATCCGAATTATTATAGGTGAAACCGGAAACCGATTTGCTATATCGCTTGTATCCTACCATTTCATGATACTCTTCCGCATAGGTGGCGTAGTTAAAGTAGGTGCTGACCTTTTTGAGCTCTGTAAAATTGGTCGAATTGGTAGGCCACGTGTTTTCGGATACGGACGTGCCCGGTTTTTGAATGTAATAAGTGATTATTTTTTCGGTATTGGTACTACGATTGTTGCGGTTAAAATCCGCGTTAAACTGTGGCATTACATCCAAGGTCTGCAAAGCATAAGAATATTTTTTCGTGTCTGTGCAGGTCCACGGATAGCCCTTGTGAGTTGTGCTAAAGGGCTCTTTGGAGAACTCATCGGATATGCTGGCACCCCATTTATCTGTAATGGTTGCAACAACATTACTGTTGTACAAAAAGCGCAGGGTAAATGTCGTACGGTCAAAATACACATTCAGCACCGTGCTGCCGTTACGTTCCACCGTAACGGTGTCAGATTGGACCAACGTCCATAGACTGGCATCGTAACCCTCAAAGGTCGGATAAGCACAGGCATTCGTATGCGTATGCTCGAGACACTGGGTGTAGCAAGAAGCGATATGGGCGTGCTCCTCTTTTGTACAGGTTAAAGAGTAACACGAACCGGTATAATCGGTGTGGGTGTGCTCTGGTTTTGGACAATCAGAAAAACAAGTTGCATTGTGTGCGGTATGATTGCATACAGCAACTGAAGAAGTATACCTGCCATTCGAATTGGGCTGGGATAACTCCGTCTGTGAATAAGTGTTACGGTTGCTATAATTGGTGATATAGTACCACGTGCCATCGAAATATATGAAGTAATACGATGTATTCCTGCTCTGCCTATATCGATACACGTAGCCTTCTTGGGCCACTGCATCTAGAGTGTTATTAATCGCATCTCTTTGATCTCTATAATTATTACCAGTTAGATTACTTTGACTTATAAGAGTGGCTGTCGTAAAACAAGTGATTGTATGTGTATGACTACAACACTCGTCACCATGTGTATGAGGTTCTGTTGTACAAGTAAGCGTATAACACTTCTCGCTATGTGTATGATCCTCTTTTTCGCAATTGGTGGTACATCCGGTGCCGTGCGTGTGTGCGCTCAGACCGCAGACATACTGACCCGAAAGGGCATAAGTCAGTTCCAAGCCGGGCTTGACTTGCAGTGGCTCGGTAGACAGATACGAATACCCCTCGTCGTTGGGATTCTCTCCCCAGAAGACCACGTTGACCTGCGCGGTGGCATTCTCCACCCACAGCGCCACGTAGGCCAAATGCTTATTCGGCACCGTGGGGTATACGGTGTTTACGATGCCGTCGCCGCCCGTATCGGGCACGCCGTCCTCATCGCTGTCCACGTCGTATTCGTCCCAGCCCACAAAGCTATAGCCCGGCCGCTCGGGGGCGGTCAGGTGGCTCTGCAGGTCAGCGCCGTAGCGGGCATACACCGAGTAAATACCATAGCCGCCCGCCAGATACACGCGGGTCATATAGTAGATACGGTCGTAATAGACCTCCACGTGGGTGGTGCCGTCCGCCGCGATGGCGGGGGTCTCGTGCAGCAGCACGCGCATACCGGGGAACTCTTGCGGACTCAGCGGCACAGGAGAACCGGTCAAGCCCTGATAGGTCTTGGAATCGTAGAAGGAGTAATCGTCGTTGTTGACGTTCTGGAAATAGATATCCACCGTATAGTTAACCTCGGTGGGTTTATAAATAACGGTTAATACCTCATTCCCGTTAAAGGTGTCGGTGATGGTCAGTTCGTCCAGCCGCTCTCCTTCATAATACGGCAGATAACCCTGCACGTAGGGGAAGATCGCGCTGACGGTCTGCTCCACGCCCATGGGCACCTGCGCAACGTAGGAGTTGGCAGCCTGAGTGCGATTTTCAAACAGATACTGCACCGTTACGTAGCACACGTTGGTGTCTCCTTCGGCGCGAGGCTGGATACCGCCGGCGCGGACGGATTTCACCATTTTGGGCTCGTCGGGGGTTGCGGGGTGCTCGTAATTGTCGTAGTCGAAATCCGTATCCACGGTGACGGTGATCGGCTCGCCCTCCACCGTCTTGGAGCCGGACTTGCTCACGCAGCGCAATTGCGCCTGCTTGTTGGCATCCATCGCGTTGGCAAACAGCGAATAATCGGCGGGGATGGTGGCGTTGCGGCGGCCCACAATGTTCACCCACTCGTCGCCCACGCGAATCTGCCACTGATAGGCGACACTGCCCGTCAGCGTAGACTGACAGGTCAGATTCAGGGTGTCGTACAGGGCGATTTCGGCGTTGGTGACGGCATTCCCCACGGCGTCGAACACAAAGTTGCGGCCGCCGTCGTCAATGATCAGCTGGTCGGGGGATAACATTTGCCAGTCATCCTCCTGATATATCTCGGTATAGTTCTGGAATACCCACGTGGCCTCCTGCATCCGCTCGGGCAGGGTATAGCCGGGGGCGGCATCCACCCGATACCACAGGGCGGTGGTCTCCTCGTCGTAGTAGTAATCGCGGATGACAAAGAGATGATCCGTCTCGATATCTAAGATGCCGTCCTCGGGATCGTGGTACAGCCAGTTGTTCTCGTCATCCCAGTCCGCGTCGTAATCGAAGGCGGACGGATCGCCAAACACCAGGAAATTCCATATCGTGTTCAGGTCCACACGGGCCGTGTTACCGATGGCGGCGCCATAGTTGGGGCGATAGCTCCCGCCGTTCTCGTGGATGATCAGCGAAGCGCCCATGGGATCGTTGACGTTATCCTGATACACCCAGGGATGGTTCAGCAATTTTTCGGGCAGGGTGTGGCCGTCGGCGGCCTTCACCTTATACCACAGGTTGCCGTCGGCGCTGAGATAGTAGTTGGTGATCACCATCAGCAGATCGTCGGGCACGCTGCTCAGCGACAGGAATTCACAGTCGGTACCCCAGATGTTGGTCATCGTCGTAGGGTTGTCGGTGATGGGGATGGGATCGTACGCGCTGAATGTCGCCGTTTTGCCGATGTTGGCGGCATAGTTGGCTTGGGCGGAGGAATCCGCCGCTTGGGTGTGCATCACGATGCCGACGTCAGCGGGGATCAGCCCCAGCAGCATCACGAGGCACAGGGAGAGGGCAACGATACGTTTTTTTATCATCGTCAACCTCCCTTCGATGTGAGAGAGGCCCACGCGGCGGCGGGGCTTGCAAACTCGCCAATCTGTACGACAGCGGCACGCAATACGATTGCGATATCGGTCATCGCGGCGATCTCATCCTTGGTGATCTGGGCGCTGACCTGAATATTACCATCGTTGGCGATGATATCCGCCGCCAGCGCGGTGTTGGGATCCAATGTAAGGTAATATATATAATGGTCGTCCGCGGTGGGCAGATGGGTCCACGCGGCGTCAATGTCGAATTGTAGCCGATCGGTTTGGATGGTAAAGGTGCGGTTATCCGCGGTGTCCCACTGGGGCGCCTCCACTTCCACGAATACGTAGGTGGCCGCCTCGCTGCCCTCAAAGGAGAGCACCGCCTTCTTTTTCAGATCCACACCGGGGGTAAAGATGGCCTCGCCGTCGGCGAAATCTCCCGTCTCGGTGAGGGTGAGGTTGCCGAATTTGATCACGCGGGCGCTGTCGTGGCCGTCGGCGGTGGAGAGATAGCGGGCAAACATCCCGTTGGTCAGGTGGACGGACAGCATCGTCAGGCACAGCAGCAACACGATGAGGTGCAGGGGGATATTGATTTTTGCGCGATTCTTGTTCTGTGCCATAATGCTGTCTCACCTCGATTCGTCAGGGATTGTCTTTGCTCGTGTCGCCGTCGGGGGTTTCCTCGGGGGTTTCCTCCTTCAGACGGCGGATTTCTTCCAATAGTTGTTCGCGGGTTTGCTCGTCCCGCTTTTTGTCGCGGCGGCGGGGGATCTCGATCAGGGCGATGGCGGCCGCCAGCATCCCGATGGTGCCGATGGGGGTCTTGAGCAGATCCACCACGTGCCCCACGTAGGGGATGTGGAATAGCACCCGCCCCTTGATGGCGTCGCGGGGGATGGGGGCGTCGTCGGCGTTGTTGGCATCGCCGCGGGTGGTGACGGTGTCGCCGTCGATGGCCACCACGCGGTGCACCACCAGCATACGACCCTCTTGATACACCACGATATCCTCCACCTCGATGGCGTCGGTTTCCTTCACCACGATCAGGTCGCCGGTGGCAAAGGTGGGCACCATACTATCCGATAGCACCACCGCCGCGCCGACGCCCATAGGCATCGGCAGGCTGTTGCCCACCAGACGGTTGGCGTTGGCCAGATAGATGTTGATACCGATGATGGCGCCGCAGACACACAATAGCGCAACGCGCAGGATGGAGCGCCACTTGGGCGCGGTCTGTTTGGGTTCCATTAGGCGGCCTCCTCATCGTCGGTGCGGTGCCGCAGGATCAGCAGCATCACCAAAAAGGCCAGCGCGCAGACACTCAGCGTCAGCCACACGTAGGGCATGGCACGGTCGCCGGTGGAGGGGGAGTCGATGCCGCCGCCGGGTCCGTCGCCGTGGGTGGCGGTGGTGCGGATGGCGATGGAGAAGGTCAGCTCCTCCTCTGCGGCCAGATTACCCAGCAGGGTATCCCATTCGTCGTCACCCTCAAAGGGCCAGCACCATTCCAACGTATAGTAGGTGTATTTGCCCGCGCCGAGGGATGCCGCGTCTTGGGCGGCGTCCAGCTGGGCCACCGTGCCATAGCCGTCGGCGTCGCCCACGATGGCCGCGCCGTCATAGCGGGTCAGGCGGGCCTCCACGGGGATGGCGTATGCGGCGGGGGCGCAATAGGCGTCGATCTCCACCGTATAGTCCAGCGTCACGTTGCCGGTATTTTTCAGCTTGAATACGTAGTTGTTTTCGGTGCCGGGGGCAATCACCTTAGAGCCGTCTTGGCTCTGCACCGTGATCTCCTGCTCACCGTTTTCATAGTGGATGCGGAAGATCTCCACCTGCGTGTCGGTGGTCCACACCGTCTGCTCGTCGCCCACCTCCATGCCGGGGCGGGGGGGCGCGGTGGCGGCGGTGGTGCCGCCGCCGATGGTGGTGGCGGTGGGGGCGGGGGCGCCGGCGTCCGCCAGTCGCTCGGTGTCCAATAGGTCGATGGCGCCGCTGTCCGAGGGCAGATAGGGGCTCAGTCGGCTCATAAAGGCGATGGTGGTGGCCGCCACACACACAAAGAGGAGCAGCACGGCCAGCCATACCCATTTATTCAGTTGGCTTTTTTGACGGCGTTTCATGGCGGACACCTCCTTTCGTGAATGGGGGACGGTTCACCTCTCCCACCGCAAGTAGTCCCCCTTTCCAAGGGGGAGGGCACAGGCCTTCCCCTTTTGGGGGAAGGTGGCCGAGCATCGCGAGGTCGGAAGAGGGCGTGGGATATGCTTGCGTCCTTTTCGGTGGGCAGAGACGTCTCTGCCTGCGGAAAAATACGCAACCCCCAAAGAGGGAACGAATGCCGCCCAAGCCCCGCCACGAGGGGCCTGGGCGGCATAAGCTCATTCAGTTATCGCTTGTCAGCCGACAAAATTAGTCGATCTGAGTGATGGTGCAGGTAACGGCCAACTCGATGGTGGCAGCGTTGCCATTGGCAGCCTGATTGCCCAACTGGGTATCAGCGTAATCGTTGCCCTCGAAAGGCCACTCCCACTGAACCTGCAGATCGTCGTTCACGTTGGACAAATCATCGTTGGCCTCATAGGTGGTGGAGTAAGCGCGAATAGCGTCCTCAACTCTGTCAGCAAAAGTGGCGACAGTTTCGCCAGCAGCCTTGGTATACTTGGTGCCATCGACGTAGAAGATGATGGGGCAATACTCTGCCACACCGGTAATCTCCCAACCGGCCAAAGTCAAAGTGGCGTCAAAGTTAACGCGTACGTCCACTTCGGGAGTGCCTTCGACGGCGAAACCGGCCAGAGAGCCATTGGTACCGGGAGCAACCAGCTTTTCAGTGGTGCTAGTCACAACAGTGTTGTCGTAGTTGGTCTTAAAAGCCTCCAAGGCAGTACCAGAGATGGTCACACCCCAGTGAGCAACGCGGGCGGTGGCATAACCGCTACCCTCGGACACGTACTTAGCAAAGGTGCCGGAGATGACACAGGTGCTCAGCAGAACCGCTACCAGAAGAGCGGAAGCGACTCTCATCATAACGTTTTTCTTCATAACAGGAAAATCCCCTTTCTTAACTTGCCCTTGCGGGCAGTTTGTGTTCTTCCCCTCTCCGGGGGAATGAGATATAATACCGGGCATTCTTGCGAATGTCCAACTGAATAGGCCGCGGGGAATGCCGCGGTATGTTATATCCGCCCCGGTCGTGGCTTCCGGGGGAAGAATATACCCAATGGTTGTTATTCGGTCGCCTCGTCGGCAACCTCGGCGGCGGGCTCGGTCTCGGTGACCGCGGCGGCCGCCTCCTTCTCCGCCTTTTCGGCTCTCAGCGCCTCCAGCTCCGCCATCAGGGCGTCGGTGTCGGTCTTCTGATTCTTCTCATACAGGCGGCGACGGATAAAGTCATAGGCCACCAGCAGTACGATGGGCAGCACCACGCACAGGATCAGGCCGGGGGTGGACTGCATAAACATGGCGACGTGGCCGGCGGCGGGGATGCGGCTCTTGTACAGACCGATGAGATCCTCGGCGGGTACCAGATCCTTATCCTCGATGTTGTTGAAATCACCCTTGGTGCGGAAGTAGCGGGAGCCGTCCTGCTCCACGATCTCTACCACGCGGTGGGTGAGGATGCTGGTGCCGTTGCCCGCAGGGTCGATAAAGGCGATGATGTCCTTCTCTTTGATCTCCTTGGGGTCGATGGTGCGGCAGATGATCAGGTCGCCACCGTCAATGACAGGCTCCATAGAGTCGGTCAGCACGACCAGCGGGACAAATCCGCCGATCTGGGGCACCTCATCCTTGTTTATGTAACTCTTGGCAATCAGGGTCAGGTTGATGAGCAGGATAGGAACGAGGATGACACACAGAACGATTCCCACAAAGGACAGTATCTTGTGGGAAGTAGACGTGTTTCCGTTTTTCATGGGAGATACCTCTTTTCTTTGCGGCGTATGCCGTATTCTACGGGCAAAATCCGCCCGTGCGGTGGGGCGCAAATCCCTGCCACGGGGATGCGTCCCTTAAAGATAGAAACACTTATACACTATCTTAACTAATATATTACACCTATTTATGTCTTCTTTGCAATAGTGTAGAACATAATTCTGCATATTTTACTATAATTTTGGACGATTTTATTCATTATTTTACATATTTTTACCCGTGAAAACGGCTCCGAATCGCCGTAAAACCGCAGAATCATCGCATTTTGCCCCCAAACCCCTCCCCGCAGGGGAGGATGGCCGAGCCCCGCGAGGTCGGGAGAGGGGATGTATCCACCCTTTTTTCGCCAACAAAAAAAGAGCCTGACCAAGCGGTCAGGCTCTTTTGCTATTGTAAAATGGATAAAAATCGCTGTAAAAACGGTAAACCTCTGTGGTTGCGGCGTTGTTTGCCCCTGTGCTATACTATGAGCAGAGAAAGGAGCGTGTTTCTATGCAACACAGCACCATTGGACAAAAACACGGCGCAGGACGCATCGTGCGCGTTGTCTGCCGCGAAAACCCTACCGCAGAACAATTGTCGATTCAGGGAGAGTGTTTCCTGTTACTGATTATTACCCACGGCACAGCCGTCTTTTCTGCCTATGGGCGAGAGGTGACCGCATCAGCACCCTGTCTGTTATGCTTTGACGAGAGCGAGAATCCGCAATTGCTCCGCAGTCAGGATTTGCAGTGGTGGGGCGTTTGGTTTCATCCCTCGTTTCTAAACGTTAATCTAAATTTTGCCGCCTTACGGGATGAGGGTTTTAGTGAGGTGGCGGCACAGCACGATTTCTTTTTGCTGCGGCCTTTTTTGACTCGCGCAGCGCCGCTTCCGTTGACCGATGGGCATCGGGCTGTGTTTGAAAATCGCTGCCTTGCGTTACGCCGTGAATTGACCGAGCAACCGGATTGGTATTGGTCTTGCCGTGCTCGTTCTTACGTTATGGAGATGCTGATTGCGCTGGAGCGATTGTGCGATTGCGGGTCGGCAGAGGAAGCGCAGGCGGTGGCGCAGGAGGCTGTGACTTATTTAGAAACTCATTATGACAGAGAAATCACACTGGACAGCCTTTCGGCACACTGTGGTGTCAATCGCACCACCTTGAGCCGCTGTGTGCAGGAAGTTACGGGAATGACGCCCCGTGAGTATCTGTTTTGTCATCGGATGATGGTGGCCAAAAAGCATTTGGCGTTTACCGACGTACCTATTAAAGAGATTGCCCACCGTTGCGGTTATAAAACGGTACAGCATTTCGGTCGGGCATTTCGTGAGCACGAGGGAATTACGCCGGCTGCCTACCGCACCCGTGCCATAAAGCGGCGGCGGAAAGAATTACAGAAAAAGGATGGCGATAACGGATGAAAAGATGGATAGCACTCCTGTTGTGTACCGCACTGTTGCTCGCTGTCACAGGCTGTGATGCGCCAAAAAAGCAACAAGGCGGGACACCACCATCTGACAGCGAGGCATCCGAGACTATCCGTCCACACAGTTTGGCACCTTTTCGGTGCGGAACGGTATATGTGCCCTCTTCGGTGAGGGGATGGTTAGCGGAGATTGCCGTGGTGGACGATCAATTGTATTATCTATGGGCCGAAGCATCCAGCGAGGATGATGGCAGGACAACCGATGAGCATTTGGACGTAATGGATATAGCAACGGACGGTGCATGGAGACGTGTGTCGGATGAGGATGAAAAAGAGAGAGTTATGACGAAGTTGCGTACCGAAAACACAAACTATAGTCCGCTGTATGAAGAGATCGGCCGATTTGTTGTGTACACGGATGAACACAATGATTTCTATCTTATGGACACCAAGACGGATCGGCGGACGAATTTACAGTTGAACTTGGAAGATTGGCGTCGTTTTTCCACTGACCATAAAACATACTTTGCATTTTTATCTGCCTTTGTGATTACGGTAGATGGAGAATTCGTAAACGAAATTCGTTATTATGAGTTGAATGAAAACGGATGACACGAAGGGGGAAAAGAAATATATGAGACGATTGTTGATGTTGTTAGTGAGCGGCGCTTTCTTGCTTGCCTCCGTAGGCTGTGGTGAGGTGAATACGCAGAAGACAGGTTTGTTCACCACCACAACAACGGCACCCGTTGAGCCTCCCACCGTCGAAACGCTGACAAAATGGGAATTGCCGCAGGTGGTGCGGCAAACGGAGGGGTATATCAGCCAATACACGGATATGACTTATACGGCCGACGGGCGCATCATTGCTATCGGCGAGGTATATGACGCTGACTTAAATCCCAAAACGGTGATTGACGTATACGGAAGCGATTTGTCGTTGCTGGCCTCCTATGAATGCGACGTTTGGTATTCGGATATCGTGACCTCCCAAGACGGCGGCACCGTTGTGGCGAGAGGAAACGGTGCTTCTACGGTGAAAAAATTCTCCGCCGATTTTGAGTTGGAATGGTCGGTGGAGTTTGAGGAGTATGCCTTTGACGTAATCATTACTTCTTTGGTGGAATTATCGGATGGCACGGTAGGCGTGCTGTATGCCAAGCCTTTTGACAGCACTTGGAATTTGCTGTGGGTGTCGAAGGACGGTCAACAATTAGATAAACTGTCTTTAGGGAACTACGACGTTCAAAACGGCCTTGCCTACGGTGCTAAATTAGTGGCGGACAACAACGGCGGCTTTTACCTGTTCCAGACCGTCACCGCCGATACCCATTCGGTCGATGCGGATAAAGGGTACGAGGTGTTAGTGAGCCACTATGTGTCAAAGGATGGGGTATTAACACTGGAGTCTTTCACGACAGTGGGTGGTGTCAGCGACGAATGGTGCGACGATGCCGCAGTGGACGATGAGGGAAATTATTACATTGCGTTGAGCAGCTCCGATACGGTTAGCGATCCTTTTTGGGATGAGGTGCTGCCTGCCGGTTACGGATATATGCGCCGTATGTTGGTGAAAGTGAGTCCGACGGGAGAGATTCTGTATCGTGTGCCGTTATCGGAGTGTGGTATGGCGGTGGATCAGGTCGCCGGCATTCACATCCGTGACGGGTGTGTGTGCGTGGGCGGTTTGTCCGTATTCTACGATGGGGTGCTGGATCCCAACGTGGCGGAGTTCGACAATAACTTTCCTCGTGACCTGTACGTGGCTTACGCCGTGTGTGCGGATGCGGAAGGGGCTATCCTCTCACGCCGTGTATTCCGTTATAACGTGATGGAGCGAGGTGCTCCTACCGATGCCTTGTGGTTGCCTGACGGACGGATGGTGTTGTGCGGTTCAGTCACAAAGAACGATAGTGATTTTGACTTGGAGTTTGAGCCCGAATACGCCTACGGCACACCGGCTGACCGTGCCTTGTTCGTGTATCAGCCACTGGAGAACGAGTAACAAAAAAGAGCCTGACCAAGCGGTCAGGCTCTTTTTCTATCTCTTAGTTCTCGCTGAAGATGACGGTGACATCGGGGTGGAGCTGCAGGATGGAGGCGGGCACCTGAGGATCGATGGGGCCGAAGAATGCCTTTTCCACGATGGCCTTCTTCTTGGCGCCGTTGGCAATCAGCAGCACCTTCTTGGCCTGCATGATGGACAGCATACCCATGGTGATGGCGGTGGTGGGAACCTCCTCCTTGCTCTGGAAGAAGCGGGCGTTGGCCTCGATGGTGGACTCGTCCAGCTTCACCTCGTGGGTAGGGCCGGTGAAGACGCTGTCCGGCTCGTTAAAGCCGATGTGGCCGTCCAGACCGATGCCCAGCAGCTGCAGGTCGATGCCGCCCAGTTCCTTGATCATCTCGTCGTAAGCCTTACCCTCGGCGGCCAGATCGGCGGCACAGCCGTTGGGGACGAAGGTCTTGGCCTTGTCGATGTTGACGTGGTCAAAGAGATTATCGTTCATAAAATAGCGGTAGCTCTGGTCGTTACTGCCGTCCAGACCCACGTACTCGTCCAGATTGACGCTGGTGACGGTGGAGAAGTCGATCTTGCCCGCCTTATTGTCGGCAATCAGGCGCTGATAGGTTCCCACAGGGGAGGAGCCGGTGGCCAGACCCAGCACGCAGTTGGGTTTCACCAAAATCTGCGCCGCAATCAGATCGGCGGCCTTGTTGCTCAGTTCTTCGTAGGTGTTCACAACAATGTATTTCATTACGCATTTTCCTTTCTCTCAACGATGGTATTGGTGGCCTTCACGATGCAGTCGGCAGGGTAGACGCCACGCAGGGCGGTCAGGGGATAGATGGTGGTGCGCTTACCGATGACGGTGCCGGGGTTGATGACGCAACCACAGCCGGCGTCGGCGTAGTCGGCCAGGATGCCGCCGATCTTGCGCAGACCGGTGACGATGTCCTCGTCGCCGTGGATGACCACCGGCTTGCCGTCGGATTTCAGGTTGGAGCAGATAGAGCCGGCGCCCATATGCGCCTTATTGCCCAGCACAGAGTCGCCCACGTAGTTGTAGTGGGGGCACTGCACCCGATCCAGCAGGATGCAGTTTTTAAACTCGCTGGAGTTGCCCAGTACGCAGTTTTCGCCGGTGATGACGCTGCCGCGGATATACGCGCCGGGGCGAATTTCGGTGCCGTGACCGATGATGGCGGGTGCCTCGATGGTCACGTAGTCGGCGATCTTCACATCTTTGCCTACCCATACACCGGGTTTCAGCTCGGTGAAATCGGGCAGGCCTGCCTCAATGAGGGCGAGAATGTGACTCTTGATCTTGGGGAGCATCTCCCAAGGGTACTCGCAGCTGTCAAACAGATCTTTGAGGTAGGGGACTTGGCAATCGTAAAGGTCGGCAGTTTTAACCAGCTTATTCAACGCAATGACCCCTTTCCTTGATCACATCGGCGATCATCGCCGCGTATTTCTCGCACAGCTCGGTGGTCTCCGCCTCGATCATCACGCGGACCACCGGCTCGGTGCCGCTCTGACGCAGCAGGGAGCGACCGGCGCCGTTGATCATCTCGTCCACCTTCTTCTGAGCCTCCAGCACGGCAGGATCGCTCATGGCGGCATTCTTATCCTTGACGCGCAGATTTTTCAGATACTGGGGATACAGCATCACAGGCTCCGCCAGCTTGGAGAGGGACAGCTTGCGGTCGCACATCTCCTCAGCGATCATGATGGCGGTGAGGATGCCGTCGCCGGTGGTGGCGTATTTCTTCATAATGATGTGGCCGGACTGCTCGCCGCCCAGGCTGAAATCGTTCTTCTGCATGGACTCGTACACAAAGCGGTCGCCCACCTTGGTCTGATCCACTTCCATACCCGCTTTTTTCAGGCTGGCAAAGAAGCCGCTGTTGGACATAACGGTGGCCACCACGGTGTTCTTGTTGAGCATACCGCGGTTTTTGAGCCGCATACCCAAGATATACATCATGGCGTCGCCGTCCACCACGTTGCCGTTTTCGTCCACAGCCAAGCAACGGTCGGCGTCGCCGTCAAAGGCAAAGCCCACGTCCAGCTTCTGCTCCTTCACCAGCTCGCACAGCTTCTCCATGTGGGTGGAGCCGCAGTCACGGTTGCAGTTGAGGCCGTCGGGCTGGTCGCCGATGATGACGGTCTGGGCACCCAGGGCGTCAAACACCGCCTTGGCGATCATCCAGGAGGCACCGTTGGCGCAGTCCAGACCGATGCGCAGTTTTTTATAGGAATTGGAAGCGATGGAGATCAGATAGCCCACGTAGCGGTTGCGGCCGGCCACGTAGTCCACGATGCAGCCGATGTGCTCCCGCTTCGCCAGGGGCAGGTCATCGCCCTCAATGCCCAGGGCGCGCAGATCGCCGTCCAGATAGCACTCGATAAGGGCGGTGGTGTCGTCGTCCAGTTTTTCGCCGCTTCTGTTGATGACCTTGATGCCGTTGTCGTAGAAGGGATTGTGGCTGGCGGTGATCATAATGCCGCAGTCAAATTCGTCCACGCGGGTCACGTAGGACACGCTGGGGGTGGTGGTGACGTGCAGCATGTGGGCGTCAGCGCCGCTGGCGGTGATGCCCGCCACGATGGAGTATTCCAGCATATAGCTACTGCGGCGGGTGTCCTTGCCGATGACGATGCGGGGACGGTAGTTCTCGTCGGTACAACCCGACAGGGGAGAGCGATAGTACCAGCCCAGGAAACGGCCCACCTTGTAGGCCTGCATGGAGGTGAGGTTGCAGTTGGCCTCGCCGCGGAAGCCGTCGGTGCCGAAATACTTGTTGCGGCAACCGCCCGCCAGCGGCGCACGGTCAATCACCTTGCCGTCGTCCAGCAGGTCGTCGGCGGAAACGCCGAACAGTTTGCAGATCTGCAGCACCTTTTCGATCTGGGGCATCACCTGATCGGTCTCCCACTTGGAAACCGACTGGCGGGATACGGACAGATTTTCTGCCAGCGCATCCTGGGACATACCTGCGGCATTGCGCAGGTTGATGAGCTTTTCACCAATAGTCATAGTGTCCTCCTATATGATTTATTGAGATGATATACAATATATATGTGCCGTAGCACACCTCTATCATCATACACCCGTTTTTTGCGAATTGCAAGAGGAAAATCCTACTTTTCGCAACTTTTAGTTGCAAATTTACGCTGTTTTTAAGTTTTTCGGAGGAAATGTGAATGCTTTTTGAATAAAAACGGAAAGTTTGGTTGACATTTATAAGTGAAATGCAAAAAGACCGACCATCGAGGTCGGTCTTTTGTGATGACTCGGCTCAGAACTCCGGTTTTGACCGAGATTTGCTAGAGTTTCTATTCGAGTTGGTAGTTCGGTCAAAACCTATAATTTTGCTGGCGGAAAACTAGGCGAGTCGAGCCTGAGTCAGACGCAAAGAGAAAACGGACACCCGCACCAAATGCGGCGTAGTCATTGGACGGCTCGAACTCCGGTTTTGACAAGGGGAGGATGATTGCAGCCGTTAGGTGGTACTTTGTCAAAACCTATAGTTTTGCTGGCGCAAAACTAGGCGAGTCGAGCCCGAGTCAGACGCAAAAAGAAAACGGACACCCGATTGGGTGTCCGTTTCTTTTTGGAGCGGCTGACGAGGCTCGAACTCGCTACCTCCACCTTGGCAAGGTGGCGCTCTACCAGATGAGCTACAGCCGCATATCTCTGCAACGAGGGCTATTATAGCAAACCCTTTCGGGATTGTCAATAGAAAAACCAAAATATTTTTGGAAATTTTCCTCGTTACAGGGCGAAATCCTCCGGCTTATACTTCTGCAGGCGGGGCTGACGGAAGGGGATACGCTTGAGGGGGTCGTAGCGGAACTTGCGGCACTTGTGATACATGGGCACGATACCGCGGCGGGAGCACAGCATCACCCGACCATCGGTGGCGCGACGGGCGCTTTGGCAGTATTCACAGCAGGGCTGTATGTTGTTGCCGTACAGTTTGCGGCGCATGGTGAATCCCTCCCTTTCGGTCGATTTACACCAGTATACCACACCTTACGACGCATTTCCAGTCTTTTTTTCAGAAAAATCGGAAAAACACAACATGGCCAGAAAACTGAGCAACAAAAGCATTAGGGTTGCCGCCACCGACACGGAATAGGGCACCACGGCGGCGTTGCCCGCCATCGTATCGCTGCGGATGGGGAAGAGGGCAAATAATCCCAGGGCCAAGCCGCCGCTGAGGACGCCGTGCAGCAGCCGCCATCGCCAGAATCGCCACCCGATGATCCGCTCCTGCGGCAGCACGGCGGCCAATTGCCCTTGCACCGACAGTCCGCCCCAGCTGAGAGCCATGCTCAGCCACAGCGGCGTGAGCATACCGCCTCCTGCCAGCGCGATACAGCCGCAGCTCACCTCGGTCACCGCCGCCAGCAGAGCGGATACCGACGACGCGCTCATCCCCGTCATCGCCGCCAACCCTCGCGCC
Source organism: Clostridia bacterium (assembly GCA_017520705.1). GTDB lineage: Bacteria > Bacillota > Clostridia > Oscillospirales > Acutalibacteraceae > UBA5905. The sequence goes on along the minus strand of JAFXFF010000039.1, from coordinate 31,568 downwards.
AGCCCACACCCCTCGGCCAGCGCCAACCCCGCCGCCGCCAGCACCACGAATCCACACATGGTCAGCAACGCGGCGCAGGTGTCGCTCACCATTTGTGCGATCGGCTTCTGGGGCGGTAGAGGCATCTGTGCCGTCTCCCGCACCTGCCGATGCCCCCGCCCCAAAACGATGCCGATTCCTACCGACACCGCTACCTGCGCCGTGTATAGCAACAAGCCTGCTTGCACACTTCCCAACAGTCCCGCCCCCACGGTGCTGACGACAAATCCCGGCCCTCCATTGACACAGAAGGCGGTCATCCGCCGCGTTTCTTCTCTGGTAATCTGCCCTCGTTGCCGCAGCTGCGCAATGGCGATGGCTCCGGCAGGGTAGCCCCCCACCAGACTGAGCAGAATCGCCGGCCCACAGCAACCGGGCAGACCGAATAAACGCCGCGTCACCAGGGTCATCGCCCGTCCCGACCGACGGCAGAGGGGAGAGTTGGCCAGCATCCCCGCCAACAACATAAATGGGTAGAGGGTGGGGATGATGACCGTGGAACAGATGGACAGTCCACGGCTGATACCTGTCGCCATGGCGTTGGGATAATGGATCAGCAAAATGCTCACGGCCACCAACGACGCAGTGTATCCATAGTCGGTGACGGTTTTCCGTTTTACAGTAACGTACACAGTCACATTCCCCCTTCGATTTATTGTATGAACGGACTATGGCCGCTATTCTTTGCATACATTGTGACGATAGGAGTGGTACAATGGCGAAGCGGGAATGGTGGCCTCGGGCGGGAGGCTTTTTTATGGAAGTGGAGGGAGATCGGCGGGTGGTGCTGTGCGGCTGTCGCGGCATCTGCGCCTATACGGAAGAGTGTGTGTCCTTGCGTACCCCCTTTGGGGTGGTGTCGGTGTATGGGCAGGGATTGGAGATGGGCTGTATGACTGTGGAGGGAGCCACCGTCACGGGGCGTGTACAGCGCATTGAGTTTGGGGAGGAAATGTAGATGGTATCCCGTATGATGCGCTGGTTTCCCGGTTGGGTGCGTGTGGAAGCGGAGGGCGGCTATCCCGAGCGGTTGCTCAATGCCGTCACCGCCGCCCGCATCGCGGTGTGGGGGGTTCGCCGCCATGGCGAATGCCTTCGTTTTTCCTGCTTGGCGGGGGATTACCGCGCCTTGCGTCCCATGGCGCGCAAAGCCTGCGTCCGTATGCGGATGCGGCATAAGCACGGCCTGCCCTTTTGGCGGCATCGCTACCGCCACCGACGGGGGCTGCTGGTGGGGTTGGTGTTGTACATCCTCGTGTTGGCGTGGCTCAGCCCCCGCATCTGGGTCATCGAGGTGACGGGAAACGCGGTTACTCCCACAGAGGCCATTCTCGCCGCCGCCGCACAGCGGGGGGTAGCACTGGGGGCGCGTATGGACCGGGTGGACGTCAAGGGCCTGCAGATCGGTGGCACCAAGGATATGCCCACCGTATCCTTTATCACCGTCAACCCCAGCCACAACGTAGCTCGTATCGAGGTCACCGAACGGGAGGAATCGCCGCCCTCCTTGGATTTAACTCAGCCCTCGGATATGGTGGCACTGCGCGATGGGCGCATCCTGCGTATGGAGGTGTACAGCGGACACAAGCTGGTGATGGAGGGGGAGGCAGTCACTGCTGGCACGAGACTGGTGACGGGCCGTGTGGAGACGGAATTAGGGGAAAAACTCTATCGTTCCTATGGCGCTGTGTGGGCCGAGACCAGACGCAGGATCACCGTGTCTGTACCCCTGACTTACACGTATACCCAACCGACGGGTGAGGTCATCTGTCAGCCCACATTCACCTTTCTCTGTTGGCAAATTCCTCTGTACAGCAATATGCCTTTACAGCCACAAACTCAGTCGTATCAAGCCTCTCACTACCTGACGGTGGGAGATACCGTGCTTCCCTTCGGTGTGGTCAATACCTATCGGTTACCTACAAAAACGGTTACCGCCACCCGTACCGAGGCCGAGGCTCAAGCGTTGGCGCAGCTGCAATTGGCCGAAAAGGAAAGTGCTTTGTTTCTTCCCGACGCCTACGAGGAAATGGCACGGCAGGGTGGGGTGGAGGATGGTGCATACGTCCTTCGTGTGGATTATCTCTGCCGGGAGAACATTGCCGTGGAGGTGCCTTTGGGCGGTGAGCTACCGTCCGAATCGTAAAAAGAGAGCCGCCTGCAATCCGCAGACGGCTCTCTTTGTGCTTATTTCAGTTCCACTACGGTGACGCCGTGTTCGCCCTCGCCAAAGGCGCCCAGACGGAAGCCCTTGACCTGACGGTGCCCCTTGAGATGGGCGTGGACGGCAGAGCGCAGTACACCCGTGCCTTTGCCATGGATGATGGTGACCCGCTCCAGGCCGCAGAGAATGGCATTGTCCAGAAAACGGTCGATCTCCAGCAGCGCCTCCTCCACCGATTGACCGCGCAGATCCAGATCGGTGTGCACCTGACGCTCCATACGGGAGGTGAGGCCGCCCACACGCGCCCCCGCCACAGGGACGGTGCGCCCCTTTTTCTCGGCGCGTTTGGACTCGTACAGCCGTAGATTGGACACCGGGGTGCGGGTGCGGATGGCACCGGCCTGCACCTCCACCATGCCTTGGCTGTCGGCGGCCTTCATCACCACCGCTTTGAGCCCCATATCCATCAGCTGGACGGTGTCGCCGGCCACCACAGCGCGGGGCAGGACGTATTCTTCTCGCTCCTGCTCGGCGACGGGGTCGATGGCGTCGTCCATCCGATTGAGACGGGATTTCAGCTGACTCTTGGCCTGACGAGTCTTGTCGGCAAATTCCGCCGCCTCCTTCTGCTTGCGCAGGTCGTCCAGCTCGTCCATCAGCTTTTGTGCCTCGTAGCGCGCCTTTTCCACAATACGGCGGGCCTCCTGTCGGCCTGCCTCGATTTCCTTGTCGCGACGGGTGCGGATGTCCTCCAGCTTTTCCTCGCTCTCGCGGGCGGCGCGCTCAGCGCGCACACGGGCGCTCTCGGCGCCGGCCAACTGACTCTCCAACTCCTGCCGGCGGGCATCCAGGCGGCTGACCACCTCTTCCAGCATCTGATCGTCGCCGGACACCAGACCGCGGGCATGCTCCACCAGTGCGGCGTCCATACCCAGTCGCTCGGTGATGGCGAAGGCGTTGGACCGACCCGGCACACCGATCATCAGCCGATAGGTGGGACGCAACGAGGCTACGTCAAATTCGCAGCTGGCGTTCTCCACCCCGTTGGTGTGGATGGCGTAGGCCTTCAGCTCCGCATAGTGGGTGGTGGCGCCGATGCGAGCGTCCTGAGAGCGTAAACGTTCCAAAATGGCAATCGCCAACGCCGCCCCTTCTACAGGGTCGGTGCCGGCTCCCAACTCGTCCAAGAGCACCAGGCTGCGGTTGTCTGCCTTACTTAATATGCGGATGACGTTGGTCATATGGGCGGAGAAGGTGGACAGCGACTGCTCAATGGACTGCTCATCGCCAATGTCCACCAATACTTGGTCAAAGGTAGAAAGGCGGCTGTTGTCCCCAACCGGCACCAGCAGACCGCACATCGCCATTACCGTCAGCAGACCTAAGGTTTTCAGCGTCACCGTCTTACCGCCCGTGTTGGGGCCGGTTACCACAAGGGTATCGTAATCGCCGCCCAACTCCACGTTGATGGGTACCACCTTTTGCGGGTCGATGAGAGGGTGGCGCGCCTTATTCAGGCTGATGTGGCCGTCATCGGACAGAATGGGTTTGATGGCCTTCATTTTGTAGGCCAATCGCGCCTTGGCAAAGATGAGGTTGAGCTCCAGTAGGATGCGATAGTCCGAAATGATAGCGGTGGCAAAGCTGCCCGCCTCGGCGGAAAGCGCAAATAGGATGCGCTCGATCTCCGCTTCCTCCTTGGATTTGAGCACCTTGATCTCGTTGTTGGCTTCCACCACGCCCATGGGCTCCACAAACACGGTGGCACCGCTGGAGGAGGTGTCGTGCACCAAGCCTGCCACTTCGCCGCGATGCTCCGCCTTGACGGGCACCACAAAGCGGCCGCCGCGGATGGTAACGATGGGCTCCTGCAACGCCTTTTGGTAGGCGGCAGAGCGCACCAGCTTATCCAACTGGTCGCGGACACGGGCGGCGGCAGAGCGCATCTTGCGGCGGATATCCGCCAGAGTGGGGGAGGCGTTGTCCGCCACCTCTTCCTCGTTGACCACTACCGCGGCAATCTTTTCCTCTAAGTACTTATTGGGCACCAGCACCGAAAAACGGTCGTCCAAGCAGGTGTTAACTCCCTCGCAATGGGAGCGCCACTGGCTGATGCTGCGGATGGTGCGCAGAATGTCCGCGATGCGCAAAAACTCCGCCAGCGACAGGCAGGCGCCTGCCTCGGCGCGGCGCAGGGGATTGGTCACGTCGGTCAACTGACCGAAGGAGGGGCTGCCGAAGCCCGCCATCAGGCGGCAGGCATCGTCCGTCTCCTGCAGCAGGCGTTGCGCCCACTCCAGTTGAGCGGCGGGACGCAGAGCGCGCGCCATCTCCGCCGCCGCGGCACAGCAGGTTTCCCCTGCCAGCAGCTCCAGGATCTTATCCAGTTCTAATGCACGTAAATCTCGATTCATAGTATGTTAGATTCCTTCGCGTAATGTATGATAAAACTCCAACGTTTTGTAGGATTTTTGCTGCTGCGCCAGCAAAAACCGCTCGGTGAGGGTGGCTAAGGCCGCCACATCCGACGGCGGCAACGAAAAGGCGAAGCACCGCTCAAAGGGTCCGTAGAGGATGTGGCGCAATGCCGCCAACACACCGGAGGATACCTGCATCGCATCCCCCGCTGTGACGTGGTCGCCGCAGAAAAGAGTGCCGGCAGTGGGGGAGAACCACAGCGGCGTCTCCTCCCGCCCACAATGGCTGCAACCGCCCAAATCGGGGGCGTAGCCCTCCAGGCACAGCAGCCGTCCTTCCACCACCGCTTTGATCAGTAGCGGAGCCTTTTCGCCCGCTGCCAGATAGTGCAGACCGCCCAATAGCAGCCGCAGATGATCCTCGGCGGGGGAGTCGGAGGGGCAAAGCGACAGCGCCAATTCGCAGAAATATTGCGCCAACGCTAACCGCTCCACGTCCTGCCGCAGAGGAAAGAACACCTCGATGGGTTGTGCGTCTTCAATGATGTATTTCTCCCGACCGGGGATAAGACTCAGCCGTGCGTAGCACAGGGGCTGGGTGGCTGCACCGGAGCGGCTGTTCACCCGTTTGGCGCCTCGTGCGGTGGCACGGAGGATGCCCTTGTCCCGTGTCAGGATGGCGATAAACCGATCGGTTTCGGCCACGGTTTCATAGTTGCGCAGAATCAGGCCGTCGGTCATCAGATGTTGTTTTGGGGCGCTCGCCATAGCCCGATCCCTCCTCTTGGATGCTGTCGGTGGCACGCTGCGTCACCGCGATGCCGCGGTAGCGCAGATAGTCCTCCACCTTACCGCTATGGGTAAAATTATACCACAATCTTCTCTTATCCATTTTCAATCGGCCTCCTTATGGGGATAGCATACCCCGAGGCAGGCCGCTTGAAGACGGAAATATTAGTCAAATTTGTAGCCGAGGCCGCTGAGGAAGCCCTGACGGTTGCGCCAATCCTCTTTCACCTTGACCCAGCACTGAAGGTTCACCTTGGTGCCGAACAGCTCCTCCAGCTCGGTACGGGCGCGGGAGGCGATCTCTTTGAGCATCACGCCCTTTTTACCGATGACCATACCCTTGTGGCTGTCTCGCTCGCAATAGATGTAGGCGTCGATGTCCAGGATGGTGCCCTTGTCGGTCTCCCGTTCGCCCCAGCGCTCGATAGCGACGGCGATGCCGTGGGGGATCTCCTGGCGGAGCAGCTGCAGCATCTTCTCGCGGATGACCTCGGAGGCCAACGCCTGCTCGGTCTGGTCGCTGGAGGCATCGGCGGGGAAGAAGTGGGGGCTCTCAAAGGTAAACTTCGCCAACTCCTCCAACAAGCCCTCCAGTCCGTCGCTGTTCTTGGCGGATACGGGGACGATGGCGGCAAAATCCGCCTGCTGCTTCCACGCATCGATGCAGGTCAGCAGGGCAGCTTTGTCGGTGAGGGTGTCGATCTTGTTGATGGCGAGGATCACCGGCACCTTCTTCTGCTTGAGCTGATTCAGCAGTGCCTGCTCCTCTTCGCGGATGGCGGTGCGGGGCTCGGTTACCAGCAGACCCACGTCCACGCCGGACACCGCCTCGCCGATGGAGCGCACCATAAAGTCACCCAAACGGGTGCGGGGCTTGTGATTGCCGGGGGTGTCGAGGAACACCAGCTGCATATTCTCTTTGGTCACCACACCCATAATGCGGGTGCGGGTGGTCTGGGGCTTGTCCGATACAATCGCCACCTTTTTACCTACCAGGGCGTTGAGCAGCGAGGATTTGCCCACGTTGGGGCGGCCCACAATGGCCACAAATGCGGATACGGTTTCCATACACATTCCTTTCTTAATCACAAAGCGACCCTGCCCCAAGCGAATGCAGGGCAGGGTTGCCACCAATCAATTGTCTTCTTCCAGCACGTAGCTGCTGCCGCGGGGCAGACCGATAGAGAGCATGACGGCCTCTTCCTTTTCCCGCATACGGACCGCCTCAATGCCGCCCTGCACGTGATCGTAGCCCAGCAGATGTAGCATGGAGTGAACGGTGAGATAGCCCACCTCACGCTGGAAGGTGTGGCCGAATTCTTCGGCCTGGGCCTGCGCCTTCTCTACCGAGATGACGATATCCCCCAGCATATAGGCGCCGGTGGCGGGATTCTTGTCGTACACGCCGTTCTCGCCTAAGGGGAAGGACAGTACGTCGGTGGGGGCGTCTATGTTGCGCTGCTCCAGATTGATCTCGTGGATGCGCCCATTGTCCACCAAGGATACGTCTACCTCGGCAGAGCCCTCAAAGCCCTCCAGTTCCAGCACGGCGTGACAGCAACGGCGGATGAGCAGGCGCACACCGGTAGGTACTTTGATCGCTTTTTGCTGATTCTCGATGTTGACCTTGATCTTATCCATGGTTTTTGCCCCTTTTCTCCTCTTTTTTGTTGTTGGCACGCGCCTCGGCCCGTGCTTTGTCAAACTTTTCATAGGCCGCGATGATGCGCTGCACCAGCTGGTGGCACACCACGTCGGATTGGCTGAAGGCGCAGATGGCGATGTCCTCCACGCCCTGCAGGATCTTCATCACCTGCTTGAGACCGCTCATCTTACCGTCCGGCAGATCGATCTGGGTGACGTCGCCGGTGACCACCATCTTGGAGTTGAAGCCCAATCGGGTGAGGAACATTTTCATTTGCTCGGGGGTGGTGTTCTGCGCCTCGTCCAAAATGATGAAGCTATCGTCCAGCGTACGTCCGCGCATATAGGCCAGCGGCGCGATCTCGATGTCGCCCCGTTCCATATAGCGCTGCACCGTCTCGGCGCCCAACATCTCAAACAGAGCGTCGTACAGCGGCCGCAGATAGGGGTCTACCTTGCTCTGCAGGTCGCCGGGGAGGAAGCCCAGTTTTTCGCCTGCTTCCACCGCGGGGCGGGTGAGGATGATGCGGTCGATCTCCTTAGCCTTATATGCTCGCACCGCCATCGCCACCGCCAGATAGGTCTTACCCGTACCGGCGGGACCAATGCCTAACGTAACGGTGTTCTTTTGGATGGCCTCCACGTATTTCTTTTGTCCCAAGGTCTTGGGCTTAATGGGCTTTCCTTTGGTGGTAACGCATAGGCTGTCGCCACCCAACTGACGGACGGTATCCTCGGCGCCCTCACGCACCAGCGTCATCACGTAGCGCACGTTCTGTTCGGTGAGCTGTTCGCCGCTGTTAATGAGGTGCAACAGGCCGTTGATGGCCTTGACCGCCGTCATTACGCCGGGTTGCTCGCCGCTGACCTTGATCTGGGTGTCGCGGATGAGCACCTTGACGTCGTATTCCTGCTCCAGCAGGCGGATGTTGCTGTCGTAACTGCCGAAAAGGGAAACGGCTTCTTCCATCCGTTCCACTTGAATGATCTGTTCTGTCATAAAAAGTGTACATCTTCCCATCATCTAAGATAACACTATTATATAACCAAATTTCCCATTTGTCATTTGTCAAACTGCATAAAAAGTAAGGGAAATTTTCTCTCGTTATCCTTCATAGTCCTTGTTTTTGTGGTTAAAAACGGTCAGGTTCGGGTCTTCTATAGAAATGGCACGGCAGATGCAGTCCTTTCCGAAGCGCTCTCGCAGGCTGTCCACGGTGCGGTCCAGCCGCTCCCGCTTGTCCCGTTCGCTGCTGTCGGTCATATCCAGCTGGCAGGGGGTATCCTCCGATTCCAGGCTTCCGACACACACCGTCACGCTGCGCAGAGGGTGCTGCCACCGATAGACGGCGCAGAATAGGGCATAGGCCTCCTGTGCCACGTCTGCCGTTGCTTGGATATAATGGTCCAGTGTGGTGCGGTGGGTATGGGTGATCAAGCGATGATCCCGCAGGTGCAGTTCGATGGTGCGTCCACAGAGATGCTGCTCCCGCAGACGGTGCCCCACGCTCTCCGCCAGCGCGGTGATCACCTGCTTCACGTCCCGATTGTTTGTCAGATCGCGGGGGGTGGTCATGCCGTTGCTCACCGATTGCACCTCGGCGGCCTCCTCTACGGGTATAACCGGTTGGTTGTCCCGTCCGTTGGCCATGGCATGGAGATCGACACCTCCTTTGCCCAGCATAGCCTGCAACAGAGCCGGATCCGCCTTGGCGACATCTCCGATGGTGTACATGAAGCGTTCCTCCAGCTTCTCTTTGGTGGAATGTCCCACGTACAGCATATCTCCGATGGGGAGGGGCCAGACCAACTGCCGATAGTTTTCCCGGGAAAATACCGTTACGGCATCCGGTTTTTTATAGTCGCTGCCCAGCTTGGCGAAGGTTTTATTGAAGCTCACGCCGATGCTGACGGTGATGCCCAGTTCCTCCTTGATGCGGTGGCGGATCTCCTGGGCGATGTCCACGGGTTTGCGGCGGCAGGCGGTGACGTCCAGCCATGCTTCATCCAGTCCAAAGGGCTCCACCAGCGGGGTGTATTGCAGCAAGATCTGCCGCACGTTTTTGGAGTATTCATCGTATAGATGAAAATGAGGCGGTACCGTGACCAGATCCGGGCATTTGCGCCGCGCCGACCATAGGGTTTCTCCCGTTTTGATGCCGTAGCGGGCAGCCAATTCGTTTTTGGTTAATACTACCCCGTGGCGCGCCTCCTCGTTGCCGCCTACTACCAGCGGCTTATCCCGTAGCTCGGGACGCTGAGCGCACTCCACCGATGCGTAAAATTTGTTGCAATCCACGTGCAAAATATGTCGTTCCACCGCAGTTCATCTCCCAAAAGAACATTTGTTCTATACCACAGTATACCACGCTTTTCACGGCCTGTCAATGGAAAAAACACGGGTATTTTTTGTGCTTTTTGAACGCTTTTATCGAACTGCTTTTTCGATTAATTTTGAAGAAACAAATAAGCAATAGCTCCGCGAAATCCCTTGCGGCACAAGGGATTTCAGACTGTAAAGTAAATCAGCTTCACACGTGAAAGCAAAAGGAAAAGCGCACAACCCCGACGGGGCTGTGCGCTTGCGTTGTGCCGGTGTTATTCCTCCACCACAAAGAGGACGTTTTCCAAAGCATCCAGGTTGCTTATGTACTCTTTCTGTCCGTATTCATCCAGCGACAAAGAGAAAGACAAGCCTACCGTGCCGGGAAGACCGCTTTTGGACGCGGTGACCTCGGTTACCTTAGCGGAGGGGTACATGGCTTCGATAAGGGCTACCGTTTCGGTGGTGGTGGCGGCGTCCTTCAATTCGACGTAGCAACGGATGAGGTATTTTTTACCGCCCTCCAGACGGGTGAGTAAGGTGGCGGTGACGATGGTGATGGCGGTGGCAATGGCCGCCGCCAGATAAAAACCGTAGCCCAGCGCGATGCCGATGGTGGCGGTGCACCATACGCCTGCGGCGGTGGTCAGACCGGTGACCACCGACTGGTTGCGGATCATGATGGTACCGGCACCCAGAAAACCAATGCCGGAAATAACCTGTGCGGCGATGCGGGTCACATCTCCCTGCATACCGAGCACCTCGGGTATGTACATACCCACCAATGCCGTCATGCAGGAGCCGATGCACACCAGCACGTGGGTACGCATACCGGCGGCCCGTCCGTGACGTCCGCGCTCCATGCCGATGATACCGCCCATCAGCAGAGCGAGCAGCAGCCGCACGCTAACGGATAGAGGGTTAAAATCCAACAGCATTTTGATGATTTGATCCATAGAGTACTCCTTTCCAAGTGATGCAAAAACAGCGTTTTTATATGCTTATTCACACATTATAGCATTGATACGGCCGATGTGTCAATTCTTTGTCTCAAAAGGGTGTAAAAACACAAGATTACAAAGTGATTTGCGTCTGAAATTGTCGTTGACAATATATAGGTATAGTGGTACAATAGCACTATATAGAATTTTATTATCTAAGAGGAGTACGCTGTTTGCGCAGACCGTGAAGAAGGGAAGTCGGAATATATGCGATTTGAAAAACGAGTCCCCTTGTCTACCCCCACGATGCATGGGGAGGAAATGACGTTTGTACAAGAAGCTTTTGATAAGAATTGGATCGCTCCTTTGGGCTTTAACTGTGACGGCTTTGAGTCGGAGATGGCGGCTTATTTGCAGGAGGCGGGCGAGATGCATTGTCTGGCGCTCTCCTCCGGTACGGCGGCGCTTCATCTGGCAATGAAGCTGGCAGGGGTCAAGGCGGGCGATCCCGTTTTGTGTTCGGATATGACTTTCGCCGCCACCGTCAATCCCGTTTGTTACGAGGGCGGCATTCCCGTCTTTATCGACGCAGAGCCCGATACCTGGAATATGGATCCCGCCGCTTTGGAGTTGGCTTTTGCCAAGTATCCGCAGGCCAAAGTGGTGGTGCTGGCCCATCTGTACGGCTCTCCCGCCAAGATGGACGAGATCCGCGCTGTGTGTCAGCGGCACGACGCCGTACTGGTGGAGGATGCCGCCGAGGCACTGGCCGCTACATACAAAAATCAGCCCTGCGGCACCTTTGGCGCCTACAATGTTGTCAGCTTCAATGGTAACAAGATCATCACCTCCTCCGGTGGCGGTATGCTGATCACCCCGGACAAAGCGGCGCGGGACAAGGCGCTGTTTTGGGCGACTCAGGCCCGTGAGCCTGCCCCATGGTACCAGCACGAGGAGATCGGCTACAACTACCGTATGTCCAATGTGGTGGCGGGCATCGGCCGCGGCCAGTTGCTGCACCTTGAGGAGCATCGGGATGCGAAAGAGGCTATTTACCGCCGCTATGAGCAGGGCTTAGCCAACCTGCCCGTGCGAATGAATCCTTATCTTGCGGAGAGCACGCCGAATTTCTGGCTGTCTTGTATGCTCATCGACGAGGACTGCTCCGTGGATCCGATGACGGTGATGCAGGCTCTGGCGGATGCCAACGTAGAGGCACGTCCCATCTGGAAGCCAATGCACAGCCAACCCGTGTTTGCCGATTGCGATTTCATCACTGCGGCGGATACGCCGTTGGATGAGCGTATCTTTGCCCGCGGTCTGTGCCTGCCCAGTGACATCAAGATGACCACCGAGGAGCAGGATGGCGTCATTGAGATGATCCGAAACTGTTTTTGAGGAGTGAAACTATGTACGCCAAGTACATAAAGCGTCCCTTGGATTTCTTTCTTTCCTTGTGTGCCGTATTGGTTTTGTCCCCGGTTTTGTTGATTCTCACGGTGGTGGGCGCTGTTGTGATGAAGGGCAATCCGTTCTTCACGCAGCTTCGTCCCGGTAAGGATGAGAAGATCTTTCGGCTGATCAAATTCCGCACCATGACTTGTGAAACGGATGCCGACGGCAATCTCCTGCCGGACGAGCAGCGCCTGACGAAGTACGGTAAATTTTTGCGTTCCACTTCGTTGGATGAGTTGCCGGAGTTGTTCAACATCCTCGTGGGGGATATGGCCGTCATCGGCCCCCGCCCTCTGCTGGTGCAGTATCTGCCGCTGTATAATGAGCGGCAGAAGCGTCGCCACGAGGTGCGTCCCGGTTTGTCGGGTCTGGCGCAGGTCAATGGGCGCAATTCGCTGACGTGGGAGCAAAAGTTTGAGGACGACGTTTTTTATGTGGATCACGTCACCTTCCTCGGTGATATCAAGATTATCCTAACCACCTTGCTCAAGGTGATTCAGCGAGAGGGCATTTCGCAAGAAAACAACGCGACTATGGAGTTCTTTACCGGCTCGAAAGAAAGCGAAGAAGTGATGGTGACCGAGTGATGATCAACATATTGATTTTGAGTGCTGGTAGACGGGTTGAGCTGATTGAGCGATTCCGTCGAGCCAAAGAACAATTAAATATCGATGGCACGATCGTTGCGGTGGATATTTCCGCCTCGGCTCCCGCCGTTCATTTTGCGGATACATATTATCTCATTCCCCGCATTGACGCTCCCGATTACATAGACGCCGTCATAGATGTGTGCCGCAGAGAGCGGATTTCGTTGATCGTGCCCACCATCGATACCGAGCTGCTCAAACTCTCCGATCACCGTGAGCAGATCGAAAGCCTGACCGGGGCAAAGCTGTTGCTCTCTCGTCCCGAGGTGATTCGTATTTGCCGGGATAAAAACAACACCCAGGCGTTTTTTACCCGAAACGGCTTCGGCGTGCCGCATCAATTGACCCAGCGTGAGATCGCGCAGGGCGATTACTCCTTTCCCTTATTCATCAAGCCGAAGGATGGCAGCTCCAGCATCAACGCTTTCAAGGTGGAGAATGAGGAGCAGTTGGAGTTTTTCCTTCGCTACGTCAAGGAGCCGATGGTGCAGGAGTTTATGGTAGGCACGGAGTATTCGGTGGATGTGTTCTGCGATTTCGACAGTCGTCCCATCACCATCGTGCCCCGTGTTCGTGTAGCGGTGCGTGGTGGCGAGATCGCTAAGGGTATTGTGCAAAAGGATCGCGATATCATCAACGATGTTACGCGCCTGTTGGATGTGCTCAAGCCCATTGGTCCTATCACGGTCCAGTGCATGAAGACGGATAGGGGCGTGCAGTATATCGAAATCAACCCCCGCTTCGGAGGCGGCGCGCCTATGAGCATCGACGCCGGTGCTGACTCCTGTGCCAATCTGTATCGTTTGCTGAGCGGCGAGCAATTGTGCTACAACGAGGATTACGCTGACGGGCGGATGTTTGTTCGTTTCGACAGCAGTATTATGCTGGACGAGAATATGGAGAGACTCCTATGATCAAAGGATTTGTTTTTGATTTGGACGACACCCTATATCTCGAGAGAGACTATGTCCGCAGCGGTTTTTGTGCGATTGCACAGGCTTTCGGAGACGAACGGCTGTCGGATGAGCTGATGCGCTTGTTTACGGAGGACCGCCGCAACGTGTATCAACGTGCCGGCTTTTCCGATGAGGAGTGCGGACGATGCATAGCGGTGTACCGTCAACATTTGCCGGATATTCGTCTGAGCGATGCGGCTAAGGATACCCTATCCGCCTTGCGCGCGCGCGGTTGTCGGCTGGGTATCCTTACGGACGGCCGTCCGCAAGGACAGCGGAATAAGATACAGGCACTTGGTTTGGAACCGATGGTGGACGCGATTGTTGTGACCGATGAATTGGGGGGAGAGGCATTCCGCAAGCCCAATCCCACCGCTTTTCAAATGATGAAAGAGGCCCTCGCATTGGATTACGATGAGATGGTGTACGTCGGCGACAATCCCATTAAGGACTTTGTGGCCCCCAAAATGCTGGGGATGCAGGCTTGTTATCTGCGCAATCCCGACGGTTTGTATTTTTCTGCGCAAGAGATCGACCCTTCGATCCCTACGATTAACGACATAACGGAAGTTTTGACATTATGAGTAAAAACGTTTTGATTGTTGCCCAGGTGATTCCCCAATGGTATGTGGACCTGCTCACCGATGCGCTGGGCCCCGATGTCCACGTCGACATCATTACCGGCAGTGAGGTGAGGGGGAATGTGATCCCTTCTCCGCTTCACGACCCGCGGAGCTTTGCATCCCGTCTGCGGTGTTGGTGGCGGCATTACCGCTTTCTGTGCGGGTGGATTCGACGCAATCGTCACCGTCATTACGATCTGGTGTTTGCCATCTCCAATCCTCCCATCAATTCCTATGTGGGATTAAAACTCAAAAAAGTATTTCAGGCACCCTTCGTGTACATGAACTGGGACATTTATCCCCAGATCATCGATTTGACCATTCGTAATCCGTTGGTTCATCTCGTTTGCTCTTGGTGGAAGGGGTGGAACAACCGCAATTACAAGAAGATCGACCGTATGCTGACCATTGGCGAGGTGATGGGCGAATCCATCAATGCCGATTTGAAACGGCCCATTCGTGTGGACGTGATGCCCATTGCAGTGAACACTCGTTTTTTGATGCCGATGGATAAGTTGGACAACCCGTTTTGCCGGGAGCATGGGTTGAGCAATAAATTTGTGGTTTTGTATTCCGGCAAGATGGGGTACGGTCATAACATTGAGATGATTCTCTCTGCGGCAGAACAGCTGCACACCTACGAAGACATCGTCTTCGTTTTCATCGGCGAGGGACAGAAGGCGGATCTGGTCCGGGACGCCGTAGAGCAGGGAGCTGCCAATCTGCGCTTATTCCCCTTACAGCCGGAGGAAACGTTCCGCTATTCGATGGCTTGTGGGGACGTAGGCTTGGTTTCCGAAGAGGAGTCTTTCGCTCATTTGTTTATGCCAAGTAAGACGTACAGTATGCTGGCCTGCGGTATGCCGGTGATTGGCATCTGCAGCGAGCACGATGATCTTAAGCGACTGATTGTTGATGAGGGTGTGGGCGCCACGGTTTCCGACGGCCAGGCATCCTCGCTGTGTCGTTGCATTTTGGATCTGTATGAGGATAGAGAAAAACGGATGGCTGTGAAAGAAAAAGCACGGTTGTGCGCGGAGCAGCGGTTTGATCTGGCTGTGATACAACAGCAGTATACGGCATTGTTTAAAGAGTTATTGTGAGGAGGTGAACGGGGATGAAAGCGTTACTGATCAATGAAGTGTGCGGCGTTACCAGTACGGGTCGCATTTGCACCGATATTGCCGGTATATTGGAACAGCGCGGCTGGGAATGTAAAATTGCTTATGGCCGCAAGACGGTTCCGACTCAGTATGAAAAATACGCGGTGCGTATCGGCAGTAAGTTGGGGGTGTATGCCCACGTGTTGGGGAGCCGCTTACTGGATAACACCGGCTTTTATTCCTTCTTTGCCACCAAGAGGTTGATTCGTTGGGTGGAGAAATACGACCCCGATGTGATTCACCTGCACAATCTACACGGTTATTACATTCACCTGGGCGTGTTGTTTGATTATCTTCATCGTTGCGGCAAGCCGATCATCTGGACGCTGCACGACTGCTGGTCCTTTACGGGGCATTGTTCCCATTACGACTACATAGGATGCCAAAAGTGGAAGACGGGGTGCCACGATTGTCCCATGACGCGGGAATACCCCAAGAGCTTGTGGAGAGATCGTTCCAAGCGCAACTATGCGGATAAGAAGAGGATGTTCACCGGCATCGATCGTTTGTCCCTTATTACGCCGTCTCATTGGCTCAAGCGGCAGGTGGAGCAATCTTTTTTGCGAGAGTATCCTGTTCGCGCCATTTACAACGGCATCGACACCGATATTTTCCATCCCATCGAGAGCGATTTCCGTCGCGAAAACGGGCTGGAAGATAAGATTGTGTTGTTGGGTGTTGCCAATGTATGGACCCAGCGCAAGGGGCGGGACGACTTTTTCCGTTTGGCCTCTGAGTTGGATGAGCGGTATCAGCTGGTGCTGGTGGGCGATATGCGTGGGGCGAAATGCCCTGAGAATATCCTGCACATTTCTCACACCAACAATCCTCGGGAGTTGGCGGAGATTTATTCTGCCGCGGATGTGTTTTTAAATCTAACTTGCGAAGACACCTATCCTACCACCAACTTGGAGAGCCTTGCTTGCGGTACACCCGTCATTACCTATCGTACTGGCGGCAGTCCCGAATCGGTGCCCGATTGTTGCGGTCGTGTGATCGATCGCGGCGACGTGGCCGCGGTGCATAAGGCGTTGGATGAGGTGCTGTCTCCTGCGTTTGCGTTGGAGGTAAACGCAGAGGATTTCCATAAGATAAAGCGTTTTCACGAGTACATTACGTTGTATGAGGATGCGGTAACATGATTAGTTTCAGTGGCATTGATTGTTGCGGCAAATCTACGCAGATTGATTTGTTGTGCAAAGATCTGGAAAAACGAGGGAAAAAATATCAGGTGATCTGGAGCCGCGGTGGCTATACCCCCGGCATCGAGAGGGTCAAAAAGCTGTTGCGGGGTGGCTCTTCCGCCTCCAAGGAGGAGAAGATATCGTATTCCGAACAGGTCAATAGCAATTCCAAGAAGCGCAAACTCTTATTCGTGGCTTCGCTGATGGATTTGTGGTTTTATTATTCCGTCTCCTTGCGTCTAAAAGAGTGGTTTGGTACCACCGTGATCTGTGATCGCTATATTTGGGATACCTACATCGATTTCAAGATCAAGTACCCCGAATACGATTTTGAGCACGGCTTTTGGTGGCGGTTGACGCTGAAAACGATGCTCAAGCCCAAGGCTTCTTTTTGCCTGTTTATTCCGGCTGAGGAGTCTATGCGACGAAGCGATTTGAAGGACGAGCCTTTTCCGGAGCCGGTAGAAGCCCGTCGGGAGCGTATCGATTGGTACGTTAGAGAGCGAGAGAATAACCGTTGGCAGTACGTGATTGATGCCACCAAGAGCATCGAAGAGGTCTATTCCGCCATTGTGGAGAGGTTGTAATGAAAATTTCGCAAATGCTGGTTCGGGAAGATTTTTATGCGATCAATGACCGTACGTTGCAGAAGTATTACGCAGATATTTCGGGGCAGACCGATTTGTTTGTGTATCCGCAGCTCAATGCCATTATCACAAAAAAGCCTTCTTCGGCAGTAAAAAAGTATTTGTTTAATGAATACGGTATCCGCGCTAATCCGTGTAAGCGTTTGTTGGTAAACGGATATGTGTTTGCCTGTTTGCATATGCGGGGTCTGTTGGCGGATAAAAGGATTTCTGTTATGGCAAAGGTTGACAAGGATACTTTGATCTACCCTTGTAATAAAAAATATCGCGTGTTTCACTTCGATGAAAACGTCGTAGATGTGATTGCCAAGTCGGGATTCGACGATACCGATTTACAGCGAGAGATATCCTTTCGAACAAAAGAGTCTTTGCCCGCTTTCGTCCCCGCGCTGATGAACTACGATACTGATGGGTACCGTGAACGCATCATCGAAGGGCTTCCTTTGGCGCGTATTCAAGAGGGCTTTGACGCATACAGGGATGAAGCGTACCGTCTGCTGTCCGCTTACGCGCAATTGCAAAGCAGAGAGGTGCCTTGCAACGAATACATCTGTTCTTTGAAAGAGCAGATTGCGCAACACGCTGCTTCTTCAAAAGTAAGAAACGGGGAACGGTTGCGTAGCGTTGTGGAGCGGTTGGTTAAAGCGTGCGAACCGATAGGCGATATACCGCTCTGCTTCTCGCACGGTGATCTGCAGGCCGGCAATATTTGGATAGAGCGAGAAACACACAAGATTTTTATCATCGACTGGGAATCCTGGGGCGAGCGGAGCATTTGGTATGACAGAGCCACATTGTATCAGGGTTTACGTCCCGGAAAGATCGAGAGATTTTTAAACTGCGATATGCCGAAAACGCACAAGGCGGTGATACTGTTGGAGGATTTAATCTTCCGGCTGAAGGAATTGACCGGCTTACCGCTGGATTTCGGCACCGAGCAGTATGAAGAGTATGTGCGCGAAGTGGCCAAGTGGTTGGATATTACGTGAGCACCATTGGATTGTGGAGGCAAAAGAATGCATCGGTTGTTTGATTTTACAAAAAAAGAAGAATATCGCCTGATGCTGGATATGGCCAAAGAGATCCACGCGGCGGGTGAATCGGAAGACATCATCCGCCGTTTTGGAGAGATCGATCTTGAAAAGCTGTACGCCGTCTGTCACGAGCACGAATTGGATGGCGTTGTGGGTTCCTATGCGTTATCTTTGGGGATTTCTTTGCCCGAAGAGTGGGCCGCGGAGTATGAGCGCCAGCAGAAGCATTTGACTTTTTTGCGGGAAAAAGCGAAAGAGATCTGTGCGCTGATGGATGAAAACGGTATACCGATGGTTATTCTCAAAAACGGCGGTATTATGATCGGCCTGATGGAGGATGCCGCCAAATGCCCGATGGAGGATATCGATTCGCTGGTGCGAAAGAGCGATTTTTATAAGGCTCACGCTATTTTAGTAGCTAATGGATTCGAGTTTAAATTCCGCAGTGAATTTGAAGCGGAAAAATTAGACGAAGCCTACCGAGACGGCGCTACGGAATACTACATTGTAACCCCGGAGGGGGAAAAAATGTGGTTTGAACTGGCATGGCGAGCGGTGGCCGGCCGTTGGATCCGCCCCGATTTAGAGCCGGATACCGATGGGTTTATCCGGCGCTCTTATACGCCGGAGAGGACCAAGGCGCACGTGCTGTCTCCCGAGGATAACCTGCTGCAGGTGTGCATCCATACGGCCAAGCATTCCTACGTTCGCGCCCCCGGTCTTCGCTTGCATATGGACGTGGACCGCATCGTAGCCCATACCACGATCGACTGGGATTTGTTCGTGGAGAAGGTGAGGCAGGCGCACGTCAAGACCTCTACCTATCTCTCTCTGTATATTCCGTCCGTTTTGTTTGGTACCCCGGTGCCGCAGACGGTTTTGGATGCCTTGCGCCCCCGTAATGCGGAGCATCTGATGGATTTGTTGGCCAAGGCCGGCTTGCCCCATCCGATGCAGCGCAAATTCAGCAAGATGCAGTTTTTGCGTTTCCAGACCTCGTTGTACGACAGCAAGCAGGATATATTCCGCGTCATCTATCCCGGCAAAGAGTGGATGAACGAACGCTATTGTTGTACCGGCTTTTTCAGCCGTGTGTGGCATACGATATGCCGCTTGTTCGATTTGGTCGGTATCCGAAAGAAGAAATAACGTGTTGGTGATGGTATGAAAACTCCGTATTTTAGCATATTGGTGCCGGTATACAATGTAGCGGCTTATTTGGACACCTGTGTACAGTCGCTGGTGAGCCAGACCTACGCGGACTTTGAGGTTATCCTGCTGGATGACGGCTCCCCTGATAACAGCGGTGCGCTGTGTGATGTGTGGGCGCAAAAGGATGAGCGCATTCGCGTGATCCATCGTGAAAATCGGGGTCTGTTCACCACCCGTTTGGACGAGATCGAGGCGGCGCAAGGTGAGTATGTGGTCTTCGTGGATTCCGACGATTATGTGCACGAGGATCTTCTGGCTTTTCTGAAAGAGCGCATCGATGCCCATGGATGTGACGTGGTCACCTACGGTCGTCAGATTGTGGGAGAGGGAGAGGCGGTACATCGCCTGGTAATGGCTGTGTATCCCGATGGTACGATATTTGAGAAAAATGCACGGCATATTATTCTGGCTCGACAGTACCAAAACAACGATTTGAACTCCATATGGTCCAAATGTGTCCGCAGATCTTTACTGCTGGATATGATGGATGAGCTGCGTGAATACGAGGGGGTTAATAGTGGAGAGGATCGTATTTTCTCCGCTGCCATCTTTGCCCGTTTCACCAAATTAATGTACACGGATGAGGGGCTGTATTTCTATCGCTGTAACGGACAGGGTATGTCCAACACGGCAAACGTCAAGCATTTCCCCGACAGTCTTGTGTGCCGACGTGCCATCAAGCATTTTGTGGAGACCTGCGAGTGTGAGCAGAAGGAGCAAACGGTGGCTTGTTTCTGGAATCGGGAATGGTACGGTTCGCTGTATCTGCTTAAGGAGTTTTTGCGCTTCGATATAAGCAAAGAGCAATACCGTGACATCTATGCACAAATGATGCAATCGGTCAAGGAGTATGGCCATTGTTCCCTCAAGCATCGGATGATGTTTTTTGGCTTCCATCCCGTGTTTTACGGCCCTATTAAGTTTTTTATCAAAAGGATGTGGCCACGCTGAGCCACAGAGGTAGGCTATGAAAAACGAGAAAACCTTGGTGAAAAACAGCATATTTTACACAGCCTCCACACTCATTTGTATGGTGATTCCTTTGGCGATCTACCCCTATATTACCCGTGTGCTGGGACCGGAGAATTACGGCAAATTCTCCTTTGCTCAGAATTTGGTGACCTATTTCACCATTTTATCCACTTTGGGCTTGCGTCAGTATGCACAGCGTATGTGTTCCTCCCGCAAGGATGAGCAGGAGATGTCTAAAATCGTGAAATCGCTGTTGACGATTTCCGGCAGTTTGACGCTGTTGGCGGTTGTCATCTATGCGGCTGTCGTATATTTCTTGAGAGTTGCTACCGGCGAGGCGTGGGTATACGTGGCCTTCGGCGGTATGATTGTGTTTTCCTCTCTGGGGTTGGATTGGTTGATTGAAGCAACAGAGTGCTTCGCCTTTGCCTCTGTGCGTAACACGGTAACCCGTTTGCTGTTGCCGATTTGCGCTTTGTGGTTGGTGACGCAAAAAAGTGATTATGCCGTGTACGCTTTGGTTTATACGGCTTGTTATTCCATTTTACCGGCTGTGATGAACTATGTGCATCTGTCCCGCAAGCGGCTGATTTCCTTTCGCGGATTATGTCACTCAGAGGTAGAGGTAAGGGAGCACCTCGGTCCTATCTTTTTCTTGGCCTTGGTTACCATCGGCAGTAAGATCTTCTCCGGTATGGACGTGATGATGCTGCGGTTTATGCGTGACGATACGACGGTGGGTCTATACACCAACGCCATTAAGTTGCCGTTGGTGATGGATGAGCTGCTGATGGCGGTGGCGGCGGTCATCACGCCGCGGCTGTATGCGGCGGTACGGGAGGAGCGTCCGGACGAGGCCAAATCCCTCATTCATTACGCTTCCAATACGATGTTTTTCTTTGCGGTTCCTGCTCTGTTAACTTTTACTTTCTTCTCGAAAGAGTTGGTTCTGTTGATTGCCGGATCGGAATATGTGTCCGGCCATCCCATTTTGATTGTGTACTCCTTCATCATGTTTACTACGCTGTGCCTGACCTTGGGTGGTACCCGCATGTTCATCGCCAAGGGAAAGGAAAAGCAGCTGTTTGCCATTCTTCTGATGGCGGGCGGATTCAATGCGTTTCTCAACTACCTCTTGATTCCCGTATGGGGTGGCTTGGGCGCGGCGGTGGCCTCCATCTTAGCTAATGTGTGTATGTTCATCGTCGAGGCCACCTATATTCGCAGCTGGGGCTTGATATTTGACCGCGACAAGTTCAAATATCTGGTAGCCGGTGTCGTATTGGCCGGCCTGTTTGTATGCGTAAAGCAGTTGCCGTTGACCATCGGAGCATTTCCTATGGTAGCGCTGGCCGTGGTGGTCGGCGGTGTGTGTTATGTGCTGGTGCTTGCTCTGGTACGCGAGCCCACCGTGGTGCGTATGTTCGCGGCAGTCAAAGGATTGCCGGCTAAATTGTGCAAGAAAAAATAAACGAGGAGGTGTCGCTGTGTTCGTTGTGGATGCTAAGGGCGGTCTCGGTAACCAAATGTATCAATACGCTTTGTACCGTGCTTTGCAGGAGCAGGGGAGAGAGGCCTATCTCAGCCTGCTTCATTATGAGCGGGCACAGCAGGACCCCCACACACGAATCGTTGCCCATGGCCGTCGCTTTTTGTTAGAGGACATCTGTAACGTTAAAGTGGATTGTGCCGATGCGAAGGATGTTTTCCGTTTGGGATCGGTGAAAAACGACTTTATCTCTAAGGTGTTTCGCAAGTTGGGGGTATATAAGGCGACCCATATTCGCGAGGAGGCGGACGGCTACCCCGATATGCAGCGGATTTTATCCTGCGACCGAGCGTTTTTGGACGGTTACTGGCAGGATTTTGCGTATTCGTCCGCCATTGAGGCAAAATTGCGGGAGGAATTGACCTTCAAACATCCATTAGAGGGAAAAAATCGGGAGATTGCCGACGAGATGGCGGCCTGTAATGCCGTTTCCATTCACGTCCGTCTCAACGATTATCTGTCCGTGCCGATGTATCAGATTCAGCCGAAAGAGTATTTCACCCGCGCCGTGGAATACGTCAGCGCGCAGGTGGAAAATCCGGTGTTTTATTGCTTTTCCGACGATATCGATTGGTGCCGCGAGGCTTTTAAGGATAAAAACGTGACTTTTGTGGATTGGAATACCGGTGCGGACAGCTATCGGGATATGCAGCTGATGAGCCTTTGCCACCACAACATTGTCACAAACAGTACGTTCAGTATTTGGGCGGCATGGCTCAATGCTCACGCCGACAAGATCGTGGTGCGTCCCGCCCATTATTTCAGTGAGGGCCACCGCAATCATGAGTTCGCTTGGCCCTCTGACTGGATTATCAAATAAGCGAGGTGAATCGTTATGCGCGCGCGCATTAAGAAATGGATCGACGGCGTATTGACCGCCCGTCCTTCTTGGTCAAGACGCTTTATGAAGATAGCGTTGCACATACAAAATACGATTCGTACCACACCCGGCACTTTTACTTACGACATTCATCAGAAAATGTGTGTGGATACGTTTCTCCCGAAGGATCAGGAGCTGCTTCCCACTGGCGTGCCGATGAGCGAGCTGTTGGTGCCTACCGATAAAAAGCGGGTACGCATCGTGTATCCCAGCGGCACCTCCTGGAGCTGCATCGGCACGGTGTATGAGGCGCTGTTGCGGGATGAGCGCTACCAGGTGTATGTCATCGCCGAAAACTACCCCAATTATTTGCGGGTGATGGCGGATAAGGGCTGCGCTTTCATCAATCTGGACAATTACGATGTGCGGCAGGACAAGCCGGACGTGTTGATACTGACCTCTTACAGCTGGACCGATCCTCGGTTGTGTTTGTCAGACATACATATGTACGTAGGTAAGGTGTTGGCGTTGTTTCCCAATGTGGTCATCAATGAAACCGATATGGATGAGCACTGGCGTTGGGTCGAAAACGCTTATGCAGCGGTGGATCCCGATTACTATTTGTTTGACAGCTTACCTCATCGGTTTTCTGCCGGCTATATCCCTGCAGAGAAGGCGAAGCGGATGGGATGTCCCATCTTCGATGAGCTGTATGAGAAGATGCAAAAGACGGATGAACACCCGGCCTACGCGAAATTGAAAGGGAAGAAGACCTTTTTATGGGCCACCGATCACGGCTTGAATGAGACGCATGCCATTGAGGCATTAGCGATCGATGTTTACATCAAGGATATGTTTGCTTATTTCAGCGCCCACCCGGAGTGTGGCTTGATCGTTCGCTTGCATCCGTATCTCAAACGTGAGATTCTTGAGTCAGGTGCGTTTTGGACAGAAAACGATTTCCGTAAGCTGAAGGAATACTGTGAAAACAGCCCCAATATCGTGTGGGACGAGGTGCCGGATTATTCGTATGCCTTCTTGGCATCGGATGCGATGCTGGTGGATATGAATTGCGGTTTTCTGATTTCCTATTTGTGCACCGGCAAGCCGATTTGTCGTCTGATGCGGGACGATATGGAGGTACGCTCCATTCATCCCGAATTGATGGATACGTTTTCGTATGCCAAGAATTTCGCTGAGTGTCAACGCTTTATCGAGGATGTGTCTGCGGGAGTGGACGCTAAGCTTGAGTTGCGCCGTAAAACCTTTGAAGATGCGGTATTGCACTTTGATGGCGGCAACGGGCGGCGTGTGAAAGAATTTGTGGACAGTTTGATATTTGATGTGTGATAAGCGGAGGTTTTCCTTTTGACTGAGTTAAGAGATTTAAAAAAGAGACCCTTGGATAATCCGATACAAACCATTTTTGGTATTGTTGTATCGATTACCGTGTTGCTTTTGTTTATGTTCCTGTTGCGCGACGTGGGCAATGGTGTACAGAATACGCTGGTTAATTTTATTTCCCTGACGATTGCTATCATTGTGCTGGTTAATGTCACCGGTCTGCGCAACGTGGTAGGAGAAGGCGTAGTGCTGAAGGTGGTACTTTTCGCATTGGTGGTTTCGATTGTCAGTTTGGTGTTCAGCCGTTACTTTGTGTTCAATCGATATATGGAAGGCGCATATGGCCATCTCTCCCACATTGAGCACGATTTGATGTACAATCAGATGCAGATCATTTCCACGCGCCTTTCTACTGGTAACTCGCTGGCAAATGCGATTCAAGGTCTGCAGCTGAATCAATACCACAATATCTTTGTGTACAGCGCGATGATCTTTTTGGTTGGTGGCATCAATCTGACCAATATGATCGTCTGGTCTGCTTTGCATATGGTCATTTGCGCGGTTTGTATGACGCTGATGTGCTATCGATTTGGAATTACTGACCGTGCCCGTTTAAACTTGATTTTGGTCCTTTCTTTGTGCCAACCGTTGTTTTGGGCTGTGCATCATTATAATAAGGTCATCATCGGTCAGGCATTTATCATGGTAGCTATGTACATTTATGTGTGCAGTTTCCATAATTCGTGGCTGAATATGCTGCTGTTTCCGGTATACGCCTGGCTGTTGTGGAGTATGCGGTTGCAGTATCTGTTGATTGCTGTCGTGCTATGCTTGATGTGTATCATTGTTTCGAATCAAAAACGGCATATGATCATTGTGGTACAAATGATCGTTGTATTGGCTATCGCCGTTTTGTTGATTATGTCAATGGATATGAGCAGCTTTTTACAATCGGATTTGAATTTTGCGAGTTATACGGAGGACTCCGATTACAGCCTTTTGGTTATGCCTATGCGCTTGTTGCGCAGTTTTCTGCCGTATTTCCCCTTCACCAACATCTTCAATGATAAGCACTGGGCATTTAACGTGTTTTGCATATTGCAGATTACGCTAAATCTTGTTTTGTGGTACTTGGTTCTTAGCCGAGCGCTCGTAAAAAGACGTCTGAAAAAATTATTTGCTAATCCGATGTTTATTGCGGCAGTGGGTTTCTTCTGCGCCGGTTTGCTTAGCGCCATTCACACCACCTATGTGTCGGTGGGTACCATTCTTTTGTTGTCCGAGATAGAGGACGTGAAGGGCAGCAAGATTTTTATCAATTGTGTGTTTACTTTTATGTTGCTGATGTTTGTTAGTGTTGTTTATTTTGCTTTAGGCTTGACCGGCTCTGTTTCTTCCGGTGTGGTGGTTTAACGTTAACGATGCCAAATGATAGGTGATTCTATGTTGGAACAAAGACAGCGCGATTTGATCGGTTTGCTCGGCAGTGCGCTGACGGGCAAGCCGGCAACGCTCAGCGATGGCTTGGATAGTGCGTATCTGTATAAAACCGCGGCTCGCCATCAGGTGATGGGCCTGCTGATGTATGGTTGTACGGCCACCGGTGTGTCCGATGGGGCGTTGCAGCAACGGTTGTTTATGGCATCCTGCCGTAATGTGGCGATCAGCGAACAGCAGATGCATGAGCTGCGAGAACTGTTTGCCTTGTTCGAGCAGGAGGGCATTGATTACCTTCCTCTCAAAGGGACCGTGCTCAAATCGTTATATGATCACCCCGATATGCGTTCTATGGGAGATGCAGATGTGCTCATCCGTTTGGCGGACCGCGATCGCATCGCCTCGATTCTTACTGAGAGGGGCTACACCTTAGTAGGGGAGACCGATCATGAGATCGTATGGAGGCATCCGTCCCTGCTGTTAGAGCTTCACAAACGAGTAGTCCCCCAGCGCGACAAAAAATATTACGCCTATTTTGGGGATGGATGGATGGGTGCACAGCCGGTGGAGGGTACCTCTCACCGTTACAAGATGACCGATGAGCGGCTGTTGGTGTATTTGTTTGTACACTTCACCAAGCATTACGCCGGCGCCGGTATCGGCATCAAGCATATGGTGGATTTGTGGGTTTATACCCAAAAGACACCCCATCTGAATCTGTCCTATGTAGAGGCGGAGCTGGATAAGCTGGCGCTTTTGACTTTCTATCGCAACGTGATGCATACTTTGCAGGTGTGGTTCGGCGGTGCGGAAATGACCGAGCGGGACGCTTTTATCACCGACGTGATCTTTCAAAACGGTGTGTTCGGCAGTGAGGAAAATTCCGCCGTTGCCAGAGTGAGTCAAAACACGGCGCAGGATGCTGTCAAGAACACCAAGCTTCGTCGCGTGTTGTTGCTGGCGTTCCCGCCGTACTCCTCTATGAAATACATTTATCCCATATTGCAACAATGGCCGATTTTACTGCCTGTGATGTGGCCTGTGCGTATTTTGCGCACCCTACTGTTCCGCCGAGGCAAGATCGCTTCCGAGATGGAGGGCGTGCAAAACCTTTCTGATGAAAAAATCGTAGCCTATCGTCGATCGATGGAATACGTCGGCTTGCATTGGTGACAAAGGACTCCAAAAACCACGTAGGAGGATGTTATGTATACGGTATTACTGTCCGGCGGATCGGGAAAGCGGCTTTGGCCCCTTTCCAACGACCTAAGGTCTAAGCAATACATCAAAATATTCGAAAACGAGACAAAGGGCGGCGAGCAGGTGTCTATGGTGCAGCGTGTCATCGGGCAGCTGGATCGGGCCGGTCTCAAGAAGAATACGCTGATTTGTGCAGGAAAATCTCAGGTGGAGATCATTCATTCACAATTGGGGGATATGGATATCGCTGTAGAGCCGGAACGGCGCAACACCTTTCCGGCGGTGGCGATCTCCTGCGCCTATGCCGTGAGTAAGCTGGGGGCCTCTGAGGACGAGGTGGTAGCGGTGTTGCCGGTGGATCCTTATACCGACGACGGCTATTTTGCGACTCTTTCGCGGTTAGAGACCTATTTGGAGCAGAGTGGCGCCGACATTGCTTTGATGGGAGCCGTTCCCGATGCACCGTCTGAGAAATACGGCTATATTCTACCGGCTGAGAATAGGGGAGAGTACTCCACTGTGGGCGCTTTTCGTGAAAAGCCGGATCTGACCACCGCTGCCGCTCTGATTGCGCAGGGCGCCGTGTTCAACTGTGGCGTTTTTTGCTTTAGGATCGGTCTCATCTGCGATATGCTGCGACAGATGGGAGTACAACCCCATTACGAGTATCTGTATGAGCATTATGAATTATTGCCCAAGATCAGCTTTGACTATCAGGTGCTAGAGAAGGCAAGCAATATGATTGTGGTACCCTTCCGCGGTATGTGGAAGGATCTGGGTACTTGGAACACGCTGACGGAAGAGATGCACTACGATAGTTTGGGGTATGTGATCAGCGATCGTTGTGAAAATGTGCGCGTCATCAATGAATTGGATATTCCGATTATTACCTGCGGTTTAAAAGATGTGGTTGTGGCTGCCGGTGCTGACGGCATCCTGGTCTCCGATCGCCGGCAGAGTGAGTATCTCAAGGCGTCGGTGGAAAAGCTGACGCTTCCTCCCATGTACGAGGAGCGCCGTTGGGGCACGCTGAAGACGGTGGATCGGGACGAATATCACCTGACCCGCCACGTGAAAATGTTTGCCGGTATGGTATCCAGTTGCCATTATCATCAGCAGCGAGATGAGGTGTGGGTGTTTCTCAAGGGTAGCGGCGAGATGATCCTGGGTGACCGCAAAATGACGGTGGACGCAGGCACTTCGGTCTCCATTCCAAAAGAGAGCAACCATATGATTCGGGCAATCACAGATCTGGAATTTTTAGAGGTGCATCTCGGTGTGTCGGATGGTGGGGATATTCATCGCCTGACCTTCGACTGGGATGAAATGGCAAAGAATCTGTAATTTGGGAGGATAAAGAGATGAAAACAGCACTGATCACCGGCATTAACGGTCAGGACGGTTCGTATTTGGCAGAGTTTTTGCTGGATAAGGGTTATCAGGTATACGGCATCTTACGTCGCAGCAGTGTGAACAACACCGAGCGTATTGACCACCTCTTTGTAGAGGAGTTGATGAAAAAGTGCGGCCGCACCAATAAGCTGCATCTGCTCCACGGCGATATGACCGATTCTATGAATCTGGTTCGCATCATTAACGAGACTCAGCCGGATGAGATCTACAATCTGGCGGCCCAATCCCACGTGGCCGTCTCCTTTGAGGTGCCCGAGTACACCGCCAACTGCGACGGCATCGGAACGCTGCGTATCCTTGAGGCGGTGCGCATCTGCGGCCTGACCAATAAGACCAAAGTATATCAGGCCTCCACCTCCGAGCTATATGGTAAGGTGGAGCGCAAGGGCATGTCTCTCAATGAGGAAACCCCTTTCCATCCGTATTCCCCCTATGCGGTGGCCAAGCAGTATGCCTTCTGGATTGTTCGCAACTACCGTGAGGCTTACGGTATGTTCGCCGCCAACGGTATTCTCTTCAATCACGAATCTGAGCGCCGTGGCGAAACCTTCGTCACCCGTAAGATCACGCTGGCGGCTGCCCGTATCTCTCTGGGGCTGCAGGAGAAGCTGTCCCTGGGCAATCTGGACTCTGTCCGCGACTGGGGTTATGCCCGCGACTACGTGGAGTGTATGTGGCTGATCCTCCAGCAGGAGCAGCCTGAGGATTTTGTCATCGCCACCGGTGAGAAGCGTACTGTCCGTGAGTTTGTGGACGCCGCCTTTAAGTGTGTGGGTATCGAGCTGACCTGGGAAGGCAGCGGCCTGGAGGAGAAGGGCATCGATAAAAAGACCGGCAAGGTGCTGGTGGACGTGGACCCCCGTTTCTTCCGCCCCTCCGACGTGGATTATCTGCTGGGTGACCCCACCAAGGCCAGAGAGAAGCTGGGCTGGAACCCCCGTGCCACCTCCTTTGACCGTCTGGTGCAGATCATGGTCGAGAGCGATCTGAAGTATGTCAAGGAGCAGGGCGAAAATCATCGCGCCTTTGAGTAAGGAGTGTCGATGATGGATAAGAATGCAAAGATTTATGTGGCAGGCCATCGTGGTATGGTGGGCTCTGCTATTGTGCGTCAATTGCAGAGTCGTGGTTATACCAATATCGTGGTGCGCACGTCGAAAGAGCTGGATCTGCGCCGTCAGGACGCCGTGGAGCGCTTTTTCGCCGAGGAGAAGCCGGAGTATGTCTTTTTAGCGGCGGCTAAGGTGGGGGGCATTATTGCCAATAATCGCCATCCTGCGGACTTTATGTACGACAATATGATTCTGGAGATGAACGTCATCCACGCCGCTTATGAGAACGGGGTCAAAAAATTGCTGTTCCTCGGCTCCTCCTGCATTTATCCCCGTTTGGCTCCTCAGCCGATGCCGGAGAGCTGCCTGTTGACTTCCTCGTTGGAGCAGACCAACGAAGCGTACGCGTTGGCGAAAATTTCCGGCCTCAAGTACTGTGAGTATCTCAACCGTCAATACGGCACCGATTACATCAGCGTGATGCCCACCAATCTTTACGGCATCAACGACAACTATCACCCCGAGCATTCCCACGTGCTGCCTGCGCTCATTCGCCGCTTCCATGAAGCTAAGGAGAGCGGTGCTACCGAGGTGGTTTGCTGGGGTACCGGCTCGCCCAAGCGAGAGTTCTTGTATGCCGACGATTTGGCGGATGCCTGTGTGTATCTGATGGAGAATTACTCCGCAGAGGATTTGGGCAACGAAACGGTCAATTTGGGTAGTGGTAAGGAGATCACCATCAAAGAATTGTCCGAATTGGTAGCCAAGACGATAGGATACACCGGCACCATTCGATGGGATGCGGAAAAGCCTGACGGCACACCTCGAAAGCTGCTGGACGTGTCCAAGTTAGAGCGCCTTGGCTGGCGGTATAAGACCGAATTATCCGAGGGTATCCGGATGGCCTACGACGATTTCTTACATGGCGAATCCCGCGCCGAACGATAACGCAACAATATGATTGAATAATGGATGAAAAACGCACAGCATCTGCTGTGCGTTTTTTATCCTATGTTTGCGTGCATATTAAAAAATATCGAATTTTGCAAACTTTTTGCGAAAACCTCTTGATTTTGCCAGTCGAAAAATGCATAATATATAATTGATGTATTATGGGTAGATTTGCTTTATTGTTGACGCTACATGGTGTTTCCAAAATGGAATATGGAATCCATCAAGTGGTGAAGACATTAAAGTCAGATCCTTTTTACACACCATTAGAAAAGGAGAAAATGGATATGATTGATTTGAAGAAGTATGGCATCACCAACGTAAAAGAGATTGTCTACAATCCCTCTTACGAGGAGTTGTTCGAGGCCGAGATGGACCCCTCCCTGGAGGGCTTTGAGAAGGGTCAACTCACCGAGTTGGGTGCTGTCAACGTGATGACCGGCATCTACACCGGCCGTTCCCCCAAGGACAAATTCATCGTGATGGACGACACCTCTAAGGACACCGTGTGGTGGACCAGCGACGAATACGCCAACGATAATAAGCCTGCTTCTCAGGAGGCTTGGAACGAGTGCAAGCGTCTGGCCGTGGAGCAGCTCTCCAACAAGAAGCTGTACGTGATGGACGTGTTCTGCGGCACCAACAAGGACAGCCGTATGGCCATCCGCTTTATTATGGAGGTAGCTTGGCAGGCCCACTTCGTCAAGAATATGTTCATCGCCCCCACCGCAGAGGAGTTGGAGAACTTCGAGCCCGATTTCGTCTCTTACAATGCTGCCAAGGCGAAGGTGACCAACTATAAGGAGCTGGGTCTCAACTCCGAGACCGCCGCCATCTTCAATCTCACCTCTAAGGAGCAGGTGATCCTGAACACCTGGTACGGCGGTGAGATGAAAAAAGGTATGTTCTCCATGATGAACTACTACCTGCCTCTGAATGGTATGGCCTCCATGCACTGCTCCGCCAACACCGATATGAACGGCGAGAACACCGCCCTGTTCTTCGGTCTGTCCGGCACCGGCAAGACCACCCTGTCCACCGACCCCAAGCGTCTGCTCATCGGCGATGACGAGCACGGCTGGGACGACGAGGGCGTCTTCAACTTCGAGGGCGGCTGCTACGCCAAGGTGATCAATCTGGATCCCGATTCCGAGCCCGACATCTACAACGCCATCAAGCGCAACGCTCTGCTGGAGAACGTCACCGTGGACGAGAACGGCAAGTGCGATTTTGCCGACGGCTCGGTCACCGAGAACACCCGTGTGTCCTATCCCATCGACCACATCGAGAAGATCGTGCGCCCCGTGTCCAAGGGCCCCGACGCGCAGAACGTGATCTTCCTGTCCGCCGACGCTTTCGGCGTGCTGCCCCCCGTGTCCATCCTGACCCCCGAGCAGACCCAGTACTACTTCCTGTCCGGCTTCACCTCTAAGCTGGCCGGCACCGAGCGCGGCATCACCGAGCCCACCCCCACCTTCTCCGCCTGCTTCGGTGCGGCCTTCCTGGAACTGCACCCCACCAAGTACGGCGAGGAGCTGGTCAAGAAGATGGAGAAGTCCGGCGCCAAGGCCTATTTGGTCAACACCGGCTGG
>JAFXFF010000038.1 GCA_017520705.1 Clostridia bacterium | reverse complement strand
TGGTTTTCGCTAATTACCAGCCGCCCGGAGACTCGCGCTGCCTTGGGAAAAAGGCGGGATGCCTTTTTCGGTCGGCGGCAACGAAACCTCATGGTTTTCGCTGATTACCAGCCGCCGAACTCGCCATCGTTGAAGAGGTTGCTGCCCAACAGGCCGGCGATGGCCTCCTCAGCAGCAAAGGTCAGAGTTTCCAATTCAGGAGCTATGTATTTCTTCATACTGTGTTCCCTCCGTTCTTCACGTGTGGACATTCATAATCGTTGGTTAAGAGAATTAGCCGTTCAGCACGCTGTTGTAGGAACCGACCTGGGGCTCACCGTAAACGGTGGTCTCCACGCCATCGATCTCCACAACGAAGTAGGGAGTCATGGTGATCTCCACATCCAGCTTATCCTGAGGAATGTTGACAACGCGGAAAGCGAAGGAGGCAACGTTGCCATCCAGAGCGCACATATGGACACCCTTGATGTCCACAGAGGAGGTGCCGTTGGAGGCGATCACGCCGAGACCCAGCAGCTTGTAGCCGCCGAAGGTAGCGTTGGTGAAGTCGGCCTGGTTGTAGGTGTTGTCCTTGATGGCAATGCCTTCAACGGTCAGGTCGAACTTGGAGGCCAGACCGGAAACATCCTCGGAAACGGAGCTGCCGCTGCTGATGTAGGGCAGCTCAGGAGCCACAGGCTCTTCCTTCAGCACGATCTTGTAGGTGATGTAGTTGTCACCCAGGCCGGCGGAATCCTGACCGTCGTGATCCTCGGTCATAGTGAGACCGCTGGGATCTTTGGCAGTGGGATCGTAGGTGCCGCGCAGTTGCATGTTGGCGCTGTCCACGTACAGACCGCTCTTGTACTCCACAGAGCCGATGGCCATATCGTCATAGATGACGTGCATCAGAACCGTCTCGGTGCCGTCGGCAGCCACGTGGGTCACACGGATCTGACGGGCAGAGCACCACTCGGCCAGATAGGCGATCAGGTTCATCTTCACATACAGGTTGTTGGCGGACAGATCCACAGACTTGGTGATATCTACCTTGAAGTAGGTGGATTCGCTGTGATTGTCAAGGGCACCCTCCAGCAGGGCGGCCTCAGTCCAGGTCTCGCCGTCGGAGCCCACCATCACCTGCACCTTGTTGGCGCCGTTGGCGTCGCCGGGCATACGGCCCAGGAACTCGAAGTACACCTTATCGGTGGGCTCCTCAGGCTGCTCAGGCTCGATATTGATACCGTACACAACATGGGCGTTGACGTTCTCGGGCTCACCATAATAACCGGGATGGTAGGGAGACAGGCCGGTAGCGGTGTGATCCACGGGGCAACTGTACAGGAACGCGTTGTGGGCGGAGATCGCATAGGGAACCTTGTTCACCACGTCGGCAGCAGCCTCATCAGCGTTGCTACCGGTGCGGTTAAAGGCGGCCAGCTTGGAATAATCCTCCCAGAAGAACTCGGTCTGCTCGGTGGCGCCGGCGTAAGTACCGGCAATGCGAACCTGGTGCAAAACGGTCCAGGTGATGTCGCCGGCGGCCATACCCACCTTGACATAGAACTTGTCACTGGTGAGCGCCTTAGCCTGCTCGGTCACGTCGATGGTACCCAGATAGGTGGGGTTTACCGTGTTGGCACAGCCCCACATGTCCATACCGTGGCCACTGTAAACAACGGGCTCGGTCCAGTTCTCGCCGTCGTTACTCAAGGAAACGAACACGCCGTTCTTGGCGTCGTTGCTGGGCAGACGACCGATGAACTGCACCAGCAGTTGATCAAAGATGGGCTCTGCAGACTCGGTATTGCTATCGGTGATGGGCTCTTCAGCCATAACAGGGGTGATGCACATGGTTAAGAACATCATCAGTGCTAAGATCATAGAAACTACCTTTTTCATAGTGTTTCCTCCAATATATTTTGATTATGTGAAAAATCTATGGAACGAACTATCCTCTTGTCAGAGTCAAAACTTAATTGAACACTGCATTAATCTTCGACTGAATCTCACCGTCGGTGGCATCCAGCACATTCTTGGGGGTGCTGGCATTCAACAGCACCGGCTGATAGATCTGGAAGACCTCGATACCGCCGTTGTTTACGTATACGTTCCAACCGATGCGGGTAGTCACATGCTTACCGATCTCGAACATAAACTCAGCGTCCTCGCGCTTGGCCCAGTTCTTAATGTAAACAGCATCAATATCATCCTCGATGTCGCCTACGTAGTAGGCATCGCCGCGGGACTTGTCCCAGGTGCAGCATGCGTCGCAGAAGAAATCGACCAGATCCTGATAATCGTAGCGGGCGTTAGTGGGGATGCTCCAGCAGGAGAAGCCCTCCAACACGTTGTTGTAGTACTTACCCTCGTGAGCAGGGCCGATGGGGAAGGTCACAGGAGCATAATCCTTATACTTCTGCTTCTTCAACCAAGAGGTGCTCTGAGCAAAGGTGAACAAAGCCTTGCCATCCAGGAAGGCATTGAAGGCATCGTTCATAGCGGTCAGGCCGCCCAGCTCATCGCCCAGGATGGAGCCATCCTTCACCTTCATATCCTGCAGGAAGGTGAGCAGATCCAGCATATTTTTAGCGGTCTTGCCGTGGGTGTAGCCGTTGACGTACTTACCATTCTCGTACACGATCTCTTCGATGTTGTTGGTGTACATCAGCTGATTCAGGTTGAAGGCGGTCACGCCGTAGGTGCCAGCGGTGGGATCGGTGGCAGCCTTGCAATACTCGCGGAACTTCTCCCAGGTCCACTTGCCCTCCAGAGCCAGCTTCTGAGGATCCTCCAGACCCAACTGCTTGAGCATTCTGGGATTGTAGAGGAAATAGTTCTCGGGCAGATACACGCCGTTGGAGGAGGCAGTTTGCATCGCGTACAGGTGGCCGTTCAAGGTGAAGGTGTTCTTGTTCCAGCGCTTGGAATCCTTATCCTTCATGTACTCCTCCAGCGGCACGATCAAGCCGTCAGTGATCCAGCTCAGGTAGGTCTGAGAGTGGGTCAGGCAGATGTCGGAATAGGTGTCACCGCTCAGAGCAGCCGTGATGAACTCGGTGAAATAGGTCTCCTCGGGGACGACCTTCCACTCCACTTCGACGTTGTAGGCCTTCTTAGCCCACTCAAACGCATAGTATCCCGCGTTGCCCGAGTCGGTGCCATCCTTGGTGGGGATGGTGCTGGTAGACCAGGTGCTGATGACAATGGTCTGACCGTCCAAAGAGGTGGGAATTTTAGCAGAGGAGTTGGACTTGGTGGTGCCGGTGGTACGGGTGGTGATCACCTTAGAAGCGGTGGGCTTCACGTTGACGGAGGGACCGGTAGAGACCGGCGTGTCCTCGGTGACGCTGCCCGTGGTCACCTCATCGTTTCCCCCTTCTTCGGTGGTGGTCGTGGTGGTGCTGTCGTTGTTGCCTTCCGCCTGCGTTTTGGTGGTGGTCACGGTGGAGGAACTGTCGTCCTTAGACGTGTCGCCACCGCAGCCGGTCAAGCAGCCCAGCATCAACACAACCGCCAGCAACAGAGACCATAGACGGGTTGTTTTTTTCATGGTTGCACTCTCCTTACTTTGGTATTGTTAAGATTGCTCCCCCGCCGCAGCGAAAGAGCCACCGTGCACCACCCCGCAAGGGGGGTGCACGGATATCTTACTCCAGGGTCAAAATACGGCGATAGGAGCCGTTGGTGGTCTCGGGACAATAGGTGATGGTTACCTTCTGCCCCACCTTGATCTCGCGAGCGATGCGGGAAATAGCCAGGGTACGGGCCTCACCGCTCAGACGATCGGTATTAAACTTGGTGGTACCGCTGCTGTACTCGATCTCATAGGAGACACCGTTATCCAGCGTGATGATACCGTTGCAGGGCTTTCCGGTGACAGTGGGCGGCTGGAACTTCACGATCTTGCCGGTCACCTGTCCGTAAATAGCCTTGATGTTAGACACAAAGCCGTTTTCATCGAGGGTGATGATCGCCATATCACCGGCACGGGGCAGCTTCATCTCGGTGGAGCTGCTGCCCTCCTTCTGGCGGGTGTAGGTGCAAGTGTCCATCATTTGGAAGGTGACGCCTGCACTGTACTCGCCAATGGTGGGATCCTGCACCTGCAGGAGGATGTTGGAGCCGTTGCAGTTGGTTTGCACACGACCGGTAACGACGGTGTTGGAGAGTCTCTCGGTCTTAACGGGAGCCGCATCCAGCTTAAAGGTAGCCTTGCCGCTCTCGGCCTTGACCGCGCCGGAGGCACTGCCCTTCAGCATCACGATGCGATAGGAATCGTCGCCGGTCTTCTCCAACAGATAGTAGGCTCCCTTCACCAGAGAGGAAACTTCTATGGTCAGGGTCTGCTTCTTATCGGTGAGCACGCGGAACAGGATCTCCGAGCCGGATACCTTGCGCAACTCCACCACAGCGCTCTGGCCGCTGGCCATAGAGACGTTAATGGGATACTTGCCCAGCTTGCCGTTGCCGTTGATGGCGTACTTGGCGGGCAGCAGCTGAGACACCTCGCCGGTGAGCAGCTCGTTGGCGGACTTGTAGCGGCCGTAGCCGTACAGCTTGTTGGCGTTCTGATAGACGCTGTCGTTGCCGCCCTGCTCCTTGTAATCCTGCATCAGGCTCTCCAGAGCCTCACGCTCCGCGACCCACAGGTTCTGCATACGGCGCTGGGCATAGGTGGTGGTGATACCGGTCAGAGAGCCGGTAGCC
This sequence comes from Clostridia bacterium, assembly GCA_017520705.1. Classification (GTDB taxonomy): domain Bacteria; phylum Bacillota; class Clostridia; order Oscillospirales; family Acutalibacteraceae; genus UBA5905. Next base: position 22,236 of record JAFXFF010000038.1, on the reverse strand, counting down.
GTATCCCAAGGAGTGGTTACCTTGATGGCGCGGATGCTGGTGTTGGCAGCAGAGGCGCCGACGTTGGACATACGGATCTGGATGTAATACTCCTTGACGCCCTTGGTCTGGCTGGTCAGGTCCAGATTGAAGCCGGAATACTTATTAAACCAAGTCAGCTCCTTGTTGAAACTGAAGGTACCCACCTTGGACAGCTTGTTGAGGTCGGTGCCGCCGTAGATCTGGATGGAGGCGCCGGAGCTGGCCTTGCCCTCCAGATACAGCTTGATACCGTTCTCCAGGGCGGTGGGAGCGGACACCTTATAGGTGGCGATGCCCACCTTCTTCACGTCGGAGCAGAACAGGTTGCCGGTGGTACCCACCTTGCAGTTGTCGTAGGACACCACGCCGGGGGTCATGCTGATCTTAGAGATCATGTCGGTATTGAAATCGCGCATATAATCCACGTCAAGGTAGGAGCGCTCGTAATGGTACTCGCTGACCGCCTCGCTCTGCAGGCCGTCGATGGCCTTGACGTTATTGTAGGTGTTGTACTCATCCAAGTCGTTGAACATGGTGACGTATTCCATACCGTTGCGATATCCCTGACGGAGATAGCTCTGGATGGCTTCTTTGTTGCCATGAATATACATTTCCAGGTTGACACAACCAATACGACCGTAGCCCAGCTGATACTCATACAGGCGCTGGTCGTCAAACCACATATTTTCGCTGGAAGGCCAATAGCCGGAGCCGATGCCGCTCATCCAGCCGGTGATGCGATCGTCGTAGGAGATCCACTGATCCGCCGTCTGGGTGCCGTGAGAATACATATTCTCGGTGGGCTGATAGGCGGGCAGGGTCACCTTGCCGTTCTGCACCAGGACGGGAGCACGACCCAGCGCGGCACTGTAGGTATCCGCCAGCAGCTGGTTCATCTCCGCGATGATGAAGTACATATACCGTTTCTCCTCGTAGGAGAGGCCGTCGGTGGGATCCAGGGTGACGCCCCGCTCCTTCGCCAACTGAACGATCTCATAGCTGAAGTCGCCGCCGTAGAAATCCGACTCGTGATAGTAGCCGGTACCGTGCTCCATGATCATCTGCACCATATTGGGCATCTTGCCCTTAGCGGCGGACAACGCAAAATTATCCGCAAAGGAGGACAGAATCTTGGACAGCTTGTCACAGGAGGCGTTGTTCAGATAGCTGTTGGAAAAGCTCAGCCAGTGGGTGTTGCTCCACCCGTTGGGGGTGGTGTTGGTATAGGTCTTGTTGGCGGCGTTATACTGCACCTGCTGATACTTCAGGTCGGACCACTTGCCGCCCTTACCGTCTGCGCCGTCGGCAAACAGCCAGTATTTCTTGGGCATCAGCTGCACGCCGGTGCCTGCCTTAGCCGCCGCATTGGAGAAGGCGGACAGCGCAGAGGCAGAGGTGGCGTTAACGTGGTTCATATAGTCCACCTCATACAGCGGATTGGGGGTAAAGCTCTTCAGACCCGCATACTTCTTGGTGAAGGCAGCACCCTTCGCCACGTCGCCGCTGCAGAACAGGTTCAGACCCATCTTGGTCAGCACGTCCTCGTCCTCCATCAGACCGTAGAAGTCGTTGTAGCCCCATACCATACCGATGCTGAAGGCAGACGCATCCTCGCTGATGATGGTGACCTTCACCTTAGAGGGGTCGGACACCAGAGAACGGCTGAAGGGAATGAAATAGTGAATGGTACCGGTAGCCAACTCCTCATAGGTGCGGAAATACACGTCCTTACCGTTGATCTGGACGGTATAGCCGAAGGCACAATAGTTGTTATTGTGCACCTCCATAATCTCCAGCATCATAGGATTGCTGGAGGAAGTGGCTTTGGGTGAGGACAGGTCCAGCGTGAACTCGGCCTTAGCACCCTTGCCGGCAAATTTCAGGGCAGTGTAGGTCTCTTTAATCGTACCGTTATCGGTGGTGATCTTGGTGGAGGATACGCTACCCACGGTCTTCAGACCGTGATCGTTTTTACTGCTGCTGCTGGACAGATCTAGCGTGTCGGAAATGCCCTTGGACATCGTGATGCCGGACAAACCGGGTTTGTAAGCGGATAATGTTTTCAACATAGGATCATCTCCCGTAGGAATGGTACCGCCCTGCACCGTAGTAACCGTGGTACGCGAGGTGGTGGTAGTCGGGGTGGTGCTGTTGTCCCCCGTCGTATCCTCACCGCCTCCCACGGTTGTACCGGAGGTACCGCTGGCGGTAGTGGACACCGTTTGCTGGGTGTCGGAATCCGAGGTCGAACTCGAACCCGCATCATTCGATGTAGAAGGGTCCTTCTTATTCTTCTCACACGCCGTCAACAAGCTGAGCAGCATCAACGCTACCAAAAGCAGCGCTAAACATCTCTTTTTATGCATGGAATACCTCATATTTTCACAGAGTGTACAGTGGGCGGAATAGGCAAGCCGTGTAAAACGGCTTGCCTGTTCCTTTTTGGTCCGATAATTAATTCGTTTGCTTCTTGCGCAGGACGAAGGCAGCCGCAGTCGCGGACATCAGCAGAGCCATAGCCACGTAGGGCAGGCTGTCGCCGGTCTCGGGAGAGGGATCCTCATCGTCGTTATCATCGCCGTCATCGGGGATGATGGGATCGTCGTTATCGTCGCCGTCGTCGGGGATGGTGGGATCGTCACCGTCGTCGCCGTCGTCGTCACCGGGCAGGTTGCCGCCGGTGGTGAAGGTCAGAGACTCCATAGCAACCCAGTCACCCCAAGCGGAGTTGAAATCAAAGCGAACCAGCAGGCTGGCCTTGCCGGTAGCCGCCTCATTCAGATCCACGATGTACTCCTGCGAATAAGCAGAGTTCTCGGTGGCGTCGAAGCGCATGACGTGGGTATAGTTCTGACCGTAGTCGTCACTGTAGGAGATGTCCAAGCCGCGGTTGACGTCGTTGTTGAAGTCGAACACACGGCCGAGCATGATGGCCTTCAGGCCGTCCAGGGTCTTGCCCTCGTCGGCTATAACCAAATACTCCACGTAACCCTTACCTTCAGCGGTCATCTGCATATCGGTGGTCAGGGTCTTGTAGCCCTCAGCGGAGGAGAAGATGCCGGCCATGTAGGCGTTGTAGACATCCTTGAGCCAGTTACGGGAACCCATCAGACTATCGTAAACGATCTCATACTCAGAAGGCACATTACCGGGGGTGCCGATCTCCAGATCGGTCAGACCGACCCAGTCGTTCATACCGGAGCTCATGGTGATGCGCACGAGAACACTGCTCTGATCCACGATACCCAGAGCCGCCTTATAGGTCTGTTGCTTGTTACCCACGGTGGTGCTGTAGAAGTGCTTCGCCAGGATCCAGGTAGCACCGTCATCCAGACTGTACTCCACGGTCAGGCCGCGGCTGTCGTCGGCATCCAGGTCGAAGATACGGCCCTTCATGGAAACACCGACCAGACCCAACTTCTGACCCTCGTCAGCCGTGATCTTGTAGGTGACGAAGCCATAGCCCATGTCGTTCTTGGAGGAATCGGGGCACAGCATGACATAGTTATCGCCGGCATCGTAGAAGATCTTCATGGCGCCGATCTCGTACACGTCCTTGTACCAGTCGGTGGCGCCGGCCTCCATGCCGTTGAAGTTGACGTTGTAGCCCATGTTGATGTTGTTGTTCAGCAGCTCTCCCTCGATCTCGCCGGGGCCGCCGGGGTTGTCACCGCCATCGTCGGGCTTAACCTCGTCGGGATCCACAGCGCCCAGCAGCTTGTAGGTGATGTAGCAGCGGTAGGGCTGAGGATCGGCCAGGTCATAGGGCTCGCCGGGCTGCAGGGTCACGATCTTCATGTCGGGCTGGGGATTCACACCCACGTAAGCACCGTCGTAGGAAATCTTAGCCAGACGGATCAGATCGCTGTCGATGTACTTGTCAGAACGGAAACCGTTGGTGCCGGCGCTCATCTCATCGTACTTCTCGTACAGCAGGGTGCCGTCGGTGCCATTGACCTTACCGGTGAAGCGGATCTGCTCCACGGCACACCAGTTGTTGATACCGGCGTTCAGGCCGATGCGGACGTACAGATCGGTCAGCTCGGTGCCGAGGAACGCGGCAGCGGCCTCGGAGAGGTCGGCCTTGGCATACTGGCCGCCCAGCCAGGCGGTGTTGCCGGAGCCGTCCTTGAAGGGATTCTGGACGTAGACCTCGACCCACTCTTTGCCGTCCTTACTCAGGGCAACGTGGACCTTGTTCTTGCCTTCGCCGTTCTCGGGCAGACGGCCCAGATACTCGAAGAACAGGTTATCCAGCTTGTAGGTCTGGTCGGGATCGACGGGCACATCGGGGATGTCGGGGACGTCAGGCTCGTCGGGCTTCTCGGGATCGGCGGGAGCATCCGGCTGGATGGGATCGCCGCCGTTCAGATCAAACTTATAGGTGATGTGGGCACCGGTCTCCTCGTAGGAACCGGCATGGAAGGGGATGATGGCGGTCTTGCCGCAGCCATCCACCACACACTTGCCCAGCTTCACGTTATGGGCAGCTACGATACCGGGCACAGCAGCCACCACAGCCTCAGCGGAGGCCACGTCGCTGCTCATAACGGGGGTCAGGCCCTCATAGTTATCCCACACCATCTGCTTCTCTTCGCTGCCGTTGACAAAGGTGCCGATCACGCGCAGCTGATGGATGGCGCACCAACCGGCATCGCCGGCACCCATACCGACCTTGATGTACAGCTCGTCACCGGTCACGTTGCCGGCCAGAGCGGTCAGGTCGATGGTGGGCAGGGTGTCGCACAGCCACTTGCCGGAGCCGTCGGTGGTGTGCTTGTAGCCTTCGCTCCAGTTTACGCCGTCGCCGCTGACAAAGATCTGCAGGGCGCTCTTGTAATCGGTGTCGCTCACAGAGGGCAGACGATGGATCATCTGCAGCTTCAGATTGCTGAGAACGGGGTCACCCACGGGCTCATCGGGCTCATCGGGCACGTCGGGCTCAACAGGCTTGTTGTCCAGATCGAACTTGTAGGTGATGTAGGCACCGGTCTCCTCGTAGGAGCCGCCGTAGTAGGGGATGATGGCGGTCTTGCCGCAACCACCCACCACGCAGGAGCCCAGTTTCACGTTGTTGGCGTCCACGATGCCGGGCACCGCATCCACCACAGCCTGGGCGGAGGCCACATTGTCACTCGCAACGGGGGTCAGGCCCTCGTAGTTATCCCACACCAACTCGGTAGCAGAGGAAGCACCTGCGTAGGTGCCCTCCACACGCAGCTGGTGGATGGCACACCAACCGGCATCGCCGGCGCCCATGCCGACCTTGATGTACAGCTCGTCACCGGTCACGTTGCCGGCCAGAGCGGTCAGGTCGATGGTGGGCAGAGTGTCGCACAGCCACTTGCCGGAGTCGGCGGTGGTGTGCTTGTAGCCCTCGCTCCAGTTTACGCCGTCACCGCTGACGAAGATCTGCAGAGCACTCTTGTGATCGGTGTCACTCTGGCTGGGCAGGCGGTGGATCAGTTGCAGCTTCAGATTGCTGAACACGGCTTCACCGGTATTGACATCCTCCGCCGTGGCCATCACAGCAGAGAGCGGGATCATCGTGGCCAGCATACAAATAACCGCCAACCAAGCAATCCACTTTTTCTTAAGATTTTGCATAGTCTTGTCCTCCCTAAAAACTATTTTGTAACCCGATCACGGCTTTTTACACGCCCGTGTCGGATAAACAACAACATTAGCCCACCAGACCACTGCGCTCGATACCCTCGACAAAGAAGCGCTGCAGTACTGCGTAGAAGGCCAACAGCGGTGCCATAATCAGGAACACCGCGGAGTTGCGCAACAGCTTCAACACGTTGGGATCGGTCAGATCGTAGCGGGAGATGTTCTCCACCACGCTCTCGGCACGGCCGCCGGTGAAGTCGCGCAAATACGAATTGAACAGATCAAAGGCCTGAGGTAACATCTTGGTATTACCGGTAAACAGACCGGAGTAGAAGGTGTCGTTCCACTGCCACACCACCGAGAACAGCAGCACCGTGGCAATGATACCCATGGCGTTGGGCACCATAATCTGGGTGAAGACACGGAAGTGATTGGCACCGTCCACCAGCGCCGCCTCCTCCGTCTCCTTGGGCATAGCGCGGAACGCCTGACGGAACAGATAAATAAACAGGCCGTTTCGGATGCCAAAGCCGGTAGCCGACAGAATGAAGAAGGGCCATGGAGAACCCAACAGATTCGCCGGTTTTCCGGATACCGCTTGAATGATGCCGAGGAAATCGAAGTTCTTAAAGTGCATATACTGGGGGATCATCATCAGCTGCGGGGGCAACACGATGGACAGCAGCACCATCGCGAAAAACACCTTTTTCAGCGGGAAATTGAAACGGGCAAAGCCGTAACCCGCCATCATGGTGGCCACTGTCTGGAGCACCGCCGTAGCGGTAACCACCAGCATAGAGTTTTTGAAAGCCGCGGGGAAATCCATAGATTTCCATGCGAACTCAATGTTTTCCAGCGTAAAATGTTTGGGGATCCACAGCACCGTATTGTCGTAGAGATCCTGCTGATGCATAAACGCCTTGGACACCAAAGTAACCACCGGATACAGGATAACGAACGCAAATCCGGTTAAAAACACAAACCGTACCAGCCCACTGAAAAAGCGGCGGGCAGGGCTTCCTGTCTTATGCATGATCACCTCTCCTTTCCGACAGAATCAAACATCAGGTGTAGTAGAACACACGACGGGAAATCAATCCCACGGCGATACCCATCACCGCAAACAAAATCAAACAATAGAGCCAACCCATAGCACTGGACAAACCAAAGTTCAGATCCACAAAGGCGGTATCGTACACGTACTCCATCACCACGTTATTCACCGAGGTGAAGCTGTCGATGATGGTAAAGATCAGGTTGACCAGCAGCATCGGCATGGTCATGGGGAAGGTAATGTACCAGAAGTTTTCCCATCCGGTAGCACCCTCCACCTCCGCCGCCTCGTACAGCGAGGGGGAAATGGAATTCAACGCCGCCAAGAAAATGAAGATCTGTACACCGGAGCTGAGGATCATGCTATACAGACGGTCAATGGGACCGGTCAGCAGCGCAATATACTCCTGCGGGATATTCATCTCGACGAGATACTTCTCCAGATTCATACTTTTCAGCACCGAGATGCTGGAGGAGGCGCTCTGCATGGTCTGCTCCAGCGCCGACATAGAATTCTGGCCAAAGTTGTTCTGCAACCCCAAGAAGATACCGGAGGACAGAATGACCGGCAGGAAATAAATGGCCTTAACAATAGCGGTGCCGCGGGTGCGCTTTTTTAGCAGCAGTGCCACAAAGAAACTGAAAACCAAGATCACCGGCACATTGTACAGCAGATCACCCAGCACCTTGACCAAATACTGCGGATAATCCTTATCCTCCAACAGGATATAGCGGAAATTCTCCCATCCAATAAAAGTAAGCGAATAAGAGGAGCCGGAACTCACCTGGAAATCCAAGCGACTGAAGGCGTAAATGATGGACTGTACCAGCGGTACCAGGAACACCATGATCAGGCCGATCAGCCAGGGAGCCAAGAAAGCATAACCGCGCAGACGGTCCTTGGCGGCCAGTGATAAATGAAATCGCTTATTCTTCAACCGGCTCACCATCCTTTATAAGGGCAAAGCCCATGGGCTCCACCGTGGTCTCCCCCACCGTGTAAGCCACATCGGAATAGTTGACGATCATACGACAACCGTTGTCGTAGGTAGTAGCAAACACCTGCTCCGCCAGAGCCTCGTGTCGCACCATATCCGCGGTCTGCACCTGCTCCAGCAGGGGCTTCATCGCGGTATACTGCTCCTTCATTTCGGGCAACCACGCCTTGTAGTGGGAGGCATAGTTCTGCGAATAGTTGGTGTTTTTAAGTACGAAAGACTCTTCGAAGGTCACCTGATAGTGCAATCCCATACCGTACTCCAATGCTTTCAGCGCCGCCACACGGCTATCCGCCGCCAAATTGATGGGCGTACCGCCCATACTGACATAGGAATGGAGCACCATCTGTAAGAAAGGCACGTCCGTCGTCGCCATCTGATAGCCGCTGCTCTCAGTGGCTACGTTGAGGATATCGGTGGCATAGGGCAGAGCATAGCTGTTGCCTTGATTGATCATCACATTGTCCACCTGCTTCTCAACAGCGGACAAGCCGTCTACGCTATACTCGATGGAGGAGTTGCGGTCAATGGTATCCGACTGCAAGAAGTCCGAGTACAGCTCGTTGCCCGCAGAGGACAGGTACAGACCGTCGATATCATATTTGGCATAAGCCTTCAGGAATTTCTGGGTCAGGGTCACCATTGCGGTGGGGCGCAGAATATACGAGAGGGCATGGGCGATGCCGTCCTCGCTCAGCTTCTGTCCCGTTGCATACGAGCGAACGAAGATCTTCGCCTCCAGCAGATCCAGGGTACGGGCGGAGTGACGCAAAGACTGGAATCCGTTGCCCTTGCGGTCTACCGTCACGGTGTTGACCTGCGGATACAACTGCACACCCTCTTCGGCGGCATAGGCTGCCAGCTTCTTAAAGTCGCGCTTGCCGCCCAGCTGAGACAGTAGGGTAATATTCTTGGGGAAGCTGTGATACACACCACCGTTGAACCAGCCGTTGAGAATCAGCCGCACGTCGTCGACGCCGGCCTTTTTCAGGGCCTTCAAAATCGTGATGTTGTCCGCATAGGAGGTAGCGGACACCACACCGGTATAGGATACGCCCAGCAAATTCTTATAGCCGGTGACACCGCCGATGGTCTCCAAATAGAAGGGGACGGTGGCATCCTGCAGCTTGGTGAGCACACCCGTCTCGACGTAGTGCTCGCGCAGCGCGGCAGCCATCTCATTGTAGCCGTTCTCCTCGGTGTCCAGCAGCATATACTGCACCCGGAAGGAGCCGTCGTACAATGTCCGCTGGAATTGCGGAATCTTGCTGCTTGTCTCGCTGCCCTGCAGATACACGTTGTCCTTTTCGTATACCGTGAACACAGGGTACACAGCATTGTATTTATTGTAGCTTCCCGCTTGGTAAGCCTCGATATAGGCCGTGGCCGCGCCATCTTCGATCACCGCCAGATAGCCCTCGGTATTCTTCTTCATGCCGAATACGGGCAGGGTCACCCGCTCTGTGGGGCTCTTGGCCGCCAGGTTGGCGGTGGCGGTAACGGTCAGATCGTGACCGTACACCGGCAGGGACAACTTTTCTTTATTGCCGGTGGCATCGCGGAAGGGCACCAACGCACCACTGCCATCGGGAACGAACATATAGCCCGTATCCTCCGCGGTGGCGGTACCAAACAGCTCAAACAGGGTTAATTTATACGGATAATAGCCCTCGGATTTTTCGATATAGGCGGTAGGCACCTCTACCGTGAAGCCCCGATCGGTCAGGGTGTACTTCAACACGATGGTAAAGTGTGCCTTGTTCAATGCCGATTGGGTGACACCGAACTCCACGTTATCGTCGGCGATATCGTCGTCGGTGTAGCCCACCTTCTGCATCAGCTCATACACACGCTCAAACTCGATATAACCGCGGGAGCGCAGGTTCCAGATGTCGTCGGACTCGTAGTACCGATAATACTCCTGCATCTCTTCCCGCTCTTCCTCGCTCAGCTTATTGAGAATGCGCTTTTTGAACTTATCGCCGTTGATGCTCTGGGGCAGGATATCGCCGGTGCGCTCGTAGTCACCCAGCATATACTTGACGTACACGCAATCCTCGTCGCCCTTATGTACGGTGGCCTGCAGCAGCTCCACACAGTCGGTATAGCTCTCCATCTGGGAGTAGTTGCCCCGATCGTCCACGAAGGACAGGGAGAACTGGGCGTTACGCCCCGCCGTATCCATATCGGGGTTGCTGCTCCAGGTGGTACCGCGCACCGTATCGGTCACGGTGACACCCATGTGGAAGGGGCTCAACGCCAGCGTATACCGCTCGTTCTCCAGCACAACCTTGGGCGTGCTGCCCAGACCGAGGCTAATCTTTTCCGGCAGCGGAGGGGGCGGTTTGACCTCTTTCTTTTTGGCCTTAAACACGCCGCTGAAGGGCAACACAACAACGCCCAGCACCAGAATGCCGAGCAACAAGGCGATACACCTTTTCAGCAGTGTTTTTCTTCGCTTCATGACAGATTCCTCCAAAGCGTGCTTAACTGTATATCCGCAGGAACATTTCGCGATAGATGCTATATGCAAAACCCGCCAGCTCCTGAATCAAACTAAAGAACAGCAGACAAATCAATACAATGATGATGGCAGCTATCACCGTGATGATGAGGGTAAGGAATGTCTTGCCCAAGGAATACTCGTGCATCTGAGATATGGCGATGTACAGCATAAAGGCAAACCAAAGCCATCCCAGAATCTCCACGATCTTCAGGTAGGCGCCGTCGTCCAGCGACAGTGTGTAGGACAGCAGCGGCACCACGATATGCATCAAAATTAACGGCTGCAGAGAATAGCAGATTGCAAAATAGATGTCCTTGGCAGTACCCTTTCCGTTCATCAGGGTGGTCACCGACCAGTTGGCCAAGAGAAACAAAATACCGGGAATGAGCATCATCCGCAGTTCATAAAAAATGTCCAGCGGAGTGTTGTAATGCATATTGTGCATAAAGCTGCGAGCCTGGCGATCAAATAGGGTGGCCAGGAACAGAAGCACCACCATCAGCAGAGCCACAAAGACGTTACCCTTCTGCACGCGCTTCATTTCCCAGAATTCGTCAATGGGGTGACGCAATACCGTCAGTGCGTAGCGCAAATCCGCCTTGGTGGGCCAGTTCTCCCGACACCACTCACCGAAATCCTTCATCTTCCGCTTCAGATTCCATTTAACGGTCCGCTCCGGTATCGCCGTATCTACGGTTGGTTTCATTGCGTATCTCCCCTTTCGTCTTTATTCTCGGTTGCGACGGCGACGACGCCAACGGCGGATGCCGATCCAGGCACCCACACCGGCGGCCAGCACCGCTATCGCCACAAGCACGATGGTGCCAAAGTGCTCGTTCAGTTGCTGCTTTTTATACTGGATGTATGCCTTGGAGTACTCCGCACGCGCATTGGCGATCTTGAAGTACTTCATAGCCTCTTCGTATCGGTTCATACGGTAATACGCGTAACCCGCCTTCATATACGCCAGGTCAAAGTTGCTGTTCATCTTCAGCACGTCCTCCCACAGGCGGATACTTTCCTCGTAATCCTTCTGCAGATAGGCGTCAATAGCGTCATGAATGGTGGTGGTATACACAGTTGGTTCAAAAGCCGTCACGTTGCAACGGTTCTTGTCCAAAACGTACAACTTCTCCTCCACGTACACAACGGCAGAGGGGCTGGAGAAAGTGCCCACCTGACCGGTGTGAATACCACCGAACACAAACAGCATATTGCCCTCTTCGTCGTAGGCAAAGATGCGTCCCCGCTTACCGTCCAGGGCATAATAGTTGCCGTTTGCGTCCTGCGTAATATCCACAAAGGCGGAGGGACCCACAATGTCGCCGCTGTTGGCGCTCCACTCCTGGTACAGGACGTCACCCACGACCTCCTCCGATCCGTTGAGCGGATTGCGGATGAGAATATCGTCGCCGGAGGAATTCAAGCGACGGATGGGGGCCTCCACGTTTTTAACCGAGGTCACCGCATAGATAAAGCCGTCGTCGTCCAGAGAAATATTGGTGTATTCCACCGGCACGAAGGAGGTCATACCCTCTGCCTGTTTGTCGGTCATAATGGTTTTCCAAATGAGCTCGGACAATTTGAACACAACGCGGTTACTGCCGATAAAGCCTACAAAGGCACCCTCAGCAGAGAACTGCATCAGTCCTTCGTACACGTTCTTGCACAGCACAAAGACACGGCCGGCCTCATCCGCCACCACCTTGAGGGGCATAAAGGCGAAGTTTTCGGGCAATAGGACGCTTTCCGGACGGGTAATGGCCCGCAGGAAATTGCCCTCTGCATCCAGCACGACCACCCGTTCGTTGTTGGTGTCTGCCACGTACAACGTATCCACAGCGTCGAGGAAAATGCCGGTAGGAGAGGCAAAGGTTTTGGTCTCCCCATTCTCCACGTAGCTATCAATGGTCTTGACCAGTTTGAAATCGCGGTCAAAACAGTACACGGCATTGGCCGTGGAGTCGACGATGTAAAAATGCTCCTGTGCCGCATCGATCACCAGGTCTTCAGGTGCCTGCAGCGGCACCTGAAGATCGGTGGTGCCGTATACCGCTTCAGGGAGGTAGGGCAACGGCGCTGCAATATCTGTGATGGTCCCATCGCTTTGATAGGAATAGGTATAGCTGTAATAAGGCGACGAGGCGCTGACGCCCACGACCATCCCGGCCAGTAATATCGTCACCAACAGCAAGATTCTTACCGTTTTCATCTCGTTCACCCTTTCTTTCAAAAATCCCACACTTTCGAGTGGTGGTGTTACTCCTTGATACCCGAGGTGGCCATGGTTTCCACAATTTGGGTCTGGTTGAAGATAAAGACAGTGGCAGGCACAATCAGCATCAGCACGCCCACCGCCTGTGCGGCGCCCATCAGCACGATACCGCCGCTGGTAATCTGGGTCAATGCATAGGGCAGGGTTTTCAGCTCTTCACTGAAGACGTAGGCAGAGTTGTTCTGCCCCCACATCTGCTGGAACATCAGGATGAACACCGTCAAATAAGCGGGGCGAGCCATCGGCATAACAATACGGCGATATGTACCGAAATAGGAGCAGCCGTCGATCTCCGCCGCCTCCAACAACGAATCGGGGATGGTGCGCATATAGTTCGTCATGATGAACAGTCCCAACGAGGTACCCATACCGGGGATGATCACCGCCCAATAGGTATCCAGCCAACCCAGCCAAGAAATGGTCAGGTAATTGGCGATGTCGTTGACGGTGGACACAAACATCAGCGAATACAACACCACGCTGTTGAAAAACTTCTGGCCCGGGAAAGGGATCTTCGCCAGAGGATAGGCCGCCATAGAGGCGACAAACAGGTGGCCGCCGGTGGTGGCCAGCGTGAGGAAAATGGTGTTGAAAGCATAGCGGGAGAAGGGCACGTAGGTGGTCTTCATTCGCTTAAACAGCAACACAAAGTTGTCCAGCGTCGGCTCCTGAGGCAGGATGCGCGGAGGGAAGTAGAACAGCTCGTTGATGGGTTTGAGGGACATACCGATGGACATCACCAGCGGAATGGCGCTGAAGAAAGCGATGGATATGAGAATAATGGCCACCAGCACGTCGCCGGATTTGCGGCGGTTACGCACCGACCGCAGGCTCAGTATCGAGCGTTTGGTTCTCAGTTTTGGCTCCATTCTTACTCACCCACCTTTCGCAGGGCTCGCAGAATCACCAGGTTGATGGTCATCATGAAGATGAACATGATGACCGCAATGGCACTGGCATAGCCACGTTCCACACGGTACGCGCTGTAATCCAGCAGGTGCGTCATGATCAAATGGCCGGCGTAGTTGGTGCTGGGGAAGCCCGCCAGCGCAATAGACACGTTGGCATTGGCAAACATACCGGTGACCTGCAGCACAACAGCGGTCATCATATGCGGTGCCATCTGAGGTACGGTGATGTACCACAACTCCTGCATACGGTTGCGCACACCGTCGATGGCACCCGCCTCATAGAGCTGGGGATCCACCGAGGACATACCGGCGCGCAGGGACAGGACGCCCACGCCCATACTCATCCACAACTGTACGATGATCAGCATGGGAAGAATCCACGTATCGGTGGTAAACCACTGAATCGGCTCTGAAATCAACCGCAGTTGCATCAAGAAGCTGTTGGCGTAGCCGTGGATATCACCGCTGAAGATGACGCCCCAGATGGTATACACCGTACCGGAGATGGTGGGCACGTAAAATAGGAAGGTGAGAATCGCACGCAGATAGCGATTCATATCGTTGATGGCCCATGCTACAAAGAAGGAAAGGCCAAAGCCGCCCACACCGGTAATCAGAGCAAAGATGATGGTGTTTTTGACTGCCAACGGGAATATCTCGTCGTTGACAAACAGGTTGCGATAATTCTGCAGGCCCACGAACACCGGATCCTGCAACACGCTGTACTTTGTCAAACTCAAAGCGAAGGAAATGATAACAGGCGCCACCGTGAACACAAAGAACAGCAGCATAAAGGGGGCAATCATGAAATACGCAGAACGGTACTTCACCATCCGCTTGCCTACATAGCGCAACCGACTTTGGTGACCGAAACCAGCCGTTTTCATTGGGATCCCTCCTTTACTCTAAATCGAATTCTTCTCGTTTTACACGCAATTCGTTATTAATCTGAATCACCGCATCCAGCAGCGACTCACGGGGCGACTCGCCCATGTTGATGACTGACTTGATGGCGTTGTCCACGCTACGGCCGGTGTAGTAGCCACCGGGCACCTCGGGGATACCCTGCACCCACTCCCACTGCGCTTGAATCTGCTCGGCGATGGAGGAGCTCCAGGGCAGAGCCTTCATGGCCTCCAGATTAGCGGTGGCCCAACGGGCGGAACGGCCCTGCAGGGCCTCGATCTCCTGTCCGTACTGGATCTGCGTCTCGGTAGAGGTCCACCATTTCAGGAATTCCCAGGCGTCATTCACATCCTTGGCGTTCTTAAACAACATGGCGCAGGACACGTTGGACGCCACGCTGCGGTCGATGGTACCGTCTGCCAGGGGGGTACCGGGAATGGGGGCCAGAGTCCACAAGCCCTGAATCTCGGGTGCCGCCACGGACAAGGTGTTGTAGAATCCGTAAGACGTGATGATAATGGGCATCTCGCCGGTACGGAAACGATTGATATCGCTGTAGCTGATCGGCAGATCGTATTTGGTATAGAACTCCGACCACTGCACGAAGGCCTCAATGCCCTCCAGCATATCCAACACACAGCGGCTGCCGTTTTCGTTGTATACGGTGGCCTTGTTCTGCAGCAGCAGCGCGGAGAACATATCATTGATGCCGGAGGCGGAGCTACCCGACTGCACCGTAGCCGGCGTGGGGAGTCCGATGCTGTAGTGCTTTTCGCTCAGTTGGGGAATCAGGCGATAGAACTCCGTCCACGTGTTGGGCGGGGTAACACCCAACTCCTTAAGCACGTCGGTGCGGTAGAACATCATCATAAAGTTCTGCTGCTCCGGCAGGGCATACAGCTTACCGCCGTACTGCAAGGGGGTCAGCGCACTTTCCGCAAAGCGGGCTTTAACCTCCTCAACGTCGGGGAATTGGTTGAGGTCGTATGCCGCACCGCGGATGCCGTAGTTCACGGCCTGGGATTGGCCTTGGAACAGTGCCACGTCCGGTCCGGAATCGCTGGCCACTGCTCGCAGCAGTGCATCCATATCCACCAGCTTGATGTTCAGGCGGATACCGGTCTTGTCCGTGAAATAGAAATCGGACAGATTCTTAATGATATTGGCCTGGTCACGGCCGGTGGTTCCGGCCATCCAAAGGGTAACCTCACCGGCCGACTTGCCGTCGATATCCACAAAGCTTTCTACCGCGTAGTAGTCGTGGATAAAGGAGATGATAAAGGCGCGGATGCCCTCCCACAGGGCACGGAAGAAGCCCTCCTTGGCAGGAGGCAACTCCGCGTCGGGAGCGCAAACGATGATCTTGTCGATGAGCATTCCCACCTCGCTGGCAGAAACGATCCAAGAAGCCAGAGAGTTGAGGTTTTCGCTCAGTTTGGAGAGGCGGGTGGCAATGGTGTTGGGACGGTCCACAAAGCTCTCCAGCTGCACCAGCAACTGGTTGACATACACCGTCTGCTCGCCGCCGGCGTCGGACAGCGCCTCCAATCCCTTTCGCACACGGGTCAGCGTGTCGATGTTGCGGTCCAAGGTATCCATCAGATGAGGGATCTTCTCATCCAGGTCATAGTCGCGATAGGTATCCGGTACGGTGCCGGTGATCATCAGCACGTCACGGTACAGACGGTTCAGCTCGGTGACGCAGGTGTTGGCCTGCTCCAGCAGGCTGTACATATCGCCCAGCACCACCGTCAAGCGCAACACGTGACGACCCTCCTCCAAATAGAAGAGGTAGGGATTCTTCTCGCCGCCCAGCGCCAGCATCTGCCAATCCATCGAATACTTCACCGTCAGGCTCTCCGCCTCGGCAAAAGGCAGCTCGCCGTCAATGGTCAGGCGGCGATAGGCGTTACCGCCGGATACAAAATCCTGCAGGGTGCGCAGTGCGATTTGATACAGACCGCTCTCGGGGACGGTAATCTCCCACTCGATCCACTGATGCTTGTACTTCCAGTTGGTGCCGCCGATGCAGTTGAGCTGAGTCAACTTCAGGTCAAAGGGCTCGGTGAGGCAGGAGGTGCGATTCTCCACCGCATACAACGTATTGGTGGACTTGTACAGCGCATCCTCACCCTGAACGGAAATCATGCCGCCGTCGTAGGGGGTATAACCTGCCGCTTTCCACTGTGCCAGCTGCTCCTTGTAGGGCAGGGCGGTTGGCGCTTGCTCAAACCGAATCTCGGCCAGCGCCATCGGCTCGGCAACACCCTCCAGAGAAAGGGTGTGGGTGCCGGCGGTAAGATAGAGGGAAATGCCCTCGTCGTTAAAGGTAGCGTTGCTGACCGCACGCACAGTCTGCCATAAGAAACATTCCTTCTGGGGGCGGCGGTATTCGTTGCCCCGCTTACTGAAGATCTTTTCGCCCTCGTCCTCGTAGACGCGGTTGAATACCAGATCTCGCGCCTCGCTGAAGGGCAGTGCGCCATCCAGATACAGCGCACGCTCAATGGTGGCGCCCTTACCCTTCACGGCACGATACCGGAAAAACAGATCGTAGAATCCGGTCTCTTCCACAGTGAAGGTCCAGGTGACACGACCGCTGTCGCCGGTGACCAATGCCACCGTACCATCCAAAGTTTCTACCTGCGCCTCGGTCTCGCCGTCAACGGTGTAATTCTCGGCAGCGGGGATCACCAACGCGGTAGTGGGGCGGGCGGCGTCTTCTGCCCGCTGCGCATAATCGGCATAGGTGGGCACCGCGTCGGGATCGCTGCTCGCGGTGCGAGCAGTGCCCTCACCCAGTTTGTTGTATGTTGCGTTGGCGGGAACGGACGTGTCCACCCCGGTGGGAGATACCGCACCGGTGCAGTATACAACCAGTATCAGACACAACATAAGCGCTACGGCTTTTTTCATACGTTCCACCCTCCTCTTCTGTACATCTCCATATGAATGCGAATTCGAAAAAGCATTTGACAAACTGCGACAAAACGATTATAGTGGTTTTGTCGCTGGGATGGTGGGTAAAGCACATCCCAAACTCCGCTTTCTTTACTTCAATGTTACTTTTTTAGAGGCGTTTCTTCAACTCTATATGTGACAAAAAGTTTGCATTTTGTGACATCGGGGTTTGTAAATTTTGGTAAAAGCTTAACTGATTGGGGGAAGTTTTGTGTATAAAATACCCGAAACCTATTTGTATCTGTCCGCGTGGAACGATTCCATCAACCTGCGGCAGGTGGGTACGGATAAGCCGTACCCCGGTTATCAGTACGGTCCTGCCACACGTGAGTACTATCTGATCCACGTCATCACCAAAGGGCGAGGCGTCTACCATGCTCGCGGCACCAAATACGCCCTGAAAGCGGGCGACGCGTTCCTCATCCACCCCAACGAAATCACGGTATACACCGCCGATCAGGAGAATCCATGGGAATACTACTTTTTCTCTTTCTCAGGCGCCATGGCGCAGGACCTGTTGCAGAATATGGGCTTTATCGGTGACCGTATAGTTCTTCCCTGCGCCGCGGATGAGATCGCTACTTTAATTATGGACTGCGTCAACACCATAGACGGCACCGCCGTCACCGACCATCTGGCATCGCTGGAGCATCTGTTCCGCATCGTCACCGCATTCTCTCGCAACACGCTGCAAACCTCCACCAACGAATTACAGACCAACCACTATATCCGCAAGGCCATCGCCTACATCGAGCTCAACTATGCCAACAACATTACGGTCAACGATTTAGCACGGACATTGTCCATCGACCGCAGCTACCTCTATCGGGTGTTCAAGGAAGGAACGGGCATGTCCCCCAAGGAGTATCTGAACACCCATCGTCTGAATGTGGCCCGCAGTCTGCTGGAGGAAACCGACTATTCGATTGCCGAAATCGCTTTGTCGGCAGGCTTTTTCTCCTTCTCGGCCTTCTATCGTTCCTTCGTGCAGAAATACGACCAATCCCCCCGCGAGTATCAACGTGCCTTCCGCAGCAACAAAACGGCGGCGAAGGAAAAGGACAACAAATAGCAATCTTTTGTCAACAAATCACCTTGCGTATTTCCCGCGTTTCCACTATTATTAGGATGAGAATTTTCTTATACAGAATTACTTACGAGTTTATGGATACACAGTGAGGAGAGAATATTATGCAAATCAACACCCCCCCTATGGGCTGGAACACCTGGAATACCTTCGCCACCAATATCAACGAGCAGTTAATTCTGGATTCCGCACAGATTCTGGTGTCCACCGGCCTGCGCGACGCCGGCTACAACTACGTGGTCATCGACGACGGCTGGTGCCTGCGCCAACGTGACGAAAACGGCCGCCTGGTTCCCGATCCCGAGAAGTTTCCCCGCGGCATCCGCGCTCTGGCGGACGACCTGCACGCCATGGGGCTCAAGCTGGGTCTCTACTCCTGCGCCGGCAATATGACCTGCGGCCGCTATCCCGGCAGTAACTCCTACGAGTTTATCGATGCCGAGACCTTCGCCGAGTGGCACATCGATTACCTCAAATACGACTATTGCCACAAGCCGCTTCACGAGATCGGCCAGCAGCTGTATCTGCGTATGGGCACCGCCCTGGCCAACTGCGGCCGCGACATTCTGTTCTCCGCCTGCTCCTGGGGCGCCGACAACACCCACGAGTGGATCAAGACCACCGGCGCCCACACCTGGCGCTCCACGCCGGATATCGCCGATAACTGGGAGAATATCTGCCATCTGATCGGTATGCAGAAGCCCCTGCTGCCCTACAACGGTCTGGGTTGCTTCAACGATATGGATATGCTGGTGGTCGGTATGAACGGTGTGGGCCACGTGGGCCTCACCGGCTGCTCCGAGAACCAGTACAAGACCCATTTCGCGCTGTGGGCCTTTATGGGCTCCAATTTGATGATCGGCTGCGACATCCGCACCCTGTCCCCCGAGATGCTGCGCATCCTCACCTGCAAGGGCCTCATCGAGATCAATCAGGACGGTGCCTACCGCCAGCCCTTCTCCATCGGCGGCAGCATTGAGTCCCAAAACGGCGACCTTGAAAACAGCTTCATTTGGGCCAAGCTGCTGGAGGACGGCCGCTTCGCCATCGGCTTCTTCAACCTCAGCGACACCCCCCGCAATATGTACTTCTCCCTCAACGATCTGGCTCTGCACCGCTTCTGCAACCGCAAGCTGGTGATGCACGACGTGTGGAGCGGCGAGACCCGCGAGACGGTGGACGAGTTCTTCCTCTGCCCCGTGGACGGCTACGATTGCCGTGTGTTTATCGCTGACGTGGTGAAAGTGTAATGCTCCGCTGTCGAGAATGCGACAAGCCTCTTTCGGGCGATGAAATCGGCCTACATAAAAAGCTGTGGGATCGGCGCGACACCACCTATCTCTGCCTCAACTGTCTGGCAGACCGCCTGCGCTGTGATCCCGCCTTACTCCAGGAAAAGATCCGCCAATTCCGGGAGGAGGGCTGCGTCCTCTTCCCCACTGTGTGACCGAGAAAAGGAGTCCCATTATGCAGATCTCCGTGGATTTCAGCCGCACCGTCGGCCCCATTAAGCCGGTACACGGTGTGGGCGAACCGCCCTACTACGGCAGCTCTCTGAGTCTTTTGCCCTATCTCAAGCAGGCGGGCATTCCCTATGCCCGCCTCCACGACATCGGTATGTCTGGCTATTCCCGCAAATGGGTGGATATCCACCATATCTTCCCGGATTTTTCCGCCGACCCCACCGACCCCGCCTCCTACGATTTCACCTTTACGGAATGTCTCATCAACGCGTTGGTGGAAAACGGCGTTGAGCCCTTTTTCCGTTTGGGCACCTCCATTGAAAATGACGCCGCCATTAAGGCGTATCACATTTTTCCGCCCACGGACTATGAAAAATGGGCGGTGGTGTGCGAGCACATCATCCGCCACTACACCGAGGGATGGGCCGACGGCTTTCATCATCCCATCACCTACTGGGAGATCTGGAACGAGCCGGACAACGAGGAGGACCCCGCCCTCAACCAAATGTGGAGAGGCAACAAAGAGCAATATTATCGGCTCTACGACGTGGCCTCCCGCCACCTGAAAGCCCGTTTCCCTCACCTCAAAATCGGAGGCTACGGCAGCTGCGGCTTTTACGCCCTGCTGCAGTCTGAGGTAGAGGGCACCGCCGCCTCTCTGCGCACCGCCTATTTTATCGAGTTCTTAGACGGCTTTTTGGATTATATCCGCGAGCACGGTTGTCCCCTGGACTTTTTCTCGTGGCACAGCTACGACTCCATCCCCCATAATCGGATCTACGCCGATTACGCCCGCCGCCGTCTGGACGAGGCGGGATATTCCGCCACCGAGCTCATCTGCGACGAGTGGAACAACGAATTCCGCCGCCGCAGCACCTATGAGCACGCGGCGCTGACCTGCGGTATGCTGCTGATGTTTCAAAACGCCCCTGTGGACGTTGCCACCTTCTACGAGGCCAACGTCAGTGCCAGTCCCTATTCCGGGCTGTTCGACCCCTGCAGCTATCTCCCCTATCCCGCCTATTACGCCTTCGCTGCCTTCAGCCGGCTGTATGCGCTGGGCAAGCAAGCCACGCTGACCTGTGACGACGAAGAGGTCTGCGCAGTGGCCGCCACCGATGGGCAGAGCGGCTGTGTACTGATTGCCAATCCCACGAACCAACCGTTGCCGCTGGAATTCTCCCACAGCGGTCGGATACAAGCCTGCTATATCACCGGCGACGGTCAGACCGAGGCGCCCATCGCCCTCCCCACCGTGCTGCCGCCCTACAGTTTTCTGTCCGTTCTGCTTTGCGTGGAATGATACGGGCGTAGGCATAACCGCCCGAACCAACACCACAGATAAAGTAACCCGCAGACCGGAGCAGTCCCTGCTCCGGTCTTTTTTTAGACTCTAACGCTGTTCAGCGCTCACACAGAAAGGATGTATCACTATGGAAAACAAAGAGTTCATTTTTGGCGTAGCCACCGCCTCCTATCAGATCGAGGGCGCCGCCTACGAGGACGGCCGTACCCCCTCCATCTGGGACACCTTTTCCCACACCCCCGGTCTGGTGGTGAACGGCGACAACGGCGACGTAGCCTGCGACCACTACCACCGCTACAAGGAGGACGTGCAGCTCATCGCCGATCTGGGCGTGGACTACTACCGCTTTTCCGTGGCGTGGCCTCGCATCTTCCCCCGCCCCGGCGAGTACAACCCCGCCGGTATGGAGTTTTACAAGAATCTGCTGCGGGAGCTGAAGAGTAAGAACATCAAGACCGCCGTCACCCTGTATCACTGGGATCTGCCCCAGTGGGCGCAGGATCGCGGCGGCTGGCCCAACCGCGAAGTGGTGGACTGGTTTATGGAGTACGCCGAAAAATGCTTTGAGGAATTGGGCGATATGGCGGATATGTGGTACACCTTCAACGAGCCTATGTGCGTGGCGGAGGTGGGCTATTTTCACGGCGGTCACGCCCCCGGTCACCGTAACGTCAACGAGTTCCTGCCCGCCTGGCACAACGTGGCTCTATGCCACGGCTTGGCGGTGAAGAAGTACCGCGAGATGGGGCTTACCGCCCCCATCGGCATCGTGATGAACACCCAGCAGCAGACCCCCTACGACCCCAACGATCCCAACGACGTCCGCGCCGCCGACTTTGGCAACAAAGCTTATAACGGCTGGTATCTGGATCCCGTATTCAACGGCCGCTACCCCGAAGAGGGCATGCGCGCTTGGGGTGCTCGCGGCGGCAAGTTTGACTTTATCCGCGAGGGGGATATGGAGATCATCAGCCAACCCATCGACTTCATCGCCATCAACTACTATCAGGAGTTCTACGCCCACTATCTGGGCGAGGAGGACGGCTACATCCAATACGAGAACATCCAGACCGACGGCCTGAAGACCATGATGAACTGGGACATCACTCCCCAGGGTCTGGAGAACGACATCCGCC
>JAFXFF010000037.1 GCA_017520705.1 Clostridia bacterium | reverse complement strand
TACCGAACTTCTCCGCCAGCAGCATATCGATCTGGATGGTGACGATGGTGTCCTCTTTGCCGAACACGTTCTTATACTGGATGTCCAGCTTGGGGCCATAGAAGGCGACCTCGTCGATGCCGATGGAGTACTCCACACCCAGGTTGTCCAGAATCTTCTTCATGACAGCCTGTGCCTCGTTCCACTGCTCGGCGGTACCCTCGTACTTGTTCTTGGGGTTGTCGGGATCCCACTGGGAGAAGCGGAAGGAGCAATTCTCCAGCATACCCACGGTGTCGAGACAATACTTCGCCAGCTCCAGACAGCCCTTGAACTCCTCCTCCAACTGGTCGGGACGGAGCACCAAGTGACCCTCGGAGATGGTGAACTGGCGCACACGGATCAGGCCGTGCATCTCGCCGCTGTCCTCATTACGGAACAAAGTGGAAGTCTCGCCCAAACGCATGGGCAGGTCGCGGTAGGAACGGGCGCGGTTGAGGTATGCCTGATACTGGAAGGGGCAGGTCATGGGACGCAGGGCGAAACATTCTTTCTCCTCGTCGTCGGGGTCGCCCATAATGAACATACCGTCGCGGTAGTGATCCCAGTGGCCGGAGATCTTGTACAGCTCACGCTTGGCCATCAAAGGAGTCTTGGTCAGCAGGTAGCCACGCTTCTGCTCCTCGTCCTCAATCCAGCGTTGCATCAGCTGAATCATACGAGCGCCCTTAGGCAGCAGGATGGGCAGACCCTGACCGATGACGTCCACGGTGGAGAACAGTTCCAGCTCGCGGCCCAGTTTGTTGTGGTCTCGCTTCTTGGCCTCCTCCAGACGGGTCAGGTGCTCCTCCAAGAGGCTTGCCTTGGGGAAGGCGATGCCGTAGATACGGGTGAGCATCTTGCGGCTGGAGTCGCCACGCCAGTAGGCGCCGGTGGCGGACAGCAGCTTGACCGCCTTCAGACGGCCGGTGTCGGTGAGGTGAGGGCCGGCACACAGGTCGGTAAACTCGCCCTGAGTGTAGAAAGAGATCTGGGCATCCTCGGGCAGGTCGTTGATCAGCTCCACCTTGTAGGGCTCGTCTGCCATACGCTGAAGCGCCTCGGCACGAGGCAGGGTGAAACGAGTAATCTCCAGACCCTCTTTGATGATCTTCTTCATCTCGCCCTCGATGGACTCCAGCACCTCGGGGGTGATGGAGAAGTCGGCGTCGATGTCGTAGTAGAAACCCTCGTCGATGGAGGGGCCGATGGCCAGCTTGACGGCGGGGTACAGGCGCTTGATGGCCTGGGCCATCACGTGGGACACGGTGTGCCAGTAAGCCTTGCGGCCGTCCAGGTCGTCAAAGGTGAGGATGGACACCTCGCAATCCTCGGTCAGTTCGTTGCGCAGGTCAACCACCTTGCCGTTTACATAAGCGGCGCAGGCGTTGCGGTACAGACCCATGGAGATGTCGCGGCACAGCGCATCAATGGTGGTGCCGGGCTCCACCTCGCGGATGACGCCGCCGGGCAGGGTAATGTTTAACATAATACAGTCCTCCAATCAAAATAAAAAACGCTCCGTCCCCCTATGGGACGAAGCGAAAGCTACGTGGTTCCACCCAATTTCCGCCGTCCGTAGGACAGCGCTTTGGCGACCGATAACGGGGTCAACCGTCACACCTTATTTCGGTGCACGCTCCGGGGTGGTGGGCATTTTGCGGCGGCGTCACGCTCTTTCACCAACCGAGCGCTCTCTGCATTAGCCGACGGCAAGCCGTCCCCATCAACACTTTCAGTTTAGTTTAGCACTCTGCATCGAAAATGTCAAGAGGGAATTCGCGGACGACCAATGGTCGTCCCTACAAAACCTATCCAACCTTGCAGATGCCTATTCCCATCCTCTTGCATTTTTTGGCAAAAGGTGGTATACTAATAGGGTTGACGACTACCATCAAGGAGGATTTCCTTATGATCTATATCATCGAAAACGACCGACTGCGCGTAAAAATCAGCAGTCTGGGGGCAGAACTCCAGTCCATTCGCGGAATGGAAGACGGCATCGAATATCTGTGGCAGGGGGACGCAAACTACTGGACCCGCCGCGCCAGCAACCTCTTCCCTGTCTGCGGCCGTCTGTGGGAGAACAAATATACCTACGAGGGTGTGACCTACGAGATGGGCTCTCACGGCTTTGCCCGCGGCAAGGAGTGGGAGGTCATCCACCAAAAGACCACCTCCCTTACCCTGCAGCTCACCCCCGATGAGGAGACGCTGGCGGCCTATCCCTTCCGCTTTGTGCTGCAAATGACCTATACCCTCGCTGAGGACAGTCTGGCGGTCACCACCATCGTGCGCAACGAGGATGACAAGACGATGCCCTTCGCCGTGGGCGGTCACCCCGGATTCAACGTACCCCTCACTGAGGGGACCGTCTATGAAGACTACAAGCTGGTATTTGACGAGCCCTGCCAGCCCCTGCAATTCGTCAATGACGAAAACTGCTTCCACCTGGGCAAGATGAAGGTGTTCCCGCTGGAGCAGGGACAGACGTTGCCCCTCTCCCACTCTCTGTTTGATAACGACGCCATCTTTTTGGAGAAAACCTGTGGCGGTGTCACCCTATGCAGCGACAAAAGTGCACACAGCGTGCATCTTGCTTATCCCGACAGCCCCTATCTGGGCATTTGGCACACCCCGCGCAGCGACGCCCCCTTCGTGTGCATCGAGCCCTGGGTGCAGAGTCCCTCCCCCGCCGGTGAGGTGGCGGATCTGGCCGAAAAAGCGGCTATGATCCATCTGGAGCCTGCTGCCGCCTACCGCAACACCTATACGATTACTTGTAAGTAAAGAGGAAAACCGCCCTGCACACGAATCGTGTGCAGGGCGGTTTTTTTCATTGCATTAGGCGTTCTTCTTGCCGCTGAGCAAAGGCACGGCTACCGCCGCCACCAGAATCATCAGCACGGCAACCCACATCGCCACACGGCTGTCGCCGGTGTTGGGGTGATCGGGCTCGTCGGGCTGAGCGGGAGGAGTGACGAACGCATCCTTCACGGACTCGTCGGCATTCTCCACCTTAAACAGGCGCATATTGTCGATGAGCACCTCGCCGCCGTCGTCCACGATGGCAATACCGATGCGGCTGTACACGTCGGTGTTGAAGTTACAGGCCAACTGCACCCAACCGTCCTTAATCGCGTCCTCGTCGTAAATGTCGGCGTCAAAGCTGACGTACATAAACTCGGCCTTTTCCCGCTTCTTATCGTCCAGCAGCAGCAGACGACCGTTACCGCTCTCCAGCACCTTCAAGCTCATAGAGAAGGTGTAATCGGTGCCCGGCTCCACGTCGATCCACTTGATGGCGGACATGGTGCCCACGCGGCCGCTGTAGGAGTACTTCATCGAGGTGCCGTACTCGTAATCGCTCTCGACAAAGGAGAGGAAGCCGTTGCGCCAGCCGGCAGCCTGAGACCAGAAGCCGTCGGCGTCCTTGCTGTCGAAGGAGGCGTCGGGCAGCAGGTTATCCTTCTGCTGGCAGGTGGGGATGGGGGTGGCAAAGCTCAGGTTGACCGAGCCCAGCATATTGGCGGACATATACTTCACGCCGCGGCCCACCGTGAACATCGCCATATCGTCCAACCACAGCTGAGAGCCGGAGCCGCTCAGGCAGATGCCCACGCGGGTGACCTCGGCGGAATTGAACTGGATGGCACGCAGGTGCCAAGCGTTATCCCACGCGGTGGGGACAATCTGGCGGGTGCCGTTGAGGAAGGCGTGAGGGGTGGACAGGTATACGCCACGCTCGTCCACAATGCCGATGGTGGCATTGTAATCGGGGTTTTCGGGGGAGATGTAGGCACCCTTCAGCCAAGTGGAGAAGACGTACTCCGTCTGAGGCTCCACGTCGATCCAGATGGTCTTCTTGACCAGACTCTTCTCGTTGGAGGTGCAGAAATACAGGCTCTTCTCACCCTGAGGGGCGGTCTCATCCGCCACAGAGGTCATGGTGTCGTGGTCGAAGCCGAAGGTGCCCTCTTCAAAGTCGGCGCCGAGCAGCATATTGTACTCCGGCTTGGCGGGGCGGTTGGTGGCCACGCCGTAGGAGGTCATATAGGGCTGGGCAGCGGGAGGATTGACGGGGACGTCCGGCTCCTCACCCTTCAGAGTCAGGGTCATATAATCCAGCAGGAACACGCCGGAGGTGGCGGTCTCGGGCTGAATCTTAACGAACAAGCTCTCGTAGTCACCGGAATTGAACTCAGTCTGAATCTTTACCCACTCATTCTTGGTGTTGTGGTTAAACCAGTTTTCACCGGCGGTAAATTTGTGCTGATAGGTCTTATCGCCGTCCCACAGAGCGAGGTTCCACGCACCGCCGCCGGACACACGCTTGGTGTAGAAGGTGATGACGTAGTCGGTATTCTTCTCCACGGCCAGGGTCTGGGTCAGAGCCTCCGCCCAAGCCTGAGTGTGCTCCAAACGCACCGCGTGGGTGCCGTCGAAGGCGTCGCCCTCAGCGATGGTACAGTTGCCGGTGAGGGTCCAGTTGGCGTCGCCCTCTTCAAAGCTGCCGTTGAGCAGCTGACCGGGCACAGCAGCCTCTTTTTCGTAGAAAACCAGGCCGTCGACGTAGGCATCCTCCGCCTTGCCGTTACCGGCGCCGGTGAAGTTGATGGCCATCGTGTCGGTAACCGCCTCAAAGTCCACGCTCACCTTAGTCCACTGGGTTTTGGTGACCCAATCGGTGGCATAGTATTCCGAGCCGGTGCCCTTTTTCACCTTCCAGTTGAAACCATTGCTGTTGATCTTATACCAGAACTCCAGGTGATACTTCTTACCAATGGTCAGGTTCACCACCTGCTCCAGCATAGCGCCCCAGCCACCGTTGCCCTTCAGGTGGGCACCGTAGGCGCCCTCATAGGCGGCGTCGGCGGTGATCTCGGTGGACTGATAGATGTCCCAGCCCTTATCGCCCTGCTCAAAGTCGGGGTTGATGAGACCGGCAGAAGGCACCACGGGGATGTCGCCGCCATCGGATACCTTCAGCACCACGTTATCCACCCAGAACTCCTGACCGTCGGAGCCGGGATGGGCAGACTGGAAGAAGAACATCAGATCGCCGTAATTACCGGAATTGAAGGTCCAGGTGTAGGGCTTCCACTCCGAAGTGAACTCAAAGCCCTGCTCATACACCGTGCCGGTCCAATCGGGCTTGTTCAGCTTGACGTTCACATAGCGGGCGCTGTTGGTCTTGCCGTCAAAGGTCAATACGTAATTGGTGTTTTTCTTGAGGGTGATATCGGTGCGCACAAAGCCCCAATCCTCATTGAAATCCACAAACATAGCGCCGTTTTCGCCCTTGGCGGTGGTACCCTGGGAAGCGGTCCAGCCGCCGATACCGCTGTCAAAGGAGCCGTTGGCCACCACGTTGCCGTCCGCGGCAAACACGCTGACGGGGATGGCGGCGCACAGCAGCACCGCACAGGTCAGGAGAGCCATCCATTTTTTCATCATCTTCAACATAATCGTCTCCCCCTCCCTTACTTAATCTCGTACAGCTCGATGCTGTCGATCAGATAGTGGACAGGCGTATTGCCGAAGAGCACGGCACGCAGATCCAGACACAGCTTGTCGCTGTTGTTGGTCTTGAAGATATGGGACTCGGAACGCCACTCGGTCTTGCTGCCGAACAGCATCCAGATCTGACCCAGCGCCTCGTCGTTGATATCGCCCAAGCCGGATCCGGAACCATCATCACCCAAACCGCGGGCAAAGAGATAACCGGACATCTTATGATCGTTGGTGGATTCCTCCCACTCGAAGAGAGCGTCGGGAGCAATCTTATAATTCACAACCAGCTCGTACTGGGTGTTGGGCTTGACGGTGATGCCGTCCATGGTGATGCCGTTCCATTCCTTGGCCAGGATCACCTTGCCGTTCTCGTCGTAGCCATAGTTCATCTTGAAATCCAGCGCCTTGCTGCCATCGGTGCCATCGGCGTCAATCACCTTGGCGCAGTAGTTGGCGCCCTCTTCAAAGGTGCCGTTCAGGCCGAACTCATTCCAGCCCTCCAGGCCGTTTTCGAAGCTGTAGTTGAGACCCTGCTCCGCCAAAATGTTGCTGGGAGGACCAACGATGACCGCCTCGTTATTGGGCTCGGAGACGCGGATGTTGCCCTCGTCATCCCACACGGTGACGCGATACATACAAGTGGTTCCGTCGGGGTTCATATTCTCCACCTCAAGGTCGGTGTAGGAGCCCTTGAAGCTTTCCTCATACTCGAAGGGGCTGACCTTATCCAGCAGGGTCTTCCAGGTCTTACCGCCGTCCAGAGAGCGCTCCAGCGACAGTTCGGTAGCCTGACGGGAGGCAATCCACTCCACCAGACCGCTGCCGCGGTTGCAGAACAGCACGGGGGTATCCAGCACGATCTCCTCGCCACGATAGGCGGCGCGATAGTTATCCACAAAATACTTGACGCTGTATGCGCCGATACGGAAGTCGGTCTTGGAGGTGCTGCCTTCCTTCAACAGGTCAAAGGCACCGCCGTCCACCTCGCTCTGCCAGCACCACTGCATCCAGCCGGCACAGCCGTCCTCGATAAAGTTCTCGCGGAACTGAATCTGCTTAATGGTCCACACCTCATCGGTGACCATCACGCCCTCACCGAGACCGAACTCGGTCACGATCATAGGGGCGGTGGTGTGGTGCGCCGCCATACCGGGGGCGGTGGCGGGCATACCGGGATAGTGGTTCTTACCGATAAAGTCCAGATCGGTATCCTCATAGATGGTCAGATCGTTACTGGTGGAGCCGATGACGCGGGACACGTTGGGCAGCTCCCGCTTAGCGGTCTCGGCGATGGCGTTGATCAGATACAGCATGGGCTCCTGCTCCACGCCGTACATATAGCGATGATCGAAATAGTTGCCGATCTCGCTGTCGTTGATCTCGTTCTCCAGCTCGATACCGACGGAAACCATCGCCACCACGTCAGGGTACTCAGCCAGCACCTTGCACACGGGGGTGATGTAATTCTCTACGTACTGATCCGCCACCTTGGGGTTGCCGTACATCTGGGCGGTAATATCCCAGGCACGCTTACCCTCTTCCCAGTATTCGCTGGAGACGGTGGAGTGCATGGTCAGGGTCCACAGCACGGGAATATCCACCTCGCGGAAGATATTCAGCAGGCGGCGCATATTCTGCAGGTAGTCCTCCTTGACGCCCAGCACGTTGCCGTAATCGTCATACACCACGCCCTCGCTGAGGGGGGATCCCTCATAGCCGATGATGTTGTAGCCGAAGGCCTTCAGGTTGTACAGCTCGCGGTAAATGTTGAGTTCGCCGTACTGGTCAATACCGACTTTCATCCAGCTGTCGTCGCCCAGCACCTTGGCGTACATATCGTTGCCGGTGAGACAGTGACCCAGGAACTCGTGCTTATACCAAGGGAACCAAATGCCCTCGATATAGCCGTCGCGCTGCAGGATATTCTCGATCAGGTTGGCCTCTTCGCGCCACACCTGCGTCGGAATGTAGGACTCGGGGACATTCTCCTTAGACTGTACAGAAGCCGCCGAGGCGCCCAATACGCAGGCCATAATCATTATGACGCTGAGTAACAGACAAGCGATTTTGTTCTTACGCATACATTGACACTCCTTATGGGTTGGTATACATAGGGCAAAACGGACGGGGGTTACATCTCGCTCTCGATGGATTGGATGTTGGTATCCAACTCGGCATACCATCTGTCCAGATTGGTCTTGACCGCCGCCTTGGTGGTGGCCATATCGATCAGGTCAAACTGGATGGTAGCGGCAGTATACTTACCACCGTAGGTGAGGATACCCACCGAGTTGAAGGACTGGATCTTCTGGTTATACACCCATTCGATCACTTCCCAGCACTCGGTGCTGCCGAAGAAATCGCGGGAGGAATACTTATAGTCATCCAGGTGATAGCGCAGCCACCACATAGCGGCCTGCAGCTTGTTGCCCTCCACCTTAGCGGGGAAGCCCCAAACGTGAGCCTCAGAGGCGACGATGGAGGACTGGCCGGCGGGAGAGGGGAAGGGAACCACACCCCAGTTAAAGTCGCAATTCTGGGGCACGTAGTTGGTATGGATGGGATCGCTCTGCATCATATAGGAGCCGGTGGCCAACATCGCCACCTGCTCGTGATAGAACAGCTGCCACTGGTCCACGAACATGGTGGGAATCACCTTGTGGGTATACACCAGATCCCAAGCGTACTGCCAAGCCGCCAACAGACGGGAGGACTTGACGTTGTTGCGCAGGCCGTGGATGTCGGACATCACAAAGTCCTCGCCGGCAGACAGCATCCAATAGTTGAAATAGATGGTGGTCATACCATACTCTTCCTTCTTGGCGTCGGTGCAAGCCTTGGCGATGCTTAGACAGGTATCCCAGTTCCACTGGCCCTTCTTCCACAGAGCGTAGGGATCGTCCTTGATACCCTTAGCGGCCATGATATCCTTATTATAGAACATAACCTCAAACACAGGGCTGGTCGAACCCTTCAGCATGACGCCGTAGAGGTCGCCCTTGTAGGAGAACTGCTCCATCAGGCTGAGGGCGTAGATGTCGTCTTCCTTGTTGGAGTAATCCCAACCGGTCACCTTGATGGGCTGCATCAGCTTGCGGGTGATGGGCTGGGGATATCACTCGCTAAGGATAACAGCGACCTGAGGAGGACTGCCGGCCATAATCTTGCCGGACAGGGTGGTCTGGTACTTCTCCATGGTCGCGGTCTCGTAGGTCACCTGAATGCCGGTCTGCTCCTTAAAGAATTCCGCTTCCTGCTTATCGTTGGTCATCAGATCCCACCAGATGAGCATACGAATCTTGGTACCGTTCAATTTGGAAGGTACCTTATCAAAGACGCTGCCCTCACCGGTGGGAATGGTATTGCTGGTGGTGGTCGTGGTTACCGGTTTCTTGGTAGCCGACGTCGTATTGGTCGCAAAGGGATCGCCACCGGTTGTGGCGGTGGTGTCGGCGCCGGTGGTACCATCCGTCGGGGCGACCTCGGTGCCGGTGGTGGTGGCGTCGACGTCGCCGGTAGTGGTGGTGTCGTCCGCCGCCGCAGTGGTGGTCGTGGCGGTGGTAGAGACGGTCTTATTGCCGTCATCCTTGTCGGCATCCTTCGGCGAATCGCCGCAACCGACCAGGCACAGCATCATCACTGCAACCAACATTAAGGCCATCCCGCTCAAGACACGACTCCATTTCGTACGCTTCATACTTTCATCACCTTTCTTTATATGACATGGTACCTCATATGCGACGGTACCTCTGCTTTTTTTATACCTCAGGTTGTATCAAAATTCAATGGCACATCTTACGATATTTATATAAAGATTCACCGATGTTCGGCATTAAATATCATATTTACAAGAAAACGGTCATGAAAACAACGGCCGTATATCCCGCCAAAACCACATCCATTCTTCCCCGCGACGCCGCTAAAACGCAAAAAACGGCGGCAACGGTATCAACCGTTGCCGCCGTTTATCAGCGGATTAGATTAGGCGCGCTTCTTCAGCACGGTCACGGCCACGCCGGAAGCGATCAGAGCCAGCAGGGCAACCACAACAGGCACCAAGCTGTCGCCGGTAGCGGGAGAATCGGGCTTCTCAGGCTTCTGGGGAGTATCGGGCTCCTCAGGATCGGCAGGATCCTGAGTGCCGGTAGCGGCGATGATCACGTTCTTAGAATTGGTCAGCTGGGTCAAAGCCGCATCCTGCCAATACTGCTCGCAATCGGGGCAGAACCAGTACTCGATGTTGCCGTTCTCGGTCTCGGTGGCGGCCTTAGCCTCCACGTGCTGCAGCTTGTCGCTGCCGGTGGCGGGCAGAACCACGTTCTTCACGTTGGTGATCTGGGTCAGAGCCTCGTCCTGCCAGAATTGGTCGCACTCGGCACAGTACCAATAAGCAATCTGGCCGTCATAGTGGCAACCGGGGGCGATGGCCTCGTGAGCCACAACCTCGCCGCCCTTGGCGGGAACGATCACGTTCTTGGAGTTGGTGACCTGGGTCAGAGCCTCATCCTGCCAGAAGCCCTCGCAATCGGGGCAATACCAGTACTCGATGTTGCCGTTGTAGTGGCAAGCAGCCTCCACAGCGTCAAAGTGAACCAGCTTGGTGTGCACGTCGCGGATCTCGCCGCAGCCGTTGCAATCGGCATCGCACACGCCGTCATACTCGTGAACGTGGTCAGGATCGATGTGCAGCTTCTTCTCCTTAATGAAGGCAACCAGCTCGTCGGCAAACTTCTGCTGACCCTTTAGATTGGGGTGCCAGCCGCCGCCGGAGGTGTTCTGGGTCAGCTTGCAGGCATAGTAGCCAGCCTCTTCGCCGCCAAACTCAGCCACGATCTCTTCGATCATGCTGCTGACGCCACTGGTCATCATACCGTGAATCCACACGATAGGAGCGTTGGGGTTCTTCTGGCGAACCAGAGTCAGCATCTCCTTCAGGCCGGCGCGGATGGAAGCGGCGTCGGGACCCTTGGAGTTGTCGTTGGTGCCCAGAGCCAGAACCACAATGTCGGGCTCCTTGGCGAAATCGTAGGGAGTGTTCTTATCAAAGTTGTAGCGCTGAGCGGGATACACATCCTGCATGGTGATGGAGCTGTAACCATACTTACAACCCAGACCGGACCAAGAGGGGTTGGAGAAATCGGCATTCAGAGCCTGGGCGGTCAGGAAGTTGTAGGCCTGGGTGGCGTCGGACCACAGGGCGGAACCATCGCCCTGAGAGGAGTTGCCCAGGATGCCGAAGCCGTTGGAGATGGAGTCACCGATGAACTCGATGTACAGATCCTTATCGGCAGGCTTATCCAGAATGGTGCCGTCAAAGGTCAGAGAGCTGACGCCGATCTCGCCGTACTGATGCTCAGACTGACGGTAGATGCCGAAGGTGTGCTTGCCGGCGGGCAGATCCTTCGCCAGCAGGAACTTGGTCTCGCCGCCGGTAGTGATGCGGCAGAAATCGCGAGCCTGCTTGACGCCGTCCACCACGATGGTGAAGTAGATGCCGCCGGTGGAAGAGGTGCTGGCCAGCTTACGGGCGTTGAAGGTGGCGTACACGTCGCCGGAGCAATCCAACTCAAACTCCATACCGGACAGAGCAAAGTCCAGCATCAAAGTGCCATTGATCATGGCGGTACGGCCCTGGGTCTTGATGTTGCCCAGAATAGACTCAATGTTGCCGCCGGCGGGCTCGTCGCCGCCGATCTTAGCCATGGTGAAGTCGTCGATGAGGATGGTGCCGGGGTTCTTCGTCTCGGTAGACCACTTCAGGATCAGAGCAGTAGCAGCACCGGAATTGATGGTGTACTCGTACTTGATCCACTCGGTGGACTTGTCGTTCATCCAGTTCTGGCCGGCCAGACGCTCCACGTTGCCATAACCGTCGGCGTTCATGATGTACAGATTGAAGGCACCGGTGCCCTCAATGCGCTTGGCGTACCAGGTGAACACATAGTCGGTGGCGGCCTCGCAGGGGATGGTCTGCATGGCGGCCTCGCCCCACTGGCCGGGGTTGGTCAGGGACAGTGCCTTGCTGCCGCCGTGGGCGTCGCTGACGATCTCGGCAACGCCGCTGTTGAAGGTCCAGCCGTCCTTGCCGTTCTCAAAGCCACCGTTGACGATGGGATCGGCAGCAGCGGTGACAGTGCCTACGGGAATCAGCAGGCACACCAGCACAGCAGCCATCAAAACAGCCAACAGCTTACGGGTGATTGCTTTCATATGAAATGACTCCTCTCGAAACATAATTGGGAATATTTTGCTTCTTTCATTATAACAAACTCGTCCACCACTTGTCAACCCAAAGCGAAAGTTATCGTAAGATTTGCTGTAACTTTTTCATACTAAACACGTGTTTTGGCAAACAGGAAAACGGCGGCAACGGAAAACCGTTGCCGCCGTTTTGTTAAGCGGAGAAGATTAGGCGCGCTTCTTATTCTTCAGCACGGACACAGCCACGCCGGAAGCGATCAGGGTCAGCAGAGCAACCACAACGGGCACCACGCTGTCGCCGGTGATGGGAGAATCGGGATCCACGGAACCGGTGGCGGGAACAATCACGTTCTTCACGTTGCTGACCTGAGTCAGAGCCGCGTCGGTCCAGTACTGCTCACAATCGGGGCAGAACCAGTACTCAATGTTACCGTTCTCGGTAGCGGTGGCGTCCTTAGCCTCCACATGCTGCAGCTTGTCGCTGCCGGTGGCGGGGACAATCACGTTCTTAGAGTTGGTCAGCTGAGTCAGAGCCTCATCAGCCCAGAACTGGTTGCACTCGGCGCAGAACCAGTACTCGATCTGGCCGTTGTAGTGGCAGCCGGGAGCAATGGCTTCGAAGTGCACCACGTCGCCGCCCTTGGCGGGAACGATGATGTTCTTGGAGTTGGTGACCTGAGTCAGAGCCTCATCAGCCCAGAAGCCCTCGCAGACGGAGCAGAACCAATACTCAATGTTACCGTTGTAGTGGCAACCAGGCTCCACAGCGTCGAAGTGGACGATGGTGTGATCGATGGGAGCAATCTGAACGTTCTTCACATTGGTCAGCTGAGTCAGAGCCTCATCCTGCCAGTACTGCTCACAATCGGGGCAGAACCAGTACTCGATGTTGCCGCCCTCAGAGCAGGTGGGATCCTTAGCCTCGACGTGCTGCAGGTTCTCGCTGCCGACATAAGGCAGAACCACATTCTTGGAGTTGGTCAGCTGAGTCAGAGCCTCATCAGCCCAGAACTGGTCGCACTCGGGGCAGTACCAGTGCTCGATCTGGCCATTGTAGTGGCAGCCGGGCTCGATGGCCTCGAAGTGGACCACGTCGCCGCCCTTGGCGGGAACGATAACGTTCTTGGAGTTGGTGACCTGAGTCAGAGCCTCATCCTGCCAGAAGCCCTCGCAGGCGGAGCAGAACCAGTACTCAATGTTACCGTTGTAGTGGCAACCGGGCTCTACAGCGTCGAAGTGAACGATGGTGTGATCGATGGGAGCCAGAACCACGTTCTTCACGTTGGTCAGCTGAGTCAAAGCCTCATCCTGCCAATACTGCTCGCAATCGGGGCAGTACCAGTACTCGATGTTACCGGCCTCAGAGCAGGTGGGAGCCACAGCCTCAACGTGCTGCAGGTTCTCGCTGCCGACATAAGGCAGAACCACATTCTTGGAGTTGGTCAGCTGAGTCAGAGCCTCATCCTGCCAGAACTGGTCGCACTCGGGGCAGTACCAGTGCTCGATCTGGCCATTGTAGTGGCAGCCGGGCTCGATAGCCTCGAAGTGGATGACGTCGCCGCCCTTGGCGGGAACAATGATATTCTTGGAGTTGGTGACCTGGGTCAGAGCCTCGTCAGCCCAGAAGCCCTCGCAAGCGGAGCAGAACCAGTATTCAATGTTACCGTTGTAGTGGCAAGCAGGCTCCACAGCATCGAAGTGGACGATGGTGTGATCGATGACACCCAGCTTAACGCTCAGGGCGTTGGTGATCTGGGTCAGAGCCTCGTCAGCCCAATACTGCTCGCAGTCGGGGCAGAACCAGTACTCGATGTTACCCTCAGACTGGCAGGTGGGAGCCACAGCCTCAATGTGCTGCAGGTTCTCGCTGCCGACATAGGGCAGAACCACGTTCTTGGAGTTGGTGATCTGGGTCAGAGCCTCATCCTGCCAGAACTGGTCGCACTCGGGGCAATACCAGTGCTCGATCTGGCCATTGTAGTGGCAGCCGGGCTCGATGGCCTCGAAGTGGATGACGTCGCCGCCCTTGGCGGGAACGATGACGTTCTTGGAGTTGGTGACCTGAGTCAGAGCCTCATCCTGCCAGAAGCCCTCGCAGGCGGAGCAGAACCAGTACTCAATGTTACC
>JAFXFF010000036.1 GCA_017520705.1 Clostridia bacterium | reverse complement strand
GTCGTCAGCGGTGAGCTCAACGTCCTGCTTAACGCCCTTCTTTTCCTTCATCTCGTCGATGAGCTCCTCGAAGTACTTCTTACCGACCTCCATAACGACGTCGGAATACATCTGGATGAAACGACGATAGCAGTCATAAGCCCAGCGAGCGTTGCCGGACTTGGCGGCCATGGTCTCCACGACCTCCTCGTTCAGACCCAGGTTCAGGATGGTATCCATCATACCGGGCATGGAAGCGCGGGCGCCGGAACGAACGGACACCAGCAGGGGGTTCTCCTTGTCACCGAACTTCTTGCCGGTGATGCCCTCCATCTTGTCGATGTGCTCCATAATCTGAGCCTTGATCTCATCGTTGATCTTGCGGCCGTCCTCATAATACTGGGTGCAGGCCTCGGTGGACACGGTGAAACCCTGGGGCACGGGCAGACCGATCTTGGTCATCTCGGCCAGGTTGGCGCCCTTACCGCCCAGCAGCTCACGCATGCTGGCATCGCCTTCGCTGAACAGGTAGACAAACTTGTGACTCATGTTACTTTACCTCCAACTTTGATTTTCAGATTTTCCTTGCGGTGGGGCAGGCTTGTCCGAGCGTTTTGCCCGACCCTGCCCGCTGACTCCGCAAAGCCGCTAAATAGTATAACATATATGTTAGAAATTTACCATACTTTTTTTGAAAATTTTGTAAAAACTACGATTTGTGCATATTTGAGGAGATTTTGCGGCGGTTTTCGGTCAATTTTTACGATATTTTGGGGAGATGAGGAATGGGATGTGGTTGAATAGGGCGAAGGCTCCCTCCTTGAGAGAGCTGTCGAGCCGATGTCGGCGAGACTGAGGGAGTTTGTGCGTGTTTACTCCCTCCGACCTCGCTGTCGCTCGGCCACCTCCCTCGGGGAGGGAGGCTGGGGGCGTCCTCGACGACCCGTTTTCTTTTCGCCTGTTCCGCAAATTTCTCTTGCGGTGGGGGAGAATGTTTGCTATAATGGGTGCGAAATAAGAAATACACAGCCGGAGGTCGTAGGACTTTCGGCGTATTGTCGTATCATTTTGGAGGAATTTCTATGATTTTTGGGAAGAAAAAGACCGCCATCGACTGGCTGGTGGTAGGTCTCGGCAACCCTGGCATGGCCTACGAGGGCACCCGCCACAACGCGGGCTATGAGTCACTGTGCGTGCTGGCAAAGGACCACGGCATCACCCTCAACAAGAAGCAGTTTAAGGCGATGGTGGGCACCGGTGATATCGGTGGCAAAAAGGTGATGCTGATGTTCCCTCAGACCTTTATGAACAACAGCGGCGAAGCGGTGCGGGAGGCCATGGCCTTCTACAAATTGAGCACCGACCAACTGTTGGTGCTGTCCGACGATATTGCGCTGAATCCCGGTGTGGTGCGGGTACGTAAAAAGGGCAGCGACGGCGGTCAAAAAGGTCTGCGTAGCATCATATGCTGTATCGGGGACGACAATTTTCCCCGCATCCGCATCGGCGTGGGTGCGAAACCTCACCCCGCCTATGATCTGGCGGACTGGGTGCTGAGCAAGTATAAGAAAGAGGAGCGTCCTCTGATGGAGGAGGCCTTTGAAAAGGCGGCCGGTGCGGCGAAGACCGTCGTTACCGCCACCGTCGAAGAAGCGATGAATAAATATTCTCATTAATGTAACCGCTGATTCAACCGTATGCACGATTCTCAGCGGCTATTTTCCCGTCTAAACGGTCAAAAATGCTCGGCAATACATCCAGTATTGCCTGTGCTTTTTTACCATTCTAACGAAAAACTATCTCGCTGATAATCGCACTTCGATTCAATCAGCGGTTACTGAGGTAAACTATGAGCATTTGGGACAAAGGGCTGGCGAACCTCGCCGCCTACCGCGGTGTGCGGGAGGATCTCGCCGCACGTCGCACACCCATACAACTGGTGGGGCTTGCCCACATTCATAAGGTGCTGTTTGCCGCCTCGCTGGTGACCTCGCTCAAAAAACGGGCGGTGATGCTGGCGGGGGATGAGGCAGAGGCCAACCGACTGACTGAGGACTTAAAAGCCCTCGGTCTTAGGGTGCTGTATCTGCCCGCCCGTGAATTGTCTCTGCGGCAGATGGAGGCGGCAGGTCGCGAGTATGAGCAGATGCGTCTGGGTGTGCTGGCGGCCATGGCGGAGGGGGGCTACGACATCGTGGTGGCCTGCGCCGACGCGGCCATGCAGTATACCATACCCCCCGACACGCTGTTGGAGCGTACCTTAGAGATTGTGTGCGGCGCACAATTGCCCGTGAAAGATCTGCCTGCCGCCCTGTCTGCGGCAGGTTACGAACGGTGCAGTCAGATAGAAGGTGCGGGTCAGTTTGCGGTCAGAGGCGGTATCGTCGATGTATACCCTGCGTCTTGTCCGGCACCCATTCGGATGGAATTGTGGGGCGATACGGTGGACACGCTGGGGTATTTTGACCTCATCACCCAGCGCCGCACCGAGCAATTGGACGCGGTGGCGATCCCTCCTGCGGCGGAGATCATGTACGACGATGCGGCGACTTTGGCGGCGGATATTGACGCCCTGGCGGGGTCTCTGCGCACCAAAAACGCCGCCGAGGTGCGGGAAAACCTGCGCCGCGACGTGGATCGCCTGCGTGGGGGTGCCCGACCCGGGTCTGTGGATAAATATTTGCCGCTGATCTACCCTGTAAAGGCGAACGTCTTTACCTATATGCGGGATGCCCTGCTGATGGTCAGCGAGCCCAGTCGTATCAAGGAAAGAGTGCGCACCTACCTGTGGCAGTTGGAGCAGGATGAGACCGCCCTTTTGGAGGAAAATCAACTGTGCCGCGCCCTGATGGAATACGCCCCTTCTTGGGAGCAAATGATGACCGAAATGGAGAAAAAAGCCACCGTTTTGATGGATAATTTCTCCCGTGGAGGCATCGGCCTGCCCACCGCGAAGATGTATACCGTGGACGCTCGCCAGTTGCCCGTATGGTCGGGTCGGGTGGAGCTGTTGGCGGAGGATTTACGCGATCTGTTGGCGCGGAAAATGGCCTGCGTGGTGTTGGCGGGCAGCGAGGAAAAGGCGGCGCAGACCTTAGCGGAGGATCTGCAAAAAGCGGGTCTGCCTGCATTGTACGCCAAATCTCCCGAAGCCCCCATTCGCGGGCAAGTGCTGGTGCTGGCAGGAGGTATTTCCGCCGGACTGGAACTACCCGAGGCTCATCTGGCCATCCTCACCCACGGCAGAGCGGTGCGACCCATACGGCGCAACCGCCGTCGCAGTAAGGATCGAGGATTGGAGATCCACAGCCTGTCGGAATTGCAGATCGGTGACTACGTGGTGCACGTGGCCCACGGCATCGGCATCTATCAAGGTGTCCACCAGATGAACGTGCAGGGCGTGGTGAAGGATTATATTAAACTGGAATATGCCAAAGGGGATACGCTGTACGTCCCCGTGACCCAACTGGACCTGGTGAGCAAATACATCGGCACGAAATAGGACGTGACGCTGAAACTCCACCGCTTAGGCGGTCAGGAGTGGCAGAAGGCCAAGACCCGCGTCAAGACCGCCGTCAAGGACATCGCCAAGCAGCTGGTGGTGCTGTACGGCAAGCGGATGGCCTCCCCGGGCTATGCCTTCGGACCCGACGAGGAGTGGCAGTACGATTTTGAGCGCCACTTTGAGTATGAGGAGACGGAAGATCAGTTACGCTGCATCGATGAGATCAAGAGCGATATGGAGCGGGCGGTGCCGATGGACCGCCTACTGTGCGGTGACGTGGGATTCGGCAAGACCGAGGTGGCGCTCCGCGCGGCGTTTAAGTGCGTCAGTCAAAGTAAGCAGTGTGCCATTTTGGTGCCCACGACGATTTTGGCCTTTCAACATTACAATACCATCCTCAAGCGGTTTGAGGGCTTTCCCGTGAAGGTGGAGATGCTCTCCCGTTTCCGCACGGCGAAACAGCAAGCGGATATCGTCAGCCGCGTGAAAAGCGGCGAGATCGATATTGTGGTGGGTACTCATCGGTTGTTATCCCAAGACGTGAGTTTCCGCGACTTGGGTCTGTTCATCGTGGATGAGGAACAGCGCTTCGGCGTGGCGCAAAAGGAGCGCATCAAGGAGATGACCCCCAACGTGGACGTGCTGACTCTGTCGGCGACCCCCATTCCCCGCACGCTGAATATGGCCATGAGCGGCATTCGGGATATGTCGGTCATCGAGGAGGCACCCCAAGACCGCCGTCCCGTGCAGACCTACGTGCTGGAGCACGACAACGGCGTGATCGCCGACGCCATCCGCCGCGAACTGCGCCGCGACGGTCAGGTGTATTACCTCCACAATCGGGTGGATAACATTGAACTGGTAGCGGCGGCGCTGCACAACCGTGTGCCGGAGGCGCGCATCACCGTGGCCCACGGCAAGATGAACGAGGAAGAACTGTCCGAGATCTGGCGGCAGGTGCTGGAGCACGAGGTGGACATTCTGGTGTGCACCACCATCATCGAGACGGGTGTGGACATCCCCAACGTGAATACGTTGATTATCGAAAACGCGGACAGATATGGATTGTCCCAGCTCCATCAGCTCCGCGGGCGCGTGGGGCGGTCTTCGAGAAGGGCGTATGCCTATCTGACCTTTACCCGTGGAAAACAGTTGACGGATATTGCCCAAAAGCGGTTGGAGACCATGCGGGATTTCACCGAGTTTGGTGCGGGATTCAAGATCGCTATGCGGGATATGGAGATCCGCGGCGCGGGCAACCTGCTGGGTGCCCAACAGCACGGACACATGGAGTCGGTGGGTTACGATATGTACCTCAAACTGTTGGCGGACGCGGTCAGCGAGGAAAAAGGGCAGACCGCCGCCGAGACCATCGAGTGTTTGGTGGACCTGCCCATCACCGCCCACATCCCCGACAGCTATATCAGCGACAACGCACAGCGATTGGAGATCTACCGCCGCATTGCGGATATCCGCACGGTGGAGGACTCTATGGACGTGTTCGACGAGCTCATCGACCGCTTCGGCGAGCCGCCCAAGGCGGTGCAGGGCTTGGTGGACGTGGCGCTCTTACGCAATATGGCGGCCTCCATCGGCATCCGCGAGGTGCGGCAGCAGCAAGAATCGGTGCTACTGTATTGCGACAAACTGGATATGCGCGTCGGTGCGGGCTTAAGCGCCGCCCTCAAGGGGCGGGTGATGATCTCCGCCGGCAGTAAGCCTTATTTCGCGGTGAAGATCGACCGCACCGGCGGCAAGGATGGGTTGGATACCCTGCGTGAGGCGCTGGAAGCCGCCGTGGAAATCAAGGCGGAAATTGAGAAAGAAGACGTGTGAAAAACGGGAGAGGGTGACCTCTCCCGTTTTTTGTTGCGCTGAACAGGAAAGTGTGGTAGGATAAAAGTGTAACCTTTTCCATTTTTTTGCGTCTTTAAGGGTGAGGGGGTGAAGAAATGAACGACCAAAAAATCGTGGAGCTGTATTGGCAAAGGGATGAGTCCGCTCTACAGCACACCGCCGCCTGCTACGGGGCGGCGCTGACCGCCGTAGCCCGGCGCATCCTGGACGACCCTACGGAGAGTGAGGAGACGGTCAACGACACCTATCTGAAGGCGTGGAACGTCATCCCGCCCCACAAACCTACCAAGCTGGGGGCTTTTCTCGCCAAGATCACCCGCGAACTGGCCATCGACCGCTATCGCCGCCGCAGGGCGGAGAAACGGGCGGCCACGCAGTATGCCCTGTCGCTGGAGGAGCTGAGCGAGTGCATCCCCGGCGGCGAAACGCCTGACGAGGCGTTGGACTGCAAGGCGCTGACAGAGGCCATCGGCGCCTATCTGGCGGGGGTGAAGCCTGCGGTGCGGCAGGCCTTTGTGGGTCGTTATTTCTTCGCCCTGTCCCTGCAGGAGATTGCCGATAAGCAAGGGGTGACCCTATCCTGGGTCAAGACCGCCTTGCACCGCGCCCGTGTGGGGCTGCGGGAACATTTGGAGAAGGAGGGTTACTCTGTATGAATCGAGAGCAACTGAGTGACGCCATCGGGCGTCTGGATGAATCTATTGTCAGTGAGGCGATGACACGTCGCAGCCGCCGCCCGTGGTGGTATTCCG
The DNA here is from genome assembly GCA_017520705.1 of Clostridia bacterium. Lineage (GTDB taxonomy): Bacteria > Bacillota > Clostridia > Oscillospirales > Acutalibacteraceae > UBA5905. Next base: position 26,064 of record JAFXFF010000036.1, on the reverse strand, counting down.
CGGTGGCGGTGGCCGCCTGCGTAGCCTTGGCGGTGGGGATGGTGGCGGTGTGGCCGCACCTGAAGCCCGACAACACGAAACCGAAGGTGGATATGACGATGGATAGCCCCACCGTCAGCACCATGGAGAGCGGTGGTACTACCACACAAGGAGGACAGACCATTGTGATCACCACGACCCGAAAGCCCGCTGAGGTTCTTACGCCCCAGCCGATCGCCTTTGCGCTGGCGCAGCCTAAGTATCCGAAAATGGCGGCACGTCCCGCAAATTATTATGGCGGAAATGAGGATGCCTACGATGCGTGGTGGGAGGATCGGCGTGCTCAGCGTATGCAAGCCGATGGGCACACCGACGGTATGACCGATTATTACGCCGATACCATGGCCCAGTTCCTCGCCGGTAAGGCGGGGGAAAACCGCGTGTATTCGCCGCTGAACGTCTATCTGGCGCTGAGTATGCTGGCGGAGACCGCCGAGGGCAACAGTCGTCAGCAGATACTGAATCTGTTGGGGGTGTCCGACCTGACCGCTCTGCGGGAGAAATGCTCCGGACTGTGGAACGGTGTGTATCTCAATGACGGCGCGGTGACCAGCGTGCTGGCCAACTCTTTATGGCTGGCGGAGGGTGACCGCTGGACGTATGACGAAGACACCGTGAATGCGCTGGCGGACCACTACTACGCCTCGGTGTTTGAGGGGGAGATGGGCAGCGCCAAGTACGATAAGGCGTTGCAGGACTGGCTCAACGCCCAGACCGACAACCTGCTGAAAGAGCAGGCAGACGGCTTAGGGTTTGACCCCGATACAGTACTGGCACTGGCCTCTACCATCTGCTTCCGTGCCAAGTGGACGGGCTGGTTTGACGAAAAGAATAATCAGCAGGGTGTATTTCATACGTCCGCGGGAAAAGAAGTGTCCTGCACCTATATGAGAAGTTCCCCTATGACGGAGGCTTATTTCGGTGATCGGTTTACTGCGGTGAGTAAGGGTCTGGACGATGGTGGGTATCAGATGATCTTCTTCCTGCCCGACGAGGGTGTGGCGGTGGATACACTCATCAACGACAAGCAGGTCCTTTCGCTGATGCAGGGCTATGAAAGAACGGTGGACAGCAAGTTTCTCAGGGTGCATATGTCTGTTCCCAAATTCGACGTGGTATCCGATCAAGACCTGATCGGCGGCCTGAAAGAGCTGGGTGTCACCGACGTGTTTGATGCCCAAAAGAGCAACTTCGGCGGTATTTTAGAGGAACAGAGCGAGCCGGTGTGGGTGAATCAGGTGCAGCACGCCGCCCGCGTCGCCATCGATGAAGAAGGGGTTACTGCTGCGGCGTATACCGTGATGACCTTAGCGGGTTCTCCGATGCCGGAGGATGAGATGGATTTTGTGCTGGATCGCCCCTTTATGTTCGCCATTACGGGGCCGGGGGACACCATTCTCTTCACCGGTGTGGTGGAAAATCCGTAACAGCTTAACGCTTGGGAGGGGGACTCTTTATGAAGAAAAAACGAACCCGATGGATCGTCGCCGTGGCGGTGGCCGCCTGCGTAGCCTTGGCGGTGGGGATGGTGGCGGTGTGGCCGCACCTGAAGCCGGACGGTGAAAAGCCGCCGGTGAGCGCGAAAACGGAACACACCTCCGTCAGCACCATGGAGAGCGGTGGCGGAGATACCACCGCTACCAAGACCGAGAAACCGATCGAAAGCGACAAAACGACCACTACGACGGTGGTGAAACCCACCATCCCACAAGCTCCATTGGTGAAGCCGCTGGCGTTGGCGTCCCCCGCCTATCCCAAGATGGCGGCACGGCCTGCCGATGGCTATGGCGACGGGTATGACGAGTGGAAGGCGGACGTGCGGGCGCAGCGCGCACAAGCGGAGGGACATACCGATGGCATGACCGCTTATTATGCCCGCACGATGGCGCAGTTCCTTGCCGGTGAGGCAGGGGAAAATCGCGTGTATTCGCCGCTGAACGTGTATATGGCGCTGGCGATGCTGGCGGAGACCGCCGAGGGCAACAGCCGCAAGCAGATCCTCGATCTGCTGGGGGTGTCCGATCTGACCACTCTGCGGGAGAAATGCTCCGGACTGTGGAACGGTGTGTATCTCAATGACGGCGCGGTGACCAGTGTGCTGGCTAACTCTCTGTGGCTGTCGGATAACGACTATTGGCAGTACGATATGGACACCGTCAACGCGCTGGCGCAGCACTACTACGCCTCGACATTTGAGGGCGTGATGGGCAGCGAAGAGTATAATAAAGCGTTACAGGATTGGATCAACGAGCAGACCGACAACCTGCTGAAAGAGCAAGCGAGCGGCTTGAAATTCGACCCCACTACGGTGCTGGCGTTGGCCTCCACCATCTGCTTTAAGGCGAAGTGGGAGGGTGGCTTTTATTCCGAGAACAATCAGCAGGGCATATTCCATACGTCGTTGGGTAAGGACGTATCTTGCGTGTATATGTCGGATTGGAATATGACCACGGCCTATTTTGGAGACAACTTCACTGCTGTATCATTAGGCCTGGACGACGGCGCATACGAGATGATCTTCTTCCTGCCCGATAAAGGGGTGACGGTGGACAGTCTCATCACCGACCGTCAGGTATTGAACCTGATGCAGGGTAAAACGGGGTCGGTGGACAGCAAGTATCTTAAGGTGAATATGTCCATTCCGAAATTCGACATGGTATCCGACCAAGACCTGATCGGCGGGCTAAAACAGTTGGGTGTCACCGACGTGTTCGATGCCGAAAAGAGTGATTTCGGCGCCATTCTGACCCAACAGACCGAGCCGGTGTGGATCAACAAGGTACAGCACGCCGCTCGTGTGGCCATTGACGAAGAAGGCGTCACCGCCGCCGCTTATACGGTGATGATAGCGCCCGGATCGGCGATGCCGAAGGATGAGATGGATTTTGTGCTGGATCGCCCCTTTATGTTTGCCATCACGGGGCCGGGGGACACCATCCTGTTCACCGGTGTGGTGGAAAATCCGTAAAATAGAGGAAATTGCAAACCCGACGGTTGAAAAACCGTCGGGTTTGTGGTATTCTGGGACAATGATTAATGAACAATGAATAATGGGATGAGGTTAGATAGGATAAAGGCTCCCTCTGTGAGGGAGCTGGCAAATGCGTAGCATTTGACTGAGGGAGTTGCCGTCGATAGGCGGCAGGAGAAAACTCCCTCCGTCTTTTCGCCTGTGGCGAAAATCCACCTCCCTCGGAGAGGGAGGCTATGAGGGCGGCAGGTTGCCGCCCCTATGGTGCTGATTTGAGAATGATACGAAAGGGGGAATTCCCAATGAGCAAAAAGGCGCTCATCGCTATGAGCGGCGGTGTGGACTCGTCGGTGGCGGCGGCTAAAATGGTGGAGGCGGGATACGACTGCCGCGGTATCACCATGCGCTTGCACGACGGCGATAATTGCGGCGCCGCCAAAGAGGCGGAGGATGCGCGGAACATCGCGGAACAATTGGGATTCCCCTTTGAGGTAGCGGACCTGCGGGAGGTGTTTTCTAAGCAGGTGATGGACCGCTTTGTAAGCGCTTACGAAGCCGGAGATACCCCCAATCCCTGCATCGAGTGCAACCGCTATATGAAGTTCGGTGCGCTGATGGAGTACGCCAAAGATAAGGGGTGCGACCTGCTGGTGACGGGTCACTACGCCCGTGTAGAGTATGACGGCGAAAAGTACCGATTGAGAAAGGCGGTCAATCTGGCGAAGGACCAGACCTACGTGCTGTATTTTCTCACCCAAGAGCAATTGGCGCATATCGCGTTTCCGCTGGGCGAGATGGAGAGCAAAGAGCAGATTCGCGGTGTGGCCGCGGCGTACGGCTTCGTCTCCGCCCACAAGGCAGACAGCCAAGATATCTGCTTTGTCCCCGACGGCAAATACGCCGATTTCATCCGCCAACGGACGGGAAGAGAGTATCCTGTCGGCGATTTCGTAGACGCCGAAGGCAAGGTGCTGGGACAGCACAAGGGGCTGATCCACTACACCATCGGTCAGCGCAGAGGACTGGGACTGGCGCTGCCTGCGCCGCTGTACGTGCGCCGTAAGGATAGGGAGAACAATACGGTGCTGTTGACCCACGAAAGTGAACTGTACACCACCCGTTTGGTGGCGGATTCTTTCAATTGGGTGGACGGAGAAGCACCGACGGAGCCAGTAAAGGTGACCGCCTGTACACGCTATAATGCCCGTGAAGCGGCGGCAACGGTGACGGCGCTGCCGGATGGCAGAGCCGAGGTGGTGTTTGACACGCCGCAACGGGCGGTGACCACCGGTCAGGCGGTGGTGCTGTACGACGGCGAGTACGTCGTTGGCGGAGGGAGGATTTGTGAAGTATGATTTATACGGTAACTTGTAACCCTGCGCTGGACCTGGCGGTGCGGCTGGATGGTCTGAAAATTGGCGGACTGAACCGCACCGCGGAGGCCACCCTTGTTGCCGGCGGAAAGGGGGTCAACGTGTCCCGCGTGCTGGGTGCGTTGGGCGAGCGCAACGTGGCCCTCGGCTTCGTGGCGGGGAGCAACGGCGTGATGCTGGAGAGTGCCCTGCAGCAGATGGGGGTCGTGACGGAGTTTATTCGCTTGCCGGAGGGACAGGCCCGCATCAACGTGAAACTGTATGGGGAGAATGAGACCGAGCTGAATGCACCCGGGCCTGCGGTGAGCCATCAGCAGGTAGAGGGACTCCTGTGTGAATTGAGCCGACTGAATAAGGACGATCTACTGTGTCTGTGCGGCAGCTTGCCGCCGGGGATGGATGTGGATAGTTACGCTCGTATGCTGGCGGCGAGTGGCGTGCGCGCCATCGTGGATACCGCCGGTGAGGCACTGCTACGTGCTTTGGGAGAGAAGCCGTGGCTGGTAAAACCCAATCGGGAGGAGCTGGCGGCGCTGGTGGGCAGGGAATTGCCCATGTTGGCGGACGTGATTGAGGCGGCTCAGTGGCTGCGCAGCAAAGGGGCGCAGAACGTGCTGGTGAGTATGGGTAAAGACGGAGCTTTGTTATGTGCCGGTGAAAAACGGATGTATCAGCCGGCACCCGAGGGTGAGGTCATCGGCACCGTGGGTGCAGGAGATAGTCTGGTGGCCGGTTTTGCCGCAGGATGGCAACGCTATGGCGATATGGCGCAGGCACTCCGTTTGGGCGTGGCCTGTGGCAGTGCCACGGCCTGCGCCGAGGGGCTGGCGGACGCCGCAGGCATTGGGACCATGCTGGCAAAGATGCCCGAGATGACAGAGGTATAAGAAAGACGGTGTGTCGGATGACACACCGTCTTTTTCTTAGTATTTCTTACGGACGATGAGGTAGGAAATCCAGTAGAGGACAAGAATGATGCAGACGCTGCCGGAGGCGGCGAACATCAGGGTTTCTTGATTGAGCAGTTTGAATACGATAGAGCCGACGGCGGCAATCATAATATAAAGGTATCCTGCCCAAGACCAGGCCTTGGTGGAGAGAAAGCGGTTGCGCTCGTCGTTGACGGCGGTGTCGGTGGCCTCCTTGTACTGCGGATCGCTCTTATAGCGGATGAGGCGCAACACCTGTAACACACTGATGACGAGGAGAGCAGCACCCATACCGCTCCAATAATCGTCCACTGCATGGAATAGATTGCAAGCGATGAGGGAGATGCCGATGACGCCGTAGAGGATGGACAGAATCCAGCGATAGCGGATATTGCGATTGGGTTTCATAAAAATACCTCCTTATTCTTCAAAGAGAAAGACCTCTTCGATGGTCAGATCAAAATAACGGGCGATCTTGTAGGCCAGCTGGATGGAGGGGTTGTACCGTCCCGTCTCCAGCGAGCTGATGGTCTGGCGGGATACGCCAAGGGCGCGGGCGAAATCCTCCTGGCGGATGCCCTTGTCCTTGCGGATCTCTTCCATGCGGTTTTTCATAAGTGACCTCCTTTTTGTAAAGTTCGCTTTACAATTGTAGGATAACACGAGCAAAACAAAATGTCAAGCACATTTTACATTTTTGTGCAAAAAAACTCCCGCCCATCGGCGGGAGTTTTTGGTTATACAATGGTGCGAATCCAGATTCCTTTTTTGACCAGCCAAGCACCGAGGAAGCATTTGAAAATGTTGACGGCGTGGCAAATGGCGTATACCACCAGGAAGGGGAGGGTGGTGTATTCCATCAACAGGAAAGCGACGGGCACATTGATGACCCACATATACACGCTGTCGAACAGCAGGGTGATGAACACCTGACCGCCCGACCGCAGGGTGAAATAGGTGGCGTGGGCGAAGGCGTCAATGGGCATAGACAGCGCGCCCACAATCATCATCTGGGTGGCCAACTGGCGAATGGCAGGGGTGAAATCCTCGCCCTGATACAGATGGGGGATGAAGGGAGCAAAGGCGCAATAGACCAGGGTCACGCCCACGCCCAACAGGGTGGAGAAAACGATGAGGCGGACGCTGTCCTCCTTGGCGCCTTTTTTGTCGCCGTCGCCCAATTTTTGCCCCAGAATGATCCCGACGGTGACACCGACGGCCATAAAGGAGACGGAAAACACGTTCCAGAAGATCTGAGCAATGCTGTTGGCGCTGACCACGTCCAAATCACGGATGGTGTACTGGCGGTTGAGCGCCACCAAGCCGACGGACCATGCGGCCTCGTTGAGCATCAGAGGCAGACCACGCAGGAGAATCTGTCCCACCAAGCGCAGGGGAATGCGGAAACTGCGGTAGAGCAGGGCGGCAAAGGGATTCTTCTCGGGGTTGGCGTGAGTCCATATAACCAGAATGGCCAGCTCGACGAAACGGGACAACACGGTGGCGATGGCGGCGCCCTTGACGCCCAGAGCAGGGGCGCCCAGCAGGCCGTAAATGAGAATGCCGTTGCCGATGAGATTGACCGCCACCGCCACGATACCTGCCACCATGGGCGGTGTGGTGCGACCGGTCTCGCGCAGGGTGCCTGCGTAGCACTGAGACAGGGCAAAAGCGGGCAAGCCGATGAGCATAATCTGCAGGTATTCCTGTGCGTTGGACAGGGAATTTACGGTGACCGAGGGATCGCCCTCTCCTTGTAGATACAGCACGATGAGCGGCTCGTCCCACAGAAGAAAAACGCCGATACCCAAGATGGTCAGTATGGTGCAGATATATATTTTGAAGCGCATGGCTTGGGCGATGCCCTGATGGTTTTTCTGACCTGCAAATTGAGCGCCGAAGATACCGGCGCCTGCCACTGCACCGAAGATACAGAGGTTGAATACAAAGAGAAGCTGATTGGCAATGTATACGCCGTTCATCTCCACCTTGCCGACAATGCCGATCATCAGGTTGTCCAGCATACTCACCAGATGGGTGATGCCGTTTTGTATCATCATAGGAACGGACAGCGCCAACACATATTTGTAGAAGGCGCGGTCGCCGAATAGTTTGTTTCTTAACACGGGGTTACTCCTTTTCTTTTAACAGGGCGATGATCATACGGGCGCATTTGTACACGTCGCCGCCGCCCATGGTGATGACCAGGTCACCCGGTTGGACCCGTGCGGCCACGTACTCCGCGATCTCGGGGAAGGTGGGGAGGTAGACGCCGTGCTCCATTTTGTCGGTCATCTGGGTGGTGTGAACACCCCACTCATTGACCTCGCGGCTGCCCATAATGTCGCTGATGACCGCCACATCCGCCTTGTCCAGCACGGTGGCGAACTCGTCCAGATGGCGGGCGGTGCGGGTGAAGGTGAAGGGCTGGTGCACCGCCCAAACGCGGTTGTGCTCCAGCTTTTTCGCCGCCTCGATGGTGGCGGCAATTTCGGTGGGGTGGTGGGCGTAGTCGTCCGCCACCGTCACACCGGCGTAGGTGCCGAGGAACTCAAAGCGGCGGCCTGCGCCGTGGAAATCGGCAATGCCGGCGGCGATCTGCCGGGGAGTGAGGCCGCAGAGAGTGGCGGCGGCGGCCACCGAGAGGGAATTGAGCACGTTGTGGGCGCCGGGGACGCCCAATTCGATGGTGCAAAGGAACTCGCCTTTACAGTACAAATCGTACTGTCCGTAAGCACCGCGGACGGTGCGGATGTTCTTGGCCTGCCAATCGCACCCGTCGGCGGTGCCGAAGGAGATGCGGCAGGCGGCAGGGACATCCTTCACTGCCGTCAGGGTGTTGGGGTCGTCGGCATTGTAGATGACCGCCTCGGTGGTCTTGGCGGCGAATTTGGCAAAGGAGGCGATGACGCCGTCAAGGTCGCCGAAATAGTCCAGATGGTCGGCGTCTACGTTGAGGATGATGCTGACGGCGGGGGTCATCTCGAGGTAGTGATCCTTAAATTCGCAGGCCTCGCACACCATGGTGTCGTTGGTGCCGGCGTGGCCGTTGGCGTTGATGAGGGGCAGACGGCCGCCGATGAAGATGCTGGGGTCGGTGCCGGCGGTGAGCAGCACGTGGCTGAGCATAGAGGAGGTGGTGGTCTTACCGTGGGTGCCGGCCACCGCGATGGTATTGGCAAACTGGCGGGAGATCCAGCCCAGCAGGATGGCGCGCTCTACCAGAGGAATGTTCTTTTCCGCCGCAGCGATGAGCTCGGGATTGTCGGCGGGGATGGCGGCGGTGTAGACCACCAAGTCTGCCCCCTCCACGTTGGCGGCGGCGTGACCCATAGAGATGGCGATGCCCAAGGCCCGCAAACGGGCCAGATTATCCGATTCATTATTGTCCGAGCCGGAGAGGGTGTACCCTTTGGCGTGCAAGATCTCGGCAAGAGGGCTCATGCCCGAGCCGCCGATGCCGATGAAATGGATGCGCTGTACCCTTTCCAGCCAATTGCGATTTTCGTTCATAGCAACCGTCCTTTCGGTGCGGAATGGTGGCGAAAATGCCCACATCTATTCATTATATGACTTTTGAGAGAAAAAAGGAAGACCCTTTCTGCTTTTTTCTCAACTTTTTTCATATATATGGATAAACCGAACGATAGGAAAGGATGAACGGTATGAAATGGCAAAGAGTGGTAGGCTGGATGTGTGCTTTGTGTGTGTGGCTGTGCCCTGTGGTGACGGCAGACGTGGGAACGGTCATCTATGACGAAGGAAACGGCGAAAAGCTGCAGGATTTATTGAAAGAGGACGACGCGGCGTGGCCCACGGTGGCCCTGCCGTCACCGGGAGAGTTGAGCGTCAAGGCCAAAGGGGCGCTGCTGATGGATCTGGGCAGCGGCACGGTGCTGTACGAGCAGGACAGCCACACCCGTCTGCCCATCGCCTCGGTGACCAAGATCATGACCCTGCTGCTGGTGATGGAGGCGCTGGAGGAGGGACGGGTGGCCTGGACCGACCCCGTCACCTGCTCGGAGAAGGCGGCCGCCATCGGGGGTAGCCAGATCTGGTTAGAGCCGGGGGAGATCATGACGGTGGAGGAGCTGGTGAAGGCCGCCGCCGTGGTATCCGCCAACGATGCCTGCGGCGCGCTGGCGGAGCATCTGTGCGGTAGTATGCCCGTCTTTGTGGCGGCCATGAACGAGCGGGCCGCCCAACTGGGGATGAAGGACACGGAATTTAAGGATTGTAGTGGCTTGGATGACAGCGGCTATTCCTGCGCCTACGACGTGGCGCTGATGAGCCGCGAACTGATGAAGCACCAAGAGATTGAACGGTTTACCACCATCTGGATGGACAGCCTGCGGGGTGGTGAATCCCAGCTGGTGAACACGAATAAGCTCCTCCGCCACTATACGGGGGCCACGGGGCTGAAGACCGGCACCACCAATGCGGCTGGGCATTGTCTCGCCGCCACGGCGCGGCGGGAGGGGACCTCCTTTGTGGCAGTGGTGTTAGGGTGTGCCACCACCGCCGATCGGTGGGAGGGGGCACGGACCCTGCTGGACTATGGATTCGCCCATTACGTGACCTATACGCCCACCACGGAGGGGCTGGTACTCAAGCCCATCCCCGTGCTCAAGGGGCAGAGCCCGCAGGTGGAGATACAGGTGAAAACCCCCTCCGCCCTGCTGCTGGAAAAGGGGGCAGAGGGGCAGATCCAGAGCGAGATCGAGTTGGCCGCCGATCTGCAGGCGCCTGTGCTGAAAGGGCAGACGGTGGGTGTGTGGCGGCTGTCTGCAGGCGGGCAGGTGCTGGGAGAATACCCCATCCGCGCCAAGGCGGAGGTACCTGCCGTCACCTTCCGTTGGGCATACGGATTATTGATGGATGCTTTATTGCGATGAATTTGTAAAAAAAGACATAAAAATTCATAATTTACGGTTGCAAAGTTGGAAAAAGTATAGTAAAATGTGTGTACAAAGTGAGGATGGGGAGTCATCACCCATCGCGGAAAGGCGGATTTCTATGGCAGTCAAACTGGAAACCAAGTACGCAAACGGCTTTATCTCCGAATCCGAGATTTTGGCGTTGCAACCTCAGGTGACCGTAGCGCACAATCTTCTTCATTCCGGCACCGGTCTGGGCTGTGATTTCCTCGGCTGGCTGGATCTGCCTGTCAATTATGACAAGGAGGAGTTCGCCCGCATTCAGGCGGCGGCCGCCCGTATCAAAGAAGACACCGACGTGTTTATCGTCATCGGCATCGGCGGCTCCTATTTGGGTGCCCGCGCGGCTATTGAGTTTCTCAAATCCAATAACTATAACGCGAAGAAAAAGGATACCCCCGACATCTACTTTGCCGGCAACAGCATTTCCGGTACTCAGCTCTCCGAACTGCTGGAGATCTGCGAGGGTCGCCGTGTATCCATCAACGTGATTTCTAAGTCGGGTACCACCACCGAGCCCGCCATCGCCTTCCGTGTGTTCCGTGAATTGCTGGAAGAGCGCTACGGCCATGAGGAGGCGGTGCGCCGCACCTACGTCACCACCGACAAGGCCCGTGGTACGCTGAAGGGCCTGTCCGACCGCGAGGGCTACGAGACTTTCGTGGTGCCGGACGACGTGGGCGGCCGCTTCTCGGTGCTCACTGCTGTGGGTCTGTTGCCCATCGCGGTGGCCGGCTGCGACATCGCCGCCCTGATGCAGGGCGCCGCCGCGGCCCGCAAGGACTTTGCCGAGACCGACCTGCATAAGAACCAGTGCTACCGCTATGCCGCCGCCCGTACCGCCCTGCACCGTCGGGGCCGCGCGGTGGAACTGATGGTCAGCTACGAGCCCCAGTTCGCCATGATGAACGAGTGGTGGAAACAGCTCTTCGGTGAGAGCGAGGGTAAGGACGGCAAGGGTCTGTTCCCCGCCTCCGTCATTTTCTCCACCGACCTGCATTCGCTGGGTCAGTTCATTCAGGATGGCTCCAACATCCTGTTTGAGACGGTGGTCAAGCTGAATAAGCCTCAGCGGGACATCCTCATCAAAGAGGATGCGGAGAACGTGGACGGCCTCAACTTCCTGGCCGGCAAGCCCCTCTCTTTTGTGAACGAAAAGGCCTTTGAGGGCACCATCCTCGCCCACACCGACGGCGGCACCCCCAATCTGGTGCTGGACGTCCCCGCCATGGACGAGAAGGAGCTGGGCTATCTCATCTACTTCTTCGAAAAAGCTTGTGCCATCTCCGGCTATATGCTGGGAGTCAACCCCTTCGATCAGCCCGGTGTGGAGAGCTACAAGAAGAATATGTTTGCTCTGCTGGGCAAGCCCGGTTATGAAGAGGCCCGTGCCGCTCTGGAAGCGCGGTTGGGTCAGTAAAATTATTCTTTTAGGGAGTTTCTGTCGCAAGACGGTTTCCAAATATACAATACTTAGGAGGACAACATTATGATCACTTTGATTCTCGGTAAAAAAGGCTCCGGCAAGACTAAGAAATTGATGGACCTGTGCAAGGCCGCCGTTGAGCAGTCTAAGGGAAACGTGGTCTTTATTGAAAAAGATAACACTCTGACTTACGATCTGAGCCATAAGGCTCGTCTGGTTGCCGCTGAGGACTATGCTATCCGTTGCTTCGGTTGCCTGTACGGCTTCATCGCCGGTATGTGCGCCGGTAACTACGACATCACCGACATCTTTGTGGATTCTACCCTGAAGATCGGCGGCGACGATCTGGAGAAGCTGGCCGACTTGGTGGAGAGGCTGGCGAAGCTGGAGGTCAACATCACCCTGTCCGTGTCCGCCGATAAGGCCGACATCCCCGCCCGTGTGGCTGAGCTGGCTCAGGAGATCTGAGAATAGGGACGGCGTCAACGGCGCACAATAATGGAAAACGTGGAACGGCGGGGGGAATCCCTCGCCGTTTTCGCAGGTAGGATTGGGAGTAGAAAGTATGGCTATTTGGTATGAGGGTAACCGCAACACCGAGCAAAACCGCAGAGAAAAGGATGGCGTGATCTACTACGTCCGCGGCCTGCGGGAGGTGGAGGGCGTGCGCTATGAGCGCTACGGCGTCAAGACCCACTTTATCGAAAAGGGCGAGGATCTGGTAGAGATCCTGCGTACCTACGTAAGCCCCCTGTATCAGGAGGGGGACGTGGTGACCCTGGGCGAAAAGGTGGTGTCTATGTGTCAGGGCAACATCGTCACCATGGACGAGGTCAAGGTGGGCTTTTGGGCCAAGTTTTTGTCCAAATTTGCCTATCGCAGTGCCACCGGAACCGGCCTGTCCGAGCCGTATAAGATGCAGCTGACCATCGATATGAAAGGCCTGCCGCTGGTGCTGTGGGCCTCCTTCTGCAGCGCGGTGGGCAAGCTGTTCGGCAGACGGGGCGTATTCTTCAAGATCTTGGGCCGTGAGGTGGCCGGTATCGACGGGTTCTATCCCCATTCCCAGTTTGATACCTACAAGACCACGGCGGTGCTCAGCACCACCGACCCCGTAGGGGTGTGCCGTGAGGTGTACGAGAAGCTGGGCATCTCCTGCGTGCTGGTGGACGCTAACGACATTGACGTGGAGGTGCTGGGCAAATCCCCCGATCTTAACGAGGTGAAGGATGCCAACCTGGCCGAACGGATTCGGGACAACCCTGCCGGTCAGGACGACGAGCTGACCCCCTTTATCCTCATCCGCGACATCGGCGACGCCGAGGCGGAGGAGTTTGTGCCGCTGGTAGCGATTGAGAAGCCTGCCGACCATTGATACAGTGGTTTTTATCGCGGTTGTCAATTCAGAACGGCGAAAAAGTAGGAATATTGTGAAATTGGGCAGAAATTGAAATTGTCTATTGACAAATTCCGCCTGCTCTTATATAATGTTACGCGTGACGATTGAGGTGAACTATGCTTTTGCAATGCAGATCCTTGTTCATGGGTGAGGCGAACCGCCTGCCCATCGACACAGAATTGGACTTTTCACAGGTGGAACATCAAGGCATTTGCCCCCTTCCCGAGCCTGTTCGCGTGGTCGGTGCGATCACCGTCAGAGCCGGTGTGGTGCAGTTGTCGGCGAGGGCAACGTTCGTATTCCACGGGCGGTGTGACCGATGCCTGGGTGCCTTTGAGAAAGCCTATGACGTCCCGTTGGAGCACACTCTGGTGGCCACCCTTGAGGATGAGGAAAACGACGACTATATCCTGCTGGACCAGTATCAACTGGATCTCGCCGATCTCACGTTGGCGGATATCCTGCTGGAATTGCCGTATAAGAGCCTCTGCCGCGAGGATTGCCGCGGTCTGTGTCCCATGTGCGGAAAGAACCTCAATGAAGGATTGTGTGGGTGTACCCACAAATCTGTCGACCCCCGTCTCGCTGTGTTGGGACAATTATTAGAGTAAAGCTCTTTCATCAATGCAAGGAGGTGCTGAAATGGCGGTACCCAAGAGAAAAACATCCAAAGCCCGTCGCGACAAAAGACGCAACAACGTCTGGAAGCTGGACGCTCCCGCGATCGTGAAGTGCCCTCAGTGCGGTGAGTACAAGCGTGCCCATCGTCTGTGCGCCAGCTGCGGCTACTACGGTGGCAAGCAGATTGTCAAGGTCGGCGAGTAATTGCTGCTTTGGTGCGGAAAGTAAAGTAGAGGAGGAGAAATCCCCCTCTATTTTTCTTTTTCCGCACCTTTTTTCGTTTGGGGGCTTTTCTTTTCGGTTTATATATGCTATACTGTAAGGTAATTATGGGATAGTAGGATTATGAGTGGAATCGGGTTATGCTATCATTCCTCATTGCTCATTGCGAGTTTTGCGGCATTGCCGCAAAATCTCGACGGACTTCGCCGCAGGCGAACGTCCACTCATTGAACGAAAGGTGGTGCCGTGGTGGCAGTTGTGATTCAAAACGTGGAAGCGAAAAGTCCTGCGGCACGGGCCCGCATCAAGGCGGGGGATACCCTCGTCGCCATCAACGGGCGGGAGATCACCGACGTGCTGGATTATCGCTTCTTCATTCCCGACCAAAAACTGAAGGTGACGGTGAAAACCGCCAAAGGGAAAGAGCGCACAGTGCGTATTCGCAAGGAGTCCTATGCGGAATTGGGCATGGTGTTTGACACCTATCTGATGGACAAGCAGCGCTCCTGCCGCAACAATTGTGTATTTTGTTTTATCGATCAGTTGCCTAAGGGTATGCGGGAGAGCCTATACTTTAAAGATGACGACAGCCGGTTGTCCTTCCTGTTTGGCAATTACATTACGCTGACCAATCTCACTGAGAACGACGTGGAGCGCATCATCGAGATGCACATCAGCCCCATCAACGTATCGGTGCACACCACCAATCCGGAATTGCGGTGCAAGATGATGAACAACCGCTTTGCAGGAGATTGCCTGCGGCATCTCCACCGGTTTGCCGAGGCGGGGCTGAGCATCAACTGCCAGCTGGTGCTGGTACCGGGGTACAACGACGGCGAGGAGCTGGTGCGGTCGATGGAGGATCTGGCGGCGCTGGCCCCTGCGGTGCGCAGTGTGGCGGCGGTGCCGGTGGGGCTGACCAAGCACCGGGAGGGATTGCCTGAACTGCGCGGCTTCACCGCCGAGGAGAGCGTCGAGGTCATCCGCGTGATGACCGAGATGGGGGATCGGATGCTGGAAACCCACGGCAGCCGTATATTCTACCCCTCGGACGAATGGTACATCAAGGCGGGGCTGCCCATTCCCTCTGAAGCATTTTACGAGGACTACCCCCAGCTGGAGAACGGCGTGGGAATGTTGGCCCTGCTCAAGGAGCAGTTTGTGGAAGCGGTGGACACCTGCGATGCCGCCGCAGTGTGCGACAAGCGCACGATTGTGGCAACGGGTGTGGACGCCGCACCCTATTTGAAGGCGCTGGTGGCGTTGGCCAAGCAGAAGTGGCCCCATCTGCAGGTGCGGGTGGTGCCCATCCGTAACGACTTCTTTGGCGAGACCATCACCGTGTCTGGTCTGGTGACCGGCGGTGATTTGATAAAACAATTGAGCGGATTGCAGATGGAACGATTGATCTTGCCGGCCAATATGCTCCGTCAGGAGGGGGATCTCTTCCTCGATGACGTGAGCGTGGAGGACGTGAGGAAGGCTCTGGGCGCAGAGGTGATCTTTGTGCAGGAGACCGATGCTCATGCGCTGTTAGAAGCGTTAATTACTGACTAAGGAGGGATAGCCAATGGCTAAGCCTATCGTCGCCGTGGTGGGGCGTCCCAACGTGGGAAAATCCACCCTGTTTAATAAGTTGATCGGACAACGACTGTCCATCGTGGAGGACACCCCCGGTGTCACCCGTGACCGCATCTTTGCGGAGTGCGAGTGGTGCGGCCGTAAGTTTATGCTGGCGGATACCGGCGGTATTGAGCCGAAAACCGACGACGTGATCCTGGCCCAGATGCGCAATCAGGCCCAGTTGGCCATCGATCAGGCAGACGTGATCATTCTGGTGACGGATATCCGTGCCGGTGTCACCGCTAATGACCAGTCGGTGGCGTCGATGCTGCAAAAGAGCGGCAAGCCCGTGGTGCTGTGCGTCAATAAGTGCGACACCCCCGGCGCCCCTCCTGCGGAATTCTATGAGTTCTACAATTTGGGTCTGGGCGATCCCGTGGCGGTGTCCTCGGTGCACGGTATGGGCACCGGCGACCTACTGGACGAGGTTTTACGCTTCCTGCCCGACGCTGAGGCGGAAGAGGACGAGGAGCGCGACACCATCAAGGTAGCGGTCATCGGCAAGCCCAACGCGGGCAAATCCTCCCTCATCAACTGCATCGCCGGTGAGGAGCGCAGCATCGTGTCCAACATTGCCGGTACCACCCGCGATGCCATCGACACCCATATTAGCAACAAGTACGGCGATTTCATCTTCATCGACACCGCCGGTCTGCGGCGTAAGAGCAAGGTGGACGACGCCATCGAGAAATACAGCGTGCTCCGCGCCCAGATGGCGGTGGAGCGTGCCGACGTATGCGTCATTATGATCGACGCCACCGAGGGCTTCACCGAGCAGGACAGCAAGGTGGCGGGCATCGCCCACGAAAAGGGGAAGGCCTGCATCATCGCGGTCAACAAATGGGATGCGGTGGAAAAGGACGACAAGACCATGGACAAGATGCGCAAGCAGCTGATGGTAGACTTTTCCTTTATGCCGTATGCTCCCTTTATCTTTCTGTCGGCTAAAACGGGTCAGCGGGTGGAGCGCCTATTTGAGCTGATCAAGTTTGTTAGCGAGCAGAATTCTCTGCGCATCAAGACGGGTATGCTCAACGACGTGCTGGCCCAGGCCACCGCCCGCGTGCAGCCCCCCACGGACAAGGGCAAGCGTCTGCGTATCTACTACGTGACCCAGCCCTCCACCAATCCGCCCACCTTTGTGTTCTTTGTGAATCGGGCGGAATTGTTCCACTTCTCCTATCAGAGATATTTGGAGAATCAGTTGCGGGATACCTTCGGCCTGGAGGGTACCCCCGTCCGCTTTATCATTCGCGAAAAGGGTGAACGAACCACCCAATAAGGGAGATCTCGATTATGCTTTTCTTTCTTCAAAACAGCTGGTTAGCGCTGCTGCTGACGGCGGTGTGCGGCTATCTGCTGGGCAGTATCAACTGGGCGATCATCGTCACCCGCGGCATTTTCCGCAGGGACATCCGTGAGGAGGGCAGCGGCAACGCCGGCGCCACCAACGTGCTGCGCAATCACGGCCGCGGCCCTGCCATTCTCACCGCCATCGGCGATATCGGCAAGAGTATGGTAGCGGTGCTGGTGGGTGGTTGGTTGCTGAGTCATCTGCAGGTAGCCGACGTGCAGCCCTATGGTTACGTGGATTGGATTCAGCAAAATCTGACCCTCATCGGCGGGTATGTGGGTGGCTTCTGCTGCCTACTGGGCCACGATTTCCCCGTGTTCTATGGTTTCCGCGGCGGTAAGGGCGTGCTGACTACGCTGGGTATGTTTCTGCTGCTGGATTGGCGGGTGGCGCTGACCTGTCTGGGTATCTTTGTCGCCATTGTGGCCGCGTGTCGCATGGTGTCCTTGGGCTCTGTTTTAGCCATCGGCTGCGGTATGCCGCTGTTGATGCTGCTGAATTGGCAGGTGGATCCGGTGAAGGCGGTGTTCTGCACCGTGATGGCGGCGCTGGTAGAGCTGCTGGTCGTGTGGCAGCATCGTGCCAACATTCGCCGTATCGCCAACGGCACCGAGAGCCGTCTGGGGCAGAAAAAGAGCGCGGAATAAACGAAGGAGATCGGATATGAGTCAAGTGCTGGTGCTGGGCGGCGGCGGATGGGGCATCGCCCTATCGCTGGTTGCCACGCGGATGGGACACTCTGTGACCCTGTGGTCCCACGACCCTGAGGAGCTGGAGGAGCTACGTCTGCACAATCAGAATAAATTGCGTCTGCCGGGGGTGTTTCTGCCCCACGGCATTCGGCTGACGGGAGATATTGCGGCGGCAACCGAGACGGATATGGTGATTATGGCGGTGCCCTCTTTCGCCATCCGCAGCACCGCCCGATCTCTGCGGGCACATCTGCGCCCCGATGCATTGGTGGTCAATGCAGGCAAGGGCTTGGAGGATGGCACACTGTATCGCTTTTCCCAAGTGCTGGAAGAGGAACTTCCTGAGGCTCGCATCGCGGTGCTGTCCGGCCCCTCCCATGCGGAGGAGGTAGCACGCCGTGTACCCACGCTGGTGACGGTATCCGCCAAGGATATGTCGGCGGCACGGCAGGTGCAGTTGGCGCTGAGCCAAGCCAGTTTTCGCATCTATTTGAACGAAGATCTCATCGGTGTGGAGCTGGGCGGTGCGTTGAAGAACGTTATCGCACTCTGTGCCGGCATTGTAGACGGCCTGGGTATGGGCGACAACACCAAAGCGGCTCTAATGACCCGCGGCTTAGTAGAGATTGCCCGTCTGGGCAGCGCGTTGGGGGCGCAGGAGCGCACTTTCTCCGGCCTAAGCGGCATGGGTGACCTAACGGTGACTTGCGGCAGTATGCATTCCCGCAATCTGCGGGCAGGCATCCTCATCGGCCGCGGCGAGACGGTGGACAACACCATCCGTCGCGTGGGTACGGTGGAGGGCTATCTGGCTGCTCGCGCGGCCTGGGAGCTGGCCAGCCGTCACGGGGTGGACGTGCCCATTGTGGAGCATTGCTACCGCATCTGCTATGAGGGGATGGATCCTCGTCAGGCAGTGGTACAGCTGTTGGAGCGTCCCTTCGGAACCGAAAATGACGGCGATATGCTGTGACGAAATTACGATAACAAGATCAGGAAAGGGGAGAGGGAAATGGAAGTACAGCGTATTGCCGCGGTGAACGATCTGTCCGGCTTCGGGCGGTGCTCGCTGACCGTGTCCATACCCATTCTGTCGGCCATGGGCTTTCAGGTGTGTCCGTTGCCCACGGCGGTGTTGTCTGCCCATACAGGCTATCCCAACCCCTTGGTGCGGGATTTTACCGACGATCTGGAGGGCTTTTTAACCCACTGGGAGAGCTTGGGACTTACTTTTGCCTGTGGCTACACCGGCTATCTGGGAAATGAGCGGCAGGCGGATATTCTGGAGCCTTTCCTGCGCCGTTTGCGTGAGCAGGGTGCGTTGCGATTGGTGGATCCTGCTATGGCGGACCACGGCAAACTGTACGCCTCCTGTACCCCCGGCCTGGTGCAGGCCATGGCGCGGCTGGTGGCGCTGGCTAACGTGGCCACCCCCAACCTGACGGAGTTGTGCCTGCTCACCGGCGGCGAGTATGCCGCGGTATGCGGCGCCGCCAATTATCGCGAGCAGGTGGAGAGAATGGCGCGAAAGCTGCTGGACAGCGGCTGCGGCGCGGTGGTGGTCACCGGCGTGGAGTCGGGGGACATCATCGAAAACTGTGTGCTGGCCTCTGCCGATGCCCCTCCGGTATGGGTGGGTGGCCATCGGGTGGATCGCCATTTTGCGGGCACAGGGGATCTGTTCGCCTCGGTGCTGTGCGGTTGGCTGTTACGAGGTAAGACCTTGGAACAAGCTGTACGGAAAACGGTGGAATTTGTGTGCCGCACCACGGCGGCCACCGCCGAATGGCAGGAGAATGGTCAAGACGGCATTGCTTTTGAACCGTTTTTGTGTGAATTGAGTGAGGCGCGATTCCTATGAAAAGAAACATAGTGTTGGTCGGTGTGTTGGCTGCTATGGTATGTGTGGCGACCGGTTTTTTACATATCCCCATTGTGGGAGGCGGCTACGTGCATCTGGGTGATACGGTGATTTATCTGGCGGCGGCGATGTTGCCAGCCCCCTATGCGATGGCGGCGGCCGCCGTGGGTGCCGGTCTGGCGGATCTGCTGGTAGCGCCTGTATGGGCGCCTTTCACGGTGGTGATCAAGGCCGTGATGGTACTGGCTTTCACAGCGAAAAATGAACGGTTGCTCTGCCGCCGTAATACGTTGGCTCCCTTGATTGCCGGGGTCATCGGTGTGGCAGGGTACTACATCGCAGAGGTGGCGATTTTCTGGTTATCCGGCGGTGAGTTTGTTGCGGTCAGCGTGGCTGCTTTGGCGGCGGTGCCCTTCAATGCTCTGCAGGAATTGGCGGGGGGCGTGGCCTTTTTGCTGTTGGCGGCGGCACTGGACCGACTGGAGATTCGGAAGAGATTAAAGAGAATGTAAGGTATAAACGGCTCTTCGTTCCCATGGGACGGAGGGCCGTTTGCGGTAAGCGAAGGAATTTAAAAATGAATGGGAAAAAGGTGAAATAACGGTTGCTTTTTGTAGGGTGTGGTAGTATAATAAGGATAGACTGCTAATATGGGTGAGGATGGACTTTTTTAGAGTCGATTTTGCTCGTAATTTGTATTTTGGAGGTAATGCGTATGTTTATGTTGAACGCAGACGTGTCCATTCTGTCAGATGCCGGCTCGGTGATCGCCATTGGTTTTACGGTGGTGTTTCTAGTGCTATTGCTGCTGACTGCCATCTTTAAAATTTTCGGTGTGGCGATGGATGCGGCTGTCAAAGAAGAGAAGACCTCTGCGGTTGCCCCCGCCCCCGTGGTGCAGGCTGCGGCCCCTGCGGCGGCCCCCATTGTGGGCAACACCGAGACCGTGTCCTCCAAGCCCGACGTGGACGGCGGTGTCCCCGCTGAAACGGTGGCGGTCATCTCTGCCGCAGTGGCAAGTGTGGCCCCTGCCGGCACCCAGTATGCCGTCAAGGGTATCCGTAAACTGTAAGGCGGAGGTAGCGTATTATGCAACAATTTTTAGACGCGTTCGTTTCCTTATGGAACGATTCCGGCCTGGCCCGACTGTTCAATTTTGAGGGGGGCGGCTGGAAAAACCTGATTATGATCGCGGTGGCCTGTGTACTGCTGTATCTGGCCATCAAAAAGCAGTTTGAGCCGCTTCTGCTGCTGCCCATCGCCTTCGGTATGCTGCTGGTCAACCTGCCCCTGGGCGGCGTGATGGATCCCCAGCGCAACAGCCTGGTGGACTTCACCGTGGAAGAGTGCTACGACTATATGGATGGTACTTACGAGCAGGTGTACCCCGTCAGCGAAACGGATTTCTTCAAGAGCAAGATCATTGAATATGAAGGCAAAGAATACGTGGTGTACAACAACCAGCAGCCCTTTGAGGTCAAAACCTACGTCAACGAGGCCGGTGTGGAAAAGAAGTACATTGAATTGGGTAACACCTGCGCTATGGTAGGCGACCCCGATGTCGATGGTGTGTGCCGCGTGTTTGTGCCCCAGTGGCAGCACTTCGAGCAGGGCGGCCTGATGTGGTATCTGTATCAGGGCGTTAAGTTCGGTATCTATCCGCCCCTGATCTTCCTCGGCATCGGCTGTATGACCGACTTTGGTCCTCTGCTGTCCAATCCCATGAGCTTCCTGCTGGGTGCGGCGGCACAGCTGGGTATCTTCTTCACCTTCTTCGGTGCCCGCGCACTGAACCTGCTTCCCTTTGCCGAAGCGTGGGGCATCAATTTTACCGAAAAACAGGCGGCCTCCATCGCCATCATCGGCGGTGCGGACGGACCGACAGCCATTTTCCTGACCTCCAAGCTGGCGCCGGAATTGCTGGGTGCCATTGCGGTGGCGGCCTATTCCTATATGGCGCTGGTGCCCATCATCCAGCCCCCCATTATGCGGGCCCTGACCACCGAGAAGGAGCGTCAGGTGGTCATGACCGAGCTGCGCACGGTGTCTAAGACCGAGAAGATTCTGTTCCCCATTATGGTGACGGTCATCTGCGTGCTGCTGTTGCCCTCTGCGGCGCCCCTCATCGGTATGCTGATGCTGGGTAACCTCATGCGCGAGAGCGGTGTGGTGGAGCGTATTTCCAAGACGGCGCAGAACGAGCTGATGAACATTGTGACCATTTTCTTGGGAATCACGGTGGGTGCCACCGCCAATGCGGAGAACTTCCTGCGCCCCACCACCCTGCTGATTATCGCGCTGGGTCTGATCGCCTTCTCCGTCGGTACTGCCGGCGGCGTGCTGCTGGGTAAGCTGATGTATGTGATCACCGGCGGCAAGGTGAACCCCCTCATCGGCTCGGCCGGTGTGTCGGCGGTGCCCATGGCTGCCCGTGTGGCCCAGAAAGAGGGCCAGAAGGCCAACCCCTCCAACTTCCTGCTGATGCACGCCATGGGTCCCAACGTGGCCGGTGTCATCGGATCGGCAGTGGCGGCGGGTGTGCTGCTGACCCTATTTGGCTAAGAGATAAAGCCCAAGAGGCTGAACGGAATCCCGTTCAGCCTCTTGTTGTCGGTGGATATGAAAAAGACACCGCCGGCTGAACGAGCAGCCTAAGCGCCTCAAACCAAACGAGGGATACGCTCTCAGAAGCGGTGTCTTTAATGCGAGTGCAGCAGATGCGAGGAAAATTGTCAAGAGGGAATGACTACCCCTCCGCCTCGCATACGCTCGGCACCTCCCCTGACAAGGGGAGGCGAGAGAGTGTGCGAACTTTTCGGTTTAACTCCTAACTCCTAATTCCTAACTCCTAATTTGAAGGATGATACTATGTTAACTCCATTTGAAATCACGTCGCTGCGGCGGCAGATCATCGACCGCCAGTTTGCGCGGATGAACGGCCCGCAACGGCAGGCGGTGTACCACACCGAGGGACCGCTGCTCATTCTCGCCGGTGCGGGCAGCGGAAAGACCACCGTGCTGGTCAACCGCATCGCCAATCTGGTGCGCTTTGGGCAGGGCTATAACAGCGATTACGTGCCGGGTCTCACCGAGGCGCAGGAGGAAAAACTGCGGCTGTGCGCCGATGGGCGGCTGCCCCTGGACGGCGAGATCGTGAGCCTCTGTGGGGTGGACCCTTGCCCTGCGTGGCGCATCCTCGCCATCACCTTCACCAACAAGGCGGCGGGGGAGCTGAAAGAGCGTCTTGCCCGTATGCTGGGGCAGGAAGGCGAAGAGGTTGCCGCCGGCACATTCCACTCCTTCTGTGCGCGGATACTGCGGAGAGAGGGAGAACGGCTGGGGTATTCCCGCCACTTCACCATCTACGACACCGACGACAGCAAGCGGCTGATGAAGGCCTGCATGAAGGAACTGAACATCGACGAGAAAACGCTGGGACATAAGGCGATTCTCGGCGAGATCAGCCGTGCCAAGGACGAGCTGGTGGACCCCGCGGAGTACACCGCGCGGCACCAGAATGGTTTTGACATTCGGTTGAAATTGGTGGCAAAGGCGTATGCCCTGTATCAGAAGAAACTGGGCGACGCGGATGCCATGGACTTTGACGATCTGCTGGGGAAAACGGTGGAGCTGTTTGTCACCTGCCCTGACGTGCTGGCGTATTATCAAAACCGCTTCCGCTATTTGATGGTGGACGAGTATCAGGACACCAACCACGCCCAGTATCGGCTCATCAGCCTGCTGGCGCAGGGCAGCGGCAACCTGTGCGTCGTCGGTGACGACGACCAGAGTATCTATAAATTCCGCGGCGCCACCATCGAGAACATTCTCTGCTTTGAGGAGCAGTTCGCGGGGTGTAAGGTGATTCGCCTGGAGCAGAATTATCGCTCCACGGGGCGAATCCTGGACGCCGCCAACGCCATCATCGCCCGCAACCAAGGGCGAAAGGGAAAGACCCTGTGGACCCAGAATCCCGAGGGCGATCCCTTGCGGCTGGTGACGCTGGAAAACGCCGAGGAAGAAGCCAAGTACGTGGCAGAGGTGATTCTGTCCGGTGTCAGCGGCGGGCGGCGGTACAGCGAATTTGCGGTGCTGTACCGCGCTAACGCCCAGTCCAACGCCATCGAGCAGGCGCTGGTCAAAAGCGGTGTGCCCTACCGCATCATCGGCGGTCATCGCTTTAACGATACGCTGGAAGTGAAGGACGCCATGGCCTATCTGCGGGTGATTCAAAATCCCGATGACGTGGTGAGCCTGCGGCGCATCATCAATCAGCCCAAGCGGGGCATCGGCGACACCACCGTGGACAACGCTGCCGCCATTGCCACAGGGCTGGGGGTTTCCCTCTACGAGGTGCTCAGCCACGCGGCCAACTATCCCGATTTGAGCCGTGCGGCAAATAAGATTAGCGGGTTTATCGCCCTCATTGAGGAGTTGCGGCAGGAGGCGGAGAACGTCGACATTCCGCTGCACACCCTGTATGCGGATATGCTGGAGAAGACCGGCTATCTGGCCATGTGGCAGGCCCAGGGCGATGCTGAGGCAGGCCGCGTGGAGAACCTGGAGGAATTGTCCTCCTCCATCCGCCAGTATGAGAAAAACTGCGGTGAGGATTACGCCGATCTGGCCGGCTTCTTAGAGGAGCAGGCGCTGATGACCGACATCGATAACTACGATGCCGATGCGGATGCGGCGGTGCTGATGACCATGCACGCCGCCAAGGGCTTGGAGTTTCCCGTGGTGCTGCTGCCCGGTTTTGAGGACGGTATTTTCCCCGGATATCAGACCATGTTTGATCCCGTGGAGCTGGAGGAGGACCGCCGCCTGTGTTACGTGGCGGTGACCCGTGCCCGAGAGGAGCTGTACATCACCCGCGCCAAGAGCCGTATGCTGTACGGACAGACCAATCGCAATCCGCCCTCTCGCTTCATTGGGGATATTCCCACGGGGCTGACGGAGGAGATCGACCGCAGCCATTCCTACGGGGATTTCGGCGGCGATTTCGGCGGCGGTCGCTACGGCGGCAGCCGATACGGAGGACAAACCTCCTTCGGCGGTTATGGCGGCGGTGGGTATTCCTATTCCGTGTCCGAGCAGGAGGTAACGCCTGTGCGCGGCAGTTACAGCGCTGCGCCTCGCGCCGCCGGAACCCAGGTAACGGTGGGGAAGACCCCCAGAGCCACCTCGGTGGGAGCCTGCCGCTTTGCGGTGGGGGACGTGGTGACCCACGCCAGCTTCGGTACGGGCAAGATCCTTGAGGCGAGCGCGATGGCGGGAGATACCCTGCTGGTGATCGATTTCGATAAGGCGGGGCGGAAAAAGTTAATGGCAAACTACGCCAAGCTGGAAAAGGTATGAGAAAACGCCGTGATGCAGGTGCACCACGGCGTTTTTTCTGTGGAGGGGAGGAGGAAAGGGAGAGGATTAGATTTCTGCCCAGCCGGAGACGTTGAGGGCGATGGGAGTTTTGCCCACGCGGGTGGGCTTGTTGGTAATGCGGTAGCGCCCCCGTAGGCAGATGCCGTCGTAGACGTAATAGGTGCCGCTGCGGATGACGTGGGTCTTGCCGGTGCTGGCGAGGTACAGCTTGCTCTTGTTGAGTACCACTTTGTCCCCTGCTTTGGGGGGCGTCGGCTTGAAAGGTGCCTCCGATTCCGGTCGTTTGGTGATGGGTGGCACATAGGACACCTCTAACAGCTCACATAGAGCCTGCACCGTTTCCTCTGCCAGCTGTTCCATGCCGCCGCTGTGAAACCACGCACAGTCCGCGGCGTTGTCGTGGAAAAACAGCTCGTCGTACAGACAGGGCATCTTGGTCTTACGGATCTCGTACAGGTCGGTGCGTACCCGTACCTTGTGAGTTTTGATGCACTTGCGGTACTTGCCCATGACGGCGGCTTTCTTTTGGCTGGCGGTGTCCGACCAGCATAAGGTCAGACTGTAGCGGCCGCCGCCGGCATTGGTGTGGGCCACGTAATAGAGGTCGGCACCCCATTTATTTGCCTGTGCCACTCGATTGACCATAGCTGCGGTGCCGACGGTGTCGCGGTAGCCGCGTTGAACCTCTACGCCCTGCTCCCGCATACGGGTTTCCACCAAGTCCATATACGCCTTGCAGTGGATGTTTTCACCGCATTTGATGGGGCATGCGGTAGGGTTGTCGTATTGGTGGGCTGCGGCGGATAAATAAAGTTTTTTCGCCATCAGTCCACCTCCACCTCGGGCAGGCCGCCGATGCTGGTCAGCAGGGACAATACACCTGCCAGTAGGGCGGCGGAACCCACCATTAGCCAGTTGACCTCGCCCATTACGGCGGCGGTGCCAATGGTGGCTACCGCGGTCTGCGCCACCGTCTTGATGGCACGTACCGTGGCGGCTTTCCACCACAGTTTTACTTTGTGATTCATCTCATTTTCCTCCTTTCACGATTGTAACCCCATTCGGACGGCGACATAGGCGACCAATATGCCTACCGTCGCCAGAATGGCCTTTTCCACAATGCTGTCCCACCGTTTGGCGGGCTTCAAATTGATGTTTTTGATGTCGCATTTGATCTCCTTGAGATCGGTGTCCATATCCACCTGCTTTTGAGCGATCTGGGACACCGATTGGATGAG
>JAFXFF010000035.1 GCA_017520705.1 Clostridia bacterium | reverse complement strand
TTGATCGCATTGCTGGGCAAGGGAGATGGCCTCCTCCTGCCTTTTAGCAGTAGCTCTGCATATTGTATCAAAGATTTTTGCATTTGTACAGAGTTTTTTTGCGATTTTTTCGCACTTTTTCCAAATAGTTTTGTTAAAAGTGGTCTGCGCTACCATAATACAGGGTTTTTCGTCCCATTCGGGGTGGGACAAAAGCAGATTTTCCAGTTCTTTCTCGTCGTGGAAACAGTATTCCTCCCCGTGGCAGTGGCCGCGGATGCCCAGCACCTCGGGGTGCTCTGGGTTGCCTGCGATGAGCACCACTGCACCGGCGGCGGAGTGCTCGTCCACGATTTTATGGATCTTTGCCACAAAGGGGCAGGTGGCGTCGCAGCAGCGCACTCCCAACTCCTCGATCTGACGGTAGGTGCTTTGGGGCACCCCGTGGGAGCGGATGACCAGCACGCTGTCGGGGGTCATCTCAGCGGGGTCGGACACGATGGCCACGCCCCGGGCCGCCAATTCCTCCACCACCTGGGGGTTGTGGATGATGGGGCCGAGGGTGGCAACCTTCTCCCCCTCGTCCAGCAGGCGGCGCACCTGATTGACCGCGTTATTCACGCCGAAACAGAATCCGGCACTCTCGGCAAGACGGACAGGCATTTTCAATCGGCTCCTTATTCACTCAGCTTTTTATACACGATCGCTTTCATCCGCGCCACCGACTGCTCCAGCGTCTCACCGCTGGTGTCCACGGCGATGGCGTCTTCTGCCTGCTTCAGCGGTGCGATGGCGCGGTGGCTGTCGTCGTAGTCCCGCTTGATCATATCCGCCAGCACTTCCTCATAGGTGGCGGGGTCGCCTTTGGCCTGCAGCTCGTCGTAGCGGCGCTGGGCGCGGGATTCGGGGCTGGCGGAGAGGAAGATTTTAATCTTGGCGTCCGGCAGGATGACGGTGCCGATGTCGCGGCCGTCCATAATCACCGAATGGGTGGCGGCGATATTACGCTGGGTGTCCAGCAGATAGGCGCGCACCGCGGGGATGGCGGACACGGCAGAGGCCGCCATAGAGATGGCGGGGGTGCGGATGAGGTCGCTGACGTCCTCGCCGTTGGCGAAAACGCGCTGCACACCCTCCACGTAGCCCAGCTCCACCTTCAGCCCGTCTAAGGCCGCTATCACCGCCTCGGTGTCGGCGGTGTCGATACCCTGGCTGGTGACGTAATAGCCGATGGTGCGATACAGCGCACCGGTATCCACGTAGATCAGCTCCAGCTCTTTCGCCAAAATTTTGGCGATGGTGCTTTTGCCCGCACCGGCGGGACCGTCAATGGCAATGGCGTAGTTCATAACTCATTCTCCTCTATCTTATGCATTTCCGGCAGCCATACCGGTGGAAAAAGCAATCTGTAAATTAAATCCGCCGGTGTAGGCGTCCACGTCCAGCACCTCGCCGGCGAAGTAGAGGCCGCTGACCAGCTTGGACTCCATAGTCTTTGCGCTCAACTCTTTCACGCTGACACCGCCGGAGGTGACGATGGCCTCCTCAATGGGGCGGAATCCGCTGATGGCGACAGGCATCGCTTTGATGCCCTGCACCAATCGCAGCCGCTCCTCACGGGTGACGGCGTTGCATTTTTTCATCGGCTTAATTGCCACCATCTCCAGCATCACGGGGATGAGCAGACGGGGCAATAGCTTGCCCAGCGCATTGGAAATGTCCATATTGCACCGTTCGGCGAAATCCCGCAGGATGCGGGCATCCAACTGTTCGGGGTTGAGTCCCGGCTTCCAGTCGATGATGAGGGTGTAGCGCCCCTCGGCCATCTGCCGCATGTGGGCGCTGGCGGACAGCACCATGGGGCCGCTGACGCCGAAGTGGGTGAATAGCATTTCCCCCAGATCGGTGAAAATCATCTTGTTTGTTTCGTTATCCCGCACCTGCAGGCCGCAGTTTTTGAGGCTCAGCCCCTGCATATCCAGGCAGAACAGGTCAGGTGAGGTCAGCGCCACCAGCGAGGGACGGGTGGGGGTGACGGTGTGTCCTGCCTGCTCGGCGAGGGCGTAGCCGTCGCCGGTGGAACCGGTGACGGGATAGGATCTGCCGCCGGTGGCGACGATCACCCGATCGGCGTCCAGGACAGAGCCATCCTCCAATTTTACACCGCGGCAAGCGCCGTCCTCGATGATCAATTCGGTGACCCGCCCTTGCACAAAGCGGGCACCGCCGGTTTTGGCGTATTTCGTAAGTCCGTCCACGATATCCACCGCCTTATCCGATACGGGGAATACCCGGTTGCCCCGTTCGGTTTTCAGCGGCACACCCATCTCCTCAAACAGAGCCATGGTGTCCTGGGGGGTGAAGGCGTTGAGGGCGGAGTAGAGGAACCGCCCGTTCTCCGGCACGTGACGGATAAAGGTGTCGATGTCGCAGTTGTTGGTGACGTTGCACCGCCCCTTGCCGGTGATCATCACCTTACGGGCGGGGCGGGGGTTACGTTCCACCACGGTGACCGCGTGTCCCTGCCGTGCGGCGGCACCTGCCGCCATACAGCCGGCGGCGCCGCCACCGATGACTATGGTCTTCATACGGTACTCTCCGCGCCATCCACCGACTGGTACACCTCATAGCTGTTCCACAGCCGCTCCAGCTCCTCCAGCTTGGGGCGGGTCTGCTCCATGGTGCGCAGGGAAATGGCCACGATGAGAGCGTTGATGACGCTCAGGGGAGCCACCAGGCTGTCCACCACCGAGGCCATGTCGCTGTGGGCGGTGAGCAGATGGGAGGCGTAGGGAGCGATGGGGGAGAGGGCGCTGTCGGTGAGGGCCACCACGGTTGCCCCCTTGCTCTGGGCATAGTGCATGGCTTGCACCGAGATCTTGGAATAGCGGGGGAAGCTGATGCCGATGACCACGTCCTCGGGGGATAGGTCGATCATCTGCTCGCAGATCTGGCTGGGGCTGGCCACGGTGACGCGGCGCGCCTTGCCGGTGAGCAGCTGCAGATAGTGGGTGAGGAATCCGGCCAGATGCTTGCAGCTGCCAGCACCAAAGACGTAGATCTGTCGGGCATTTACGATACGGTCCACCGTATCGTAAAACACCCCGTCGTCCAGATCCTCCATGGTGCGGCGGATGTTATTGATGTCGCTGTGGGCCACCTGACGGAGCACCTCGTCGTCCTGCATACGGGCGCGGGTCACGTCCAGGCGCTGCACGATGGTCAGCTTGCTGCGGATGAGCTCCTGCAGTGCCTTCTGGAATTGGGGGTAGCCTGCAAAGCCCAGCTCGGTGGCAAAGCGCACCACCGTGGATTCGCTGACACCCACCTCGTCGCCCAGCTTGGCGGCGGTCATAAAGGCCGCCTCGTCGTAGTGATGGGTGATGAAGTCGGCGATGCGTCGCTGTCCTTTGGAGAATTTCGGGGCATGGGCTTCCATCAGCCCCATTAAGGTCGTATTGGTCATCGAAATGCCCTCCTTTCGGAAAAAGAACATATTAGATTTATTATACCTTACAAAAACAAAAAATGCAAGATGCAACCGCGCATCTTGCATTTTTATTTCTTAAAAACGGAACAGATTGCCGATCTTGGGACGAATCCGCCCAAAATAGGCGCCAATGACCCCGCTTATCCCGATGTCATACACCACGAAGACGGCGATGAGCGCCACCGCGAGGAGGGGGAGCATCCACAAGCCGCCCCATTGGGGGAGCGCCATCTTCAGCAGAAACACCCACACCGCACCGTAGACGGCTACTGCCGCGGCAAAGGCACCGCATTTGATACCCCATTCCGCAAGCCGCGGAAGGTTCTTACCCTCCACCCACGCCTTAAACACCGTGTACCAGCCGAAGAAGGCGATATACATTCCCTTACCCTCGATGGTGGGCACGATGAGCAGCGCCAACAGCGCTACCGCCGCGAAGTGGATCAGCCCCGCTTTGCGCCCCAGTTCGATGACCACGGGGATGCCGCACACGGCTGCCAGCGCCGCCAGACCTGCCGTAGCCAGAGGGCTGACGGTAAAGAGCAGAAACACCAGCGCCAGCGCCGTGAGCACTCCTGCCAAAGCCAAACGGCCCGTATTTTTCGCTTTCATAAAGAAGACCTCTCGTAACCGCTGATCAGGTGGTGTTGCCGTTATCAGCGAGGTGTTTTTGTGTCAGAAACAGGCAAAAAGCGCAGGGAATACTGGATGTATTTCCGAGCATTTTTGGCGTTGGTTGGCGGAAAAACAACCGCTGAGAAAGATGACAAAGATCGCATCAGCGGTTACATATTAACAGCAACGGATAAAGTCGCCGCCCATACACTCGCAGCAGCAGTCCATGCACCAGAGGGTCTGGCACACGTCGCAGGTGTTGCAGGTCTGCCCGTTGGGGTTGCCGCCGTGGTAGCCGCCGGTCTGACGGCCGGCATTGGCCCGGTTGAAGGCCTGACGGTATTCAAAGTTGTTGGGATCCATGCGGCAGGCGGTGGCAAAGTGGTTGTAGGCCTCCTCCAGCCAACCCTTTTTGTGCAGGACACTGCCCTTGAGATAGAACCACTCAGCGTCGCGGGAATAGGCGGGGATGCCGTCCAGCAGCATCTCCGCATCC
Source organism: Clostridia bacterium (assembly GCA_017520705.1). Classification (GTDB taxonomy): domain Bacteria; phylum Bacillota; class Clostridia; order Oscillospirales; family Acutalibacteraceae; genus UBA5905. The sequence goes on along the minus strand of JAFXFF010000035.1, from coordinate 1,694 downwards.
ATGATGCGGTTCTGCATGATCATATTGCGAATATCGCCGTAGCGGGAGGGGCCGCCACCCGGGGCACGGTAGCCACCGTTCTGGCTTTGGCCGCCCTCCTTGCGCATCCGCACGATGGCGTCGTAGGCCTCGTTGATCTCCTGCATCTTCTCCTGTGCCAGATCGGACAGGGGGTTGTCGGTATAGTTGTCGGGATGGTATTTCCGCGCCAGGTTGCGGTAGGCGGTTTTCACTTCGTCGTCGGTGGCGGTGGGCTGAATGCCCAGTACCTCATAGGGATCTCTCATGTTTCTCTTCCTCTCCGGCGATGACCCGCTTTTGGGCGTGGGCCATCCCCTCTTCCAGTATATTCCGCAGGATGCCGTCAAAGCGGCGTACTTCCAGTAGGTCATAGGCGGCTTTGCATTCCGCCAAACAAGCATTTAATGTATACAGGGAATAGTCACGGGCTTCCTTGACCCCGTCGGCATCACCCTTTTTTAGGTGGCGGGACAGGATGTAGGGGTTGTACCGCCCTTTTGCCAAATCCTCGGCCAAATCGTCCACCGCATCCATTAGGTATACCCAGCGCCCGAGGCAGTAGCCGAATCGCTCCAACACCCACTTTTGGGTGCCGTCGGCGGCGATGTCTGCCGCCAAAGTTTGTAACATCAGGGCAAAGGGCTCTGCCGCCCGATCGATGGAGTCGGTGTCGGTGGCCTCCGCTTCCGCTTGCGCCGCCATCATTTCGGCCACGGCGGCGTCAATAGCAGGCACTCGCTTTTGCGCTTTCTTATGGGCCGCCTTGGCAAAGGGCAGGGCACACCACGCACCGATCTTCTTACCCAAGCCCTCGTCGGCGAGGGTGTCCTTCAGTTTATAGTATACCAGAATGGTGCCGATATCCGCCGCACGGTCGATGGCGTCGGTGTTTTGCGCTTTCAGGCACCGCTTAGTGGGGTTAAAGCTGCACCGCGAGGGGCAGAAGTCGGCGTCCTTTTCCTCCAGCGCCATCTGCAGCAGCGCCAAAAAGGTCATATCGTAGCTTAGGGTGAAGCGGGACAGCACACCGTACCGTTTGCCCAGCCGTTTGCAGAGGGTGCAGTAGATGCCCTTGTATTGCTCGTATTCTCCCATCCGAATGGTGGGCTTGAACAGTCGCACGTATCCGAACATCCGTGCACCTCCTTTCCGTAATTACCGCTATCATACCCTATTTGTGGTGTAACAGTGTGAAGTAATTGTAAACAAGTCGGAGAATTTGGTCTTTACTTTTTTGAAAATTAGGGCTACAATGGGGGTGTCAATATGAAGAATTAGGAGGATACGTATGAAACGCGTGTTGGTATTCGTGCTGTCTGTCGGTATGCTGATGAGCCTGTGCGCCTGTGGTGATGATACCTTTTCCGAATCGTCGTCTGCGGTGTCGCAAAGCACCGGTGTGTCCTCCACCCATACGACGGAGACGGTGGTGGTGGCGACCACCACAGAGCAGACCACTCTGTCAACGTTCGATACGGCGGTTACGTACACGACCACTGCGGCTAATATTTCTGCCACCCAGGCGGTTTCTTCTACGGTGTCGCAGTTGTCTGTGACTTCCGCCACCGCGGGTGTCACGACCACGACAACCACCGCTACGCAGGCGCCTTCCATCACGGCCGCAGCAACCACGACCACTACTACCACTACTACCGCTACGACGGTTACCACCA
>JAFXFF010000006.1 GCA_017520705.1 Clostridia bacterium | reverse complement strand
TGGCGTGCCTCAGATCGAGGTTACCTTTGACGTCGACGCCAACGGCATCGTGAACGTGTCCGCCAAGGATCTGGGCACCGGCCGCGAGCAGAAGATCACCATCACCTCCAACACCAATATGTCCAAGGAGGACGTGGAGAAGGCGGTCCGCGAGGCGGAGCAGTATGCCGCCGAGGATAAGGCTCGCCGCGAGGCGGTGGATACCCGCAACAACGCCGATCAGATGGTCTATCAGTCCGAGAAGACCATTGAGGAGATGGGCGACAAGATCTCCGCCGACGACAAGGCCGACCTGCAGGGTAAGATCGACGCCCTGAAGGAGGCGCTGAAGGGCGAGGACATCGAGGCCATCAAGCAAAAGCAGGAGGAGCTGACCAAGTCCTTCTACGCCGTCAGCGAGAAGATCTATCAGGCCGCTGCCGCCGCCCAGCAGGGCGCTGAGGGCGGTGTTGGCCCCGACGGTGCCGCCGCCCCCGACAGCGAGGGCTACTACGACGGCAACGTGAACTAATTGAGAAGATATAAGGACACCGCCTGAGATTTTCTCGGGCGGTGAAACCTGCTTTTAGACAGGAGAATTCCTATGGCGGATAAACGCGATTATTACGAGGTGCTGGGCGTCAGCAAGGGTGCCTCGGACGACGAAATCAAAAAAGCCTATCGTAAGATGGCGAAGGAATACCACCCCGACCTGCACCCTGGCGACAAAGAGGCCGAGGCCAAGTTCAAGGAGGTGGGCGAAGCCTACGAGGTGCTGTCCGACGCCCAAAAGAAGAGCCGCTACGACCAGTTCGGTCACGCCGGCGTGGATCCCAACTTCGGCGCCGGTGGCGGCGGCTGGGGCGGCGGTGTCAACGTGGACTTTGGGGATATCGGCGACATTTTCTCCTCCTTCTTCGGTGGCGGCTTCGGCGGCGGTGGCCGTCGGTCGAATCCCAATGCCCCCCGGCAGGGCAGCGACGCGGGCGTCAACATCTTCATCTCCTTCGAGGAGGCCGCCAAGGGCTGCAAGAAGAAGGTGTCGGTCCAGCGCATCACCCACTGCGACGAGTGCGGCGGCAGCGGCGCCAAGAAGGGCACCAGCCCCACCACCTGCCCCGATTGCGGCGGCAGCGGTCAGGTGGCCCGCCAGCAGCGCACCCCCTTCGGCGTGATGCAGACCCAGTCTCCCTGCCCCCGTTGTCAGGGCCGTGGCCGCGTCATCGAGAGCCCTTGCTCCGCCTGCGGCGGTCAGGGCCGTGTGCGTAAGGCGGAGGAGATGGGCATCAACATACCCGCCGGTATCGACGACGGTCAGGTCATCACCATCCCCGGCAAGGGCAACGCCGGTCAAAACGGTGGCCCCTTCGGCGACCTGAACGTACAGGTGTCGGTGCGTCCCCACGCTCTGTTCGAGCGTGACGGCTTCAACATTTGGTACGAGCTGCCCATCACCTATGCCCAGGCCGCTTTGGGCGCCGAGGTGGAGATCCCCACCCTGGACGGCAAGATGGCGTTTGATATCAAGGAGGGCACCCAGCCCGGCGATATTCTCCGCGTCCGCGGCAAGGGTATCCCGTACCTCAATGGGCGCGGCACCGGCGACCTGCTGCTGAAGATCGTGGTGGAGGTTCCCAAAAACCTCAGCCGTGAGCAGAAGAAGTTGCTTAAGGATTTTGAGGAGTCCACCGGCGACAAGCAGTATCAAAAGCGCAAGTCTTTCTTCGATAAGCTGAAAAAAGGATTTAACTAATCAAAGCCGCCGCTGTCCATTGACAGCGGCGGCTTTTGCAGTTGGTTAGATAGAACAAAGCCTCCCTCTTGAGGGAGGTGGATTTTCGCCACAAGCGAAAAGACGGAGGGAGTAAAAGAAAGCACTCCCTCAGCCTGCCTGCACCAAAAAAGCCCGCTGTCGTTTGACAGCGGGCTTTTTTTTTACACATCTTCTTTCTCCTCAGCCATTTCTTGATCTCTCATATAGGGACGATAGCAATGCCAACCACAAAGAACAGAAAATCCTTAAAAAACCATTGACTTTAATTAGCACGCGTGCTAAAATAGGCAACAGAACTACGAATGGCATATTTTTCTAATATACTATCTATGAATAAGGAGGTGCGGCTCGATGATACGAGTGGACCGATCCGAGCTGACCAAAAACGAGATCATCCGTATGGCGACCAACCGGTTTCTCAACGACGGCTATTCCAAAACGTCCATACACGCCATATGTAAGGATCTGAATATGAGCACCGGCAACCTGACCTTCCACTTTCCCACTAAGGAGCATTTGCTGGCGAAGCTGGTGGATATGCTGTGCGCCTTTCAGCAGAAGCTGATGGAGGAGGAAGCCGCCGAGGGCACCAGCTCCTTGATGGCGCTGTGTCTGGAATTGCTGACCATTGCGGCGGCCTGCGAGCAGGACGCGATTGCCAAGGATTTCTTTCTCTCCTCCTACCGCAGCGAGATGGCGATGGAGATCATCCGCAAAAACGAGGTGGAGCGTGCCAAACAGGTGTTCCGAGAATATTGTGCCGATTGGAACGACGCTTGGTTTGAGGAGGCGGCGGCGCTGGTGTCCGGCATCGAATACGCCACCTTGATGACCACGGCAAACTCCGCCCCGTTGGAGGTGCGTATCGGCGGCGCGTTAAAAACCATTTTGGGAATCTATCGCGTACCGCTTGAATTACGGGAAACAAAGATCAAAAAGGCGCTGACGATGGACTATCGTGCGCTGAGCTTACGTATCCTCAAAGAATTCCGAGAATACGTGGACCGTTCCACCGAGCAGGCGCTGCTGGATCTGATGGCGCGCAAATAACCATACGTTGTATTTTTTGAAGGGAGAACCCATTATGAAACACACCAAAAGACTTTTGTCCGTTTTGCTTACCCTCTGTATGCTGTTGGCGGCGACCCCCCTGACCGCCTTTGCGGAGGATTGCGCCCATAATTACCCCTATGCCTGCTCCACCCTCTGCACCCTCTGCGGAGAGGTGCGCACCCCCGAGATGGAGCATACGAATTATCTGTCCGATTGCGACGAGACCTGCGGCCTCTGCGGTGAAGTGCGTGAGACCACCGTGCCCCACGAAAGCGATGGCTTTCCCTGTGTGGAGAACGTTTGCAAGCACTGCTATGCGGCTGTTCCTGCCACTGTGGACCATACCGACGAGGACGGCGACTATTACTGTGATGTCTGCTGGGATTGGCTGGGGTGCGATCAAGGTGTTCACTCCCGTGACGGCCTGCCCTGTCAGGATACGGTGTGCTATTATTGCGGCATAGAGATGCCTGCCGAGGATCATGAGATCGGCACCGCCGCCATTTGTGTAGACAACCAATGCATCTATTGCGGCACCTCTGTTCCTGCCTCTGCAGATCACAATTATCAATGCTACTATGAGCAAGAGCCCACTTGCGTAAACGATGGCAAGCAGTATTATGAGTGCACCCAGTGCTACGATCGCTATACGGAAACGATCCCCACCACCGGCGAGCACGAGGACAGTGACGGCGACCACCAGTGCGATTGGTGCGTGCTCTGGCTGGGCTGCGAGAGCGGTATCCATAATCGTATGCACACGACCCTTTGTGTGGATAGCGCTTGCTCGGCGTGCGGATTGGCGATGCCCGCCACCGAGGGGCACGTCAGCAACAACTTTGCTTGCCGTGACGGCTGGTGTGTCAATGGTTGCGACACCCTGATACCCGCCACCGCCGACCATACCTATGACGACGCCGCCGACCCCGACTGCAACGTCTGCGGCGACGTGCGCGAGATAGCGTGTGTCCACGAGTACGATTCCGACTGCGACACGGTCTGCAACCTTTGCAGTGAGGTGCGTGAGCCCCTGACCTCTCACACTCCTTGGTATCCTTGCTTAGACAGTGAGTGTTTGGCCTGCGGAGAGATGGTGCCTGCCGGCGTGGATCACGAGGACGAGGACGGCGACTATCGCTGCAATCGGTGCTTCCTGTGGCTGGGCTGCGACAGCGGCTTCCACGATCGCACCAGTCCGTACGCCTGTATGGACACCATCTGCAAAGCCTGCGGCATCGATCTGCCCGCTACCGAGCCCCACGTCAGCAACAACGTTGACTGCTGTGACGGCGTGTGCGTAAACGGCTGTCAGACCGCAATGCCCGCCATCACCGATCACGCTTATGTTTACGGGTGCAGCACCAATTGCTACATCTGCGGCTCTTCCACCCGCCCCGAGGCAGAGTGTGTCAGCGATGACGGCAGAGTCTACGACCAGAATAGTCAGCAGCACTCCATCGCCTATTACTGCATTTATTGCAGCAGGTATCTGTCTGCCGTAGTGGAAGATCATACCGACGAGGACGGTGATGGTGCTTGTGACGTGTGCGGCGAGTCCCCCGCGTGGTTGAGTTGCACCCATCAGTACGAGTACACTTGTTCCACCACCTGCAGCCTTTGCGGCTTCTCCACCCGCCCCGAGGCGGAGCACCTGAGCGACGACGGCACGGTCTATGACTGGGATGAAACCCATCACGCGATCTACTACTCCTGTCAGCATTGCAGTCAGATGATCGATACCTCCGTGGGTGAGCATGCCGACGATGACGGCGACGGCGCCTGCGACGTGTGCGATTATAAGCCCTGTGTGGAGCACATCTACGACAGCAATTTTGACGCGTACTGTAATGTTTGTAGACTCTACCGCGACATCGACGTTCCGATGGATGTCCTCGGCGTTTCTATCTCTGAGGATGTGAACGGCTTGGCGATGGCCTTCTCGGCCAAGGTGGAGGGGATTGCCTTTGACGGCACCCGCATTATTTACGACAACGCCACCATCGGCGGCGAAAAGCTGATCGGTATGGGCGCCGTGGTGAGCAACAACTACGATGAGGTGGGGCATGCACCCTCGTTGGATCACGTGGACGGTGCCCATGTGAAGGATATCCCTGCCGTCTATGCCTACAAATACGACGAGGCCACCGGCACGTTGTGTTTTGCTATCCGCGTCATCAACATCCCTGATGAGCACAAAGACACGACGCTGGTCTATTCGCTCTATTTCATCTATGAGAACGACGCCGGCGAGCAGGAAATCTACTACCCCGGCGCTTGGGGCGATTCCTACAATCGCGTTGCCAATGCCGCCCTGTAAGAGCGACACAAGCGTAGATAGACGCATAGAAACCCGCAACTAAAAAATCCCGCTGTCTTGCGACAGCGGGCTTTCGCTCTATCTCTTACTTCTCCTCAATGACCTCTTTGCCGCCCATATAGGGGCGCAGAGCCTCGGGAATGCGCACACTGTACTTGCCGTCCACGTACTGCAGATTGTTCTCCAGGAAAGCGATCAGCATACGGGGGGGAGCCACCACGGTGTTGTTGAGGGTGTGGGCGAGGTACTTGCTGCCGTCGGCACCCTTGACGCGGATGCCCAAGCGGCGGGCCTGGGCGTCACCCAGATTGGAGCAGGAGCAGACCTCGAAGAACTTGCCCTGTTTGGGAGACCAAGCCTCCACGTCGTAGGATTTCACCTTCAGGTCGGCCAAGTCGCCGGAGCAGCACTCCAGGGTGCGCACGGGGATATCCAGCGAGCGGAACAGCTCCACGGAATAGCTCCACATCTTGTTGAACCACTCCATGCTCTCCTCCGGCTTGCAGATGACGATCATCTCCTGCTTCTCGAACTGATGGATGCGGTAGATGCCCCGCTCCTCGATGCCGTGGGCGCCCTTCTCCTTGCGGAAGCAGGGGGAGTAGCTGGTGAGGGTCAGGGGCAGGTCGGCCTCATTGGTGAAGGTGTCGATGAACTTACCGATCATCGAATGCTCGCTGGTACCGATGAGATACAGGTCCTCGCCCTCGATCTTGTACATCATAGCATCCATCTCTTCAAAGCTCATGACGCC
>JAFXFF010000034.1 GCA_017520705.1 Clostridia bacterium | reverse complement strand
GGGTGCCGCTAACGACCATATTGATATAGGTCTTAGCGCCATCCACCATGGTGTACATGTAGTAGCCACCATCGGTTTCTTCCAGATACACGTCGATAGCAACCGCAACATCAGTAGCGGTATCCATGTAGTAGCCGTTCATACCACCCTTCAGGTAGTACACGTCGGTAGCGGACACATTGGCCTGAATCATACCGAACTTGTAAGCGACGCCAGCCTTAGGCTCGTCGATGAGAACCAAATCGGTGGAAGGCTCATCGGGCTCAACAGGATCCTCGCCAGGGACGTGATCGACGATCCAACCGTTCTTGATCTGAGCATTGCCGTTGTACTGACCCACAATACCGTAAACAGTGACGGTATCGCCGGCCACGGGCTTAACGTCCATAGCATCGTAACGCAGCTCGCCGTCAGCGCTGTAAGAACCATAGATGGTCAGGATGTTACCGGCGTCGTCGGTGATCTTCATGTTGCCGTAGGTGGTGTTGTACACCTCGGTGATCACACCAGTGACAAAGTACTTGCCCTCGGTGTAGGTGTTGTGATCCTTGGAAGTGCCCAGAGCGATGGCATCAGCGATGGTCAGCTCGGTATCGGGCTCGGGATCCTCTACGGGATCATCGGGAGTGACGGGAGGCTCCACAGGGGTGTCGCCGCCGGCCTCACCGGTGTAAACGGTGATGGAATCCACGCGAACCTGAGCGGACAGGGCCTCAATCACAAAAGTATCGGCAGCGGCGGGCAGGGTGATGGTCACCACAAAGCCGTCAACAGACACGTCAGCACCGCTGATGGAAGACTCCAAAGCAGTGGGATAGGAAGCCTTGTAATCATCGCAATTAACCACGATCTTGGTCATACCGGGGTAAGCGATGGTCACGGAAGAGTTCTGATAGAAGCGGACGGGGTAACCATCTCCGCCGTAGTCACCTACATTGCTGGTAGAAGCAGCCTTATCGTTGGTGACGGTAATGCCGTTTTGTGCCCACACCTGCTGTTCGGTGCTGTAGGACACGCGGTTTGCTTTGTCGCCGAAGTCGATAGACGCGGAAGAACCCTCTGCCATAGCAGCGAAAGGAACGATGCAGCACAGCATCAGAACCGCCATCAACACAGCGACAATTTTGCGCATTTTCATGGGTCTGATCCTCCTTTTTTATTTTTCACGGTGGGGAGCCCACAGGGGACTCCCCCACCGTAAGATACAGAGAAATAAAACGGGGATTTACGCGTAGAACTTGCAGTAGAAGCCCTCATACTCGGTCCTGCAGGGGCCGACGGTGGTATAGGACTTATCGTTACGGGTACCGAACCAGTAAGGAGCGTCGTTCACCATAGCGATCACGGTCTGAGCGGTAGAATCGTAGGTATAAACGGTCTTTGCGGTATCCTCGTAAGCACCGTTGACGTGAGTGCCACTGATAACCATGTTGATGTACAGCTTCTTGCCGTTGACCATAGCGTACAGATAGAAGCCATCGGTGGTCTCCTCCAGATACACGTCGATAGCCGCAGTGGAAGAGGAAGAGGTGGCCATATAATAACCGCTCATACCACCCTTCAGGTAGTACACAGCCTTCTTGTCCACGTTCTCCTGCACCATACCGAACTTATAGGCAACACCGGCCTTGGGAGCGGCCACAACAGACAGCTCCTTATCGGTGTTGGTGCCGGCAACGCGCTTGGTCATGGTGCAACCGGTATCAAACTCGATGATACCCATATAATTCTTAATGGTACCCTTAACGGTGATCGTGTCGCCGCCCTTGATGTTCTCAACGCCATTGCCCTTCAGACGATAGCACTTGATGGTCAGATCGTTAACAACAATATTAACGGTGATGTTCTGGTAGTTGGCATCGTAAGGAGTTTCAACATCCAACACCTTACCAGTCAGGGTAACTTCCTTCTGCAGGGACTCGCCGTCCTTCAGAGCCTTGGCAGCGGCGATGATCTTCTCAACCGTGCTCAGATCCTGAGAAGGAGCAGCGACCAACTTAGTCATAGTAACCTCGGTGCCGCTAGCCTCGTGCCAAGCGAACTCGATCTTACCCTTGGTGGCGCCCTCATAGAAATAGTTCTTAATAACGCCCTTAACGGTGATGGTATCGCCGGCCTTTACCTTATCGGTGCCGTTGCCCTTCATCTGATAGCACTCGATGGTCATATCGCCAACCTTGAAGGTCAGGGTGACGCTGCCATACTTTTCATCATACTTCTCAACCTGCAGAACCTTACCGGTCAGCTGAGCAATATAGGACAGAGACTCATTCTCGCCCAGAGCGGCGGCATCCTTCAGGATCTTAGCCTGATCGGTTACCACCTTCAGCTCGGTGGTGCCGGTGGTGGGCTTGGTGCCGGTGGTGGGCTTGGTGCCGGCGGTGGTGCTATTGCTAGGAGTAGTAGTGGTGGTGGCATCGCCGGAGGGAGCGGTGGTAGGAGCGGTGACGTTCTCACCATCGGGATTCGTAGCATACTCCAGGGTGCAGCCGTTATCGAAAGCGGCCATACCAGCAGCCTTACCCAAAGTACCCTTCACGCAGATGTTGTCGCCAACAGCCAGGTAGGCAACTACGTCGCCCTTCAGGCCGTTACACACGATCTTCTTGTCAGCCAGATCGCCGATCTGGATAACCACGGTGATGCTCTGGGAGGTAGCATCGTAAGGGACCTTGATCTCTACGATGTCACCAGTCAGAGAGGGAGTGCCGTTCAGTTTCTCGCCGTCGGCCAAAGCATAAGCCTTGTCCAGGATCTCCAACTCGCCCAGAGTGCAAGGCATCATGTACTTGAAAGTGACCTTCTCGGTCTTGTCGTCGCTGCCCTTGATGGTAGCGATAGCAGAGAAATAAATGTCGGTCTCAGCCAACTCGGGCAGGATGATAGCCACGTGGTTAGCGGTATCAGACTCGCCGATCTTCACAGAATCGGCAGCACCCTCGGTGATCTCAATGCTCCAATCGATGGGATAACTTACGCCATCCACGGTGACAGAAGCAATGACATCCTTATCCTTGGTGATGTTCATCACATCGCCGGGCTTGTTGGTGGTGCCATAGATCATGTTCTCCAAAAATGCCTTAGCGCTGGCCAGATTAGAGGAAGCGTTGTTGGTCTCGTCTTTTGCCTTGTCGGCGTCCTTCTTCGCGCCACAACCGGCCAAGAGTGACAGAGACAAAATCAGCACCAACGCAATGGATAAGATTCTTTTCATACTCGTCGTTTCCTTTCCGTTTTGAATTAATGTACCACAATGTCTTTATCGGTCAGCACCTTGATCTGGTACGCACCGCTAAAGCTGTCCACGATGCCGATGACATCGATGGTTTTGTTGAGATAGTCTGCCTCAACCTTCAGATTGCCGGCCTCATCGCGCAGAACGATGGTACGGACGTCAATCATGGTGCCGTCTTCGGCGCGGCAGGTCAGGGTCATAGCACCATCGTTGTTACCGCCGTTTTGGGTGGTATAAGCATCCAGAACCTTGAGATTCTTCATAGAGATGGTGGTGCTCATGATCAGTTCGGCATAATTGAAGGTCTTCATCTCGGTCTCATCGCTATCGAGAGAAGTCAAAACCTCAACCTCCATCGTACCGTCAGCAAACATAGCGGGATCGGTCTCCACGTTACCCGCCTGATGGCCGGTGCTGATCACCTTGGTGTTGCCGGGATCATCGGGTTTGAATTCGCGGAAGCTCAGGCCGGAAACCTGCCAGGTACCGCCGGTCTCGTAATAGGTAACGGTACCCACCACGCGGACACGGTTGCCGATAGCCAGGTTGTTCAGCAGAGCGCCGGTCTCAAAGCCGTAGTACACGGACATACCGTAGTACATAGCCGTCTCGGCATCGTACTCCTCCACGTAAACGGAGTTATTGTTGTTGCGAGTAACAACACCTTCGAAAGCCACCTTAGCATTGTCATAGAGAGCAATGTTGGTACGCAGACCCTTCAGGTCAACCTCGTAGGCGTCGCCGTAATAGAAACCGGGATCCTTCTGGCCGGAGAAAACGTGCAACTTCTCACGCTTAGCCTGCTGGAAGGCGTCGGTAGCGGCCTGGCCGTAGCGGTCATTAACGGTACCGCAGGAGATAGACAGACCGTTCTGGATGATCTCCAGGTTCAGGCAACGATAATCGGCATCGGCAGTGGGTTTGTACCACACGTACACCAGATGGCGGCCACCAGAGGAGTCCAGATTCCACTTGTCGTCGTTGGACTCGACCATAATGGAAGCGGCGGTAGACAACTTCTCCTTGGTGAAGGTGGAAGCCTTCTTACCCCACTCCTCGATCTTGCCGGTGGATTCGGGGGTGTTGATACCCATATAGCGAGCCTTTAAAATACCGCTTTCGGCAACATCGCGAGGCACAGTGAAGTGCGTGGTGTCGCCGTCAATGTAAGCGTGAACGGAGACTTCCAATTTTTTGGTGTTGGAATTCAGATCCAATTTAGTCTGCTCTACGTAGTCCACAAACTTGGACTCTTCTCCCCCATCGGTCTTGGGATCGGAATTATCCTTACCGCAACCGGCTATGCAACCAATCAGCAGGCACAGCACGGCAAGAAGAGCAAACGATCTCTTCATCTTCGTCATGTTCATCATCCTTAATACTCGCACTCTTCAATGGCGTCCTTAAATGCCTGTTCGATGAGAGCGTCAACAGCGGCATCGTTGGCGGCATCGGTACTCAGACACTTCAGCATCATAGCGCCAACCTGCTCACGAGCAGTGGAGGAACCGTTAAAGGCGGGAGAAACGAAATAATCGTCACGGCCGTCGATACCGACCTGCACGCACTTAGCCACCAGATACTCATAGCCGTTGCCACGAGCCAGCCAAGCGGCGTAGTTCTCGTTCTCGGTGACAGACTTCAGCACAGGCATATAGCCGGAAGCCATGGAGAATTCGGCCTGGAAGTCGATGTTGGTGCACAGGAACTTGACGAACAGCCAAGAAGCGTAGACCTGCTTGTCGGAGGTATTCTTACCCTTCAGGATGCACAGGCTGGGGCCCTGAGAGATGGTGCGCTTGTGATCCTTATTGGCCTGAGGAATGGGAGCAACACCAACCTCGAAAGCGAAGGTGCCGTCGGGGGTGTCATTGTTGGACATCTGATAGGAAGCACCGCCGGAGGAGCCCACGCACATATAGCAACGCTTGTCGGTGGTCTCGACGAACAGGTTGGAGGTATAGCTGCCGTACAGCTCCTGAGTGGTGAAATAACCCTTCTGGTAGTACTCACGCAGCTCCTTCACAATAGCCTTATTCTCGGCATTGTTGAACAGATACTGACCGCCGTCCTCGGCGCTGGTGAAGCCGGTCTCCATCTGCTCACACAAAGTGATGAACCAGTTGTCCTCGGCGTCGTAGCCCAAGGGATAGCACTCGGGATCGATGGCCTTGATCTGCTCGCAAACGGCCCACAGCTCGTCCCAGGTGGTGGGAACCTGCAGGTTATGCTCCGTAAAGAAAGACTTATCGTAATACAGAACCTCAGTGGACTTATTCAGAGGCATGGTATACATCTTGTTATCGCCGTAAACCAAGCCCTCGTTATAATAGCTCTCAATGAAGTCAGCCTTCTGCTCAGCAGTCAAACCACTCCGCTCATCGGTGCCCTTAATCTTGTACTCGGTGTTGATCAGTTCGTCCAGAACAACAACGGACTTAGCGATGTTGTACATAGCTACGTGATCGGGATAGCAATACGCAATGTTGGGAGGGTTACCACCGGCAATCTCGGTGTTGATCTGACCGTTGATGTCGGACCAACCGCCCGCGGACTGATGGGTGATCTTGATGTTGGGGTAGATCTTGTTGAACTCTTCAATGTGAGTATTCAACACGTCCTGCAACTTGGCACCCATCGTGTGGGTGAAAGAGATCTCGATGATGTCATCGCCGAGATCGATGTCGCCGGTGATGCTGACGGTGTTGTCAACCTTCTGACCTCTTCTGCAGCCGGCCATGGTGCAGATGCTGAACAGCATCACAACCGAAAGCAGGACCGCAATGATTTTTCTCTGCATACGAATCGTCCTTTCCTATTTCTAAAATTATATAACAGACACAAGGTGTCTATTAACCCTTAATACCGCTGCGGCTGACGCCCTGCATAATATACTTACGCAAGAACAGGAATACCATAAACAACGGAGCGGAAACAATGGCAACCGCGGCCATCTGAACAGGAATGTCGGCCTGACCGGAAACGTCGGTAAAAGCATTACGCAGACCGTTGGTGATCATCTGATGCTCTGCATCGTTGGCAACCAGCTTGGGCCAAATGTAAGAGTTCCAAGCACCCATCATCTTCAGAATGGTGATGGAAATGAGGGTGGGCAGTGCCAGAGGGATCATCACCTTCCACAGATACTTAAGATCCGTGGTGCCGTCCACCTTAGCTGCCAAATACAACTCGTTGGGAATCTGCATAAAGTTCTGGCGCAGCAAATAGATGTAGAACACGCTCACCAAGAACGGTACGATCAGCGCGGTGAAAGTGTGCATCCATCCCAGATCACTGACCGTAATATAGTTGGTGATGGTGAACAACTCTCCGGGCAGCATCATCGTGGCCAACAGAGCGCCGAACAGCGTCTCCTTACCCTTGAACTCCAAGCGAGCAAAGGCAAAAGCGGACAGCACCGTGATCACCAGACTCAGGATGGTAGAAACCACACCGACATACAGTGTGTTCATAAACAGATCGCCCAGATTTGCCTGAGAAAACGCTTTGGAATAGTTGCCCCACATCACCTTTTGGGGCCAGAAGGTGGGGATAGCCTGACGATACTCGCTCAACTCTTTAAGAGAGGAGATGATCATCCAGTAGAAGGGGAACAGAACAATCAACGCCATAACCAACAGGAACGCATAAGTACCTGTTTTAGCGAGAATGCGGCGCACCTTTTGACCGGTGGAGATCATATGGATATCTTTTGCCTGCATCACGCTGTTAGAATTTATTACATTAGACATAGGCGTCACCTCTTAATAATGAACGCGTTTCTTGATGACATAGTTATTAATCAATGTCACAACAAGAATAATGCCGAACAGAATCAATGCAGCCGCACTGGCCAGGCCCTGACGGTCCTTTTCGATAGAATCGTACACGAATCCAACCATTGTGTTCAGAAGACCGGGGTCGTGGGCAGGACCCATCTTATCGCCAAAGATACCAACGATACTGGAGTACTCTTTAAAGCCACCAATGAAGCCGGTAATGATAACGTAGGCCAGCATGGGAGACAGCAACGGGACGGTCACACGGGTCAGCACACGCCACTTGGGAGTGCCATCCACCTTAGCCGCATCGTAGTACTGCTTGTTGATGCTCTGCAAACCGCCCAGCAGAATCAAAATCTTAAAGGGCAGAGCATTCCAAACGATGTACACAATCATCACCGTGATATTGGCCATATAAGACGAACCCTGGTTGATCCAGCTGATGGGATTGCCGCCAAAGAACTGAATCACATTATTGATAATACCCAAAGATTGAGAATTCAAAATGTTCTCAGCATTATAGTCAACGATGTTGAACATAGCGGCGAAGACCATACCGATGGCGATGGAATTGGTCACGTAAGGCAGGAAGAAGATGGTTTGCAAAGTTTTCTGCAGAGGCTTAATAGAATTCAGCGCCACCGCGATCAGCAAAGCCAGAATCGTGGAGATCGGCACCGTGGCCACGCACAGGATAGCGGTGTTCTTCAAGCACAGTATGAAATCCTTATACTGCAGCACCTTTTCATAATTGCCTAAGCCGAAATTAAAGTATTCGCCTTCGTCTAATCCCATCTCAGCCATAGCGCCATACTCCTCTAACAGAGAGATACGCACCGTGTTGAAAATGGGGTACACGGTAAAGACCAGCAGCAGCACAATCGCCGGCAGCAGGTATAACCATGCCTTCCATTGATGTTTACTTTCTACCATATCAGTTCACCTCGTAACGAATACGCTCCTCTGTCTCCTTGTTGAACAAGAAGAACTTGTGAGGCTTGACATCAAAGCGAACGACATCGGAGGCAGCATCAATCTTAATATCGGAATTAATAATAGCGCGAATAACAGGATTCAGGGAAGCCTCGTTGGTGCAAACCACGCTGGAATCGCGGCCCATAACCTCCAGACTGTTGAGGTGGCAGACCAGAGCACCGTCAGCGGCAGGCTCCAGGCCCTCGGGACGGATGCCAATGTACACATCCTGGTCCTCGACACCGGTGATATTCAGGACAGCGTCCTCACCAATGTAGACCTTACCGTCCTGCACCGTACCCTCCAACACGTTGATGGGGGGAGTGCCCAGGAACTTAGCTACAAACAGGTTACCGGGATCGTCATATACATCCTGGGGAGCGCCGATCTGCTGCACCACGCCCAGCTTCATCACAACGATCATATCGGAAATGGACATAGCCTCCTCCTGATCGTGGGTAACGAACACGGTGGTGATACCGGTCTCCTTCTGAATACGGCGGATCTCCTCACGGGTCTGCAAACGCAGACGGGCATCCAGGTTGGACAGAGGCTCATCCAACAGCAGAACTCTGGGCATTTTGACCAGTGCACGGGCAATAGCCACACGCTGCTGCTGACCGCCGGACAGCTCGCTGGGCTTACGATCCATCAGGTCGTCGATCTGCACCAGACGGGCGGCCTCGTAGGCGCGCTCCAGCATCTCCTGCTTGGGCAGTTTATCCTTACCCTTCAGGTTCTGCAAGGGGAACAAAATGTTCTGTTTGACCGTCATATGAGGATAGAGGGCATAGTTCTGGAACACCAGACCGATGCCTCGATTCTCGGTAGACAACTCCGTCACATCATCATCGCCGAAGAAAATCTTACCGGAGGTAGGCTTCTGCAGGCCGCTGATCATGTACAGGGTAGTACTCTTACCACAGCCTGAGGGGCCCAGCAGGCCGATCAGCTTGCCGTCGGGGATTTCAAAATTGAAATCATTGACCGCAACAACCTCTTTGCCCGCCTTCTTGTCTCGGCTGGGGAAGATTTTTGTCAGATTCTCCAAAACAACTTTCATTTCTTTTCCCTTCCCTTATGTATAATATTTACGGGTACCGATTAATACGCGGCTTCCACCGCGTGTTGTGCGTGGAGTTTTTTGATGTACTCCAACTGTGCCTCTTTGGTCTCGAAGATCATTTGGCTGGCCATATCCACTGCCACCGTACCCGCCATCACATCGTGGAGAAGAGAACCGGTGCGCGTTACCGCCAAACATATAATCTGCGAAATCAATAATAACAGCAGAACGGCTATGCCGACAATGCTGATAGAGCCAAACCAATACAGATTGATGAAAATAAAAATGGGAATCATTAATTCTACAGCAAACTTACCCAAAACGGAGCGTACAAATAACTGCAGCGTTGTCATCCGCACACCGTCAATCCGCATCAAAGCAATTCCGAATATCTTTTTGCCCAGAGATTGTCCATTCCCGAGTAAAACAGGAATCAACACCTGCATAATGAGGATACCGAACAGCACACTGAAGGTGATAGTCAATAACGGCAGATGCTGATACATCCTATACGCCCTTACGGCATCCTCGTCAGCGTTAATGGCTTTATTTGCGGCCAAGTAATTTTCCTGTTCCGCCTCGGATAATTTTTCAAACTCTTCTTTCGAAATGCGTAAATCCACGCCGTATTCCTCGCCGTATTTTTCATACGCCTCGGTAACCTGTTCTACATAACCGTCATAGTTTAGCGCAGCTGACAATCCGGCGGCGGCGCCAACCACGAGAATACACAATAGGATAAAATCAAACAACGCAGCGGATATGCGTTTCCATAAACTTGCCTTTTGTAAATCTGTCATACTTGTATAACCATCCTTTGGACAGGATTACACCTGCAACTTACGGCAGATCTGCTCCACAGCCTGATCGCAATAATCAAACTTGACGGTATAGTCGCAGATCTGGGTGTTGCGCATTTCCACCTCGATGGATAACAAGCGATTCGCCTTATCCTCAATGGTGGAATCCTTTTTTAAAATATCCTTTATCAATTCGCGACGATCTCTTTTAACGAAAATCGTAACCACATGGGGGAATAACGTTTTCAACGACATAGCACCGCAAATATCCATCACCGTCAACACATGTTTGCCCTCGGATAGGATGCGCTCCACATCCTCCTGCTTCGAGCCATAGGAATGATGCGCATACATAGTGGACTCGAACAACTCTCCGCTGTCACACATACGGCGAAATTCCTCAGGCGCCACATAGTGATAACTGCCGTCAGGACGAGCCGCCACAGATGCATCGGTCGTATAACTAACCAATTTCTCGAATCGATCCGAACGCTTAAGCAGACCTTGGGCGACCTCATTCTTGCCGCTACCGGAGGGCCCGACCAAGACTACGATGCTGGGTTCTTTCAGCGTGAAGGTGTCGGTGCTGACATTGTAACTACCGGCGATAACCTCTACCAGCTTTAGAAACTCGTCGTAGTTATTGACAGCCAGAATACCCGTCGCCTCTTGATTCCAGGGGCGGCGCATTAAAATGGGATACGCTGCCGTTGACTGCACCACGTTGTGCATACCGTCGTCAAATAGAATGTCTACATCGATCTTATCTTTGCGGGAGCCGATCAAAATGTGATCCTGCGGAATTTCAGGAAACTCTTCCAGTATCTTTTGAAAGCGGATGGTCATATACTCAGGCCAAACCGCAGTAGAAACGAACACCTCGGTCATCTGAGAAAGCTTTTGCACGAATTCGCGGGCACCCTTAATCGGGGGCTGGTTGCGAAAAAACTCCGGATCATTCATAAATTCAAAGATCACGTCAGCACGAGTGCCCAGTCTCCCCCACCGATTCACCTCATGGATAGTCAAAGGCGGATCAAATTGATATTTTTCATTTGCCAAGCGAATGGCATACGGGACACACTCTAAGAGCAGATCGTCCACATCCAACGCCGTAGATAGGCGGAAACTTCTTTTCATAGACACTCACTTTCCATATTACAATAGCGCGTCCATATCGCACAGTGTGGAAGCAAAAGAAATACATAGGTACTCACAATATCCCTATCATAAGTATGTTACCACAACACATTTGAAAAGGCAAGCAGTTTTTTAGTGATTTCTAAAGATTTACATCGAGAAAAAATAGTTCTTGTCATTCTGCGCTATTTTGTGTATAATGATATACATTCTGTTATTCCATGACGAATGTTCTAGGTGATTTTTTGGAAAAGGAGGCCTCATTATGAGCAGAAAATACCGACTTGCTACTGCGCTGGACGTAGACGATCTTTTGATGGAATGCACGTCCTATGCCATTCGCTTGGCAAATGAAAAATATCAGTTCGATCCCCCTATCACGATCTACGAAAAATCCACATGGGGCCCTTTGGGCACCCGCATCGACACGGTTTATGAGTATTTCAATGATCCGGAATTTTATCGTACCCAACCGGCATACAAGGGCGCTCGCGAATTCGTGCAAAAACTTTCCCAGATGACCGACGTGTATATCGCCACCGCCGTACCGCCCGAGTTTATGGGGATTCGCGCCCAGCGGCTCATGGAGGAGTTTCCCGAAATTCCCCGTGACCACATCTATATGGGCGCGGGCAAAGACAAAATCCAGGTAGATATTTTGTTCGACGATGCGATGCATAACATTGTATCCTCCCCTGCCAGCTACCCCATTTTAATGCGGCGTCCCTGGAATCAGGAGGCCACCGGTCTGCTGGCTGTCAACAACTACGACGAATTCCTGAAATTAGTGGAGGTTATAGCCGACAGCTATAGTGTAAATGGAGACAACTTTACACCGGAAGACCCCAGCGTTGTCGTGCTTGTCGGTCCCTCCGGTAGCGGCAAATCTAAAATCGCTGCTCAACTGCTGACCCAAACCGACAAGTTTGAAAAACTGGTCAGCTACACCACGAACGACCCCACTGCTATCGAGAAAAACGAGTGGTACAACTATGTTTCCCTGGACACCTTCCGCGAAATGTGTGACAGCGGCGAGATGTTCCAATCCACTATGTATGCCGGACACGGCTACGGCTCTCGCAAAACCGACGTGGAGCAGATCCTCTCCCAAGGCAAGCGCGTGCTCACCACCATGGACATCTGCGGCGCCATGTCGCTGAAAACCAACTTCAAAAACGTCATTACCATCTACATTAAGCGCGACAAACGTGCACTGATGGGTTCCATTCTCCGCAAGAATTCCTCCAATGAAGACAAGGTGAACCGACTGCTGGCTATCGAACCCGAATTGCGCAACGAAAACTTATGCGACTACGTAGTCGAATTTGACACCTACGAGCAGGCCGTTGAACAATTGAAAAACATATTGAAAATTTGATTTTTATCAAAAAGGAGATTTCTTGTGAAAAGATTTGTATGCCTGTCGTTCGCGCTTCTCATCCTTCTCTGCGGATGCCATGCCCAAGAGACGAAAGACCAAACCGCTTCTACAACCACGCAAACCACGCAAACCACCCAATCCGGCACAACCACCCTCCCCTCCGGAACAACTACAACAGGGCAAGGAGTCTTACCTCCTACCACCGATTCGTTGGGGACTCGTCCCTCCGGTACTACTACCACCGGGACACAAAAGCCTACCACATCCACCTGTGCGCATCGGGATGATAATCGTGATGACATCTGCGATCTATGCGCCTCTTCCGTCATTGTGTTCTTTGATTTCTACTCCATCAATGACCTGCACGGCAAGCTTGCCGACGCCGATAGCAACATCGGTGTTGATGAACTCACTACCTATCTGAAAAATGCTCGTGAGACGGATGAAAACGCCATTTTCCTGTCTGCCGGCGATATGTGGCAGGGCAGTGCCGAATCCAATATGACCAAAGGTAAAATCTTGGTTGACTGGATGAACGAGCTGAATTTTACGGCTATGGCACTGGGAAATCACGAGTTTGACTGGGGCGAGGAATATATCGCCTCTAATGCCGCAATGGCCGAATTCCCTTTCATCGCCATCAACGTCTATGACCGTAAGACCAACGCCTTGGTGGACTATTGTGCCCCTTCCGTACTGGTGGAAGGCGATGGCTTACAGATCGGCATCATTGGTGCCATCGGTGATTGTTATTCCTCCATTGCAGTGGACAAATGCGACGAAGTGTATTTCAAAACCGGCCGCGATCTAACCAACTTGGTTAAAAATGAAGCGGATCGCCTGCGCCGTGAGGGCGCGGATTTTATCGTATACGTTCTTCACGACGGATACGGACAATCCAATGTGGGGCATTTGAATTCTTCGCAGCTGGCGTCCTACTATGACCCTTCCCTTTCCAAGGGCTACATCGATTTGGTCTTTGAAGGTCACACCCATCAAGGATACCGTGTCCAGGATGAGCACGGGGTGTACCATCTGCAAAATCGCGGCGATAACAAAGGAGGAATTTCTCATGTAGAAATCTCCATCAATGCTGTTACTATGGATAGTGCAGTACGTACTGCCGAGCTGGTATCCAATCACACCTATCAAAATCTTGAGGACGATCCCATCGTTGAACAGCTACTGACAAAATACAAGGATGAAATTTCTCCTGCCAACCGTGTACTGGGCTATAACAGCCGTTATCGCAACAGCACCGAGCTTCAACAGACCATCGCCAAACTCTACTATGAAATCGGCGAAAAAACATGGGGCGACAAATACAATATCGTCCTCGGTGGCGGATTTATGTCAGCGCGCAGTCCTTACAATCTATCGACCGGCGAGGTCACCTATGCTGACTTACAGGCGATCTTCCCCTTTGACAATCAGTTGACGCTATGCTCCATCAAAGGTAGCTATCTTCGCAGCAAATTCCTGGAAACCAACAACGACAGATACTACATCCATTGCGGCGAATACGGAAACAGCATTCGCAACAACATCGACCCCAACGCTACCTACTATCTCATCACGGACAGCTATTCCGCTTACTATGCGCCCAATCGACTGACCGTGATTGAGGAATACGATCCCACCGTTTTTGCACGAGATCTCCTGGCCGATTACATTGAAGGCGGCGGCTTCTCTTAATTCTGCACAGCAGGCATCCGAAATTACACATTCGGATGCCTGCTTTTTTAATCTATTTTGGCGTTTTTGCATAATCCGACGACCATTCTTGCAAAATTTGTCATTTTTTCGCCAAAAGCGTGAAAATGATGCATTTTTCTGTTGACGAACTTGCTCATGTGTGCTATTATGGTACGGATAGAATAGGATAATATGGCCTAGAATCTATTATATGTGCAAAAAAAGCAATTTTTAGGAGGACATTATGAAGAAGAGCGTGAGAATTCTGTCCCTGCTGCTGGCACTGGCTATGCTGTTAACCATAGCTACCGCCTGCGGTAAAAAGGATGGAAAAAAGACCAGTGACAAAGCCAATATTTCCGGCGATACCGGCAGTGGTGAAGCCACCGATTATACGGTCAGTTTGAAAACGGCCGGTGGCATGGCTCTGTCCGGAATTGACGTGTATGTGTACGCCGATTCCTCTTTGGGTGATATGAAGAGCTTTGGCCAAACCGATGACAAGGGTATGGCCTCGTTCAATCTGCCTGAGAGCAGCAAATACGCTATCGTGCTTTCCGGCGTACCCAAGGGTTATGACGTGAAGGAGTCCTATTCCTTCGACGGTGACACCGCCATCATTACGTTGAAATCCTCTCTCATCACTACCGAGGATCTCTCTTCTGCCAGTCTGAAATTAGGCGACGTGATGTACGATTTCACCGTCACCACCCCCGACGGCGAGAAGATCACCCTGTCCAAGATGCTGGAGGAGAAGAAGATGGTGCTCATCAACTTCTGGTATACCTCCTGCAGCTGGTGCGTCACCGAGTTCCCCTACATGGAACAGGCTTACCAGCAGTACAAGGATAAAGTGGGCATCGTGGCTGTGGACCCCCTGGGCGAAACTGATGCCGCCATCAAGGCCTTCCCTGCCAACTTTAATCTCGACCTAAGTTTCCCCCTGGCTGCCTGCCCCACCGCTTGGTCCCAGACCTTCGGCATCCAGGGCTATCCCACCTCCGTCATCGTCGATCGCTATGGTGTCATCACGCTGATTGAGTCCGGTGCCATCACCAGTCTGACTCCCTTCACCAGCCTGTTTGAGACTATGACCGCTGACGACTATCAGCAGAAGCTCTACAACAGCGTGGGCGAGCTGATCGTCAACCCCAAACCCACCTATGAGATGGACACCTCTGAGAACATCGCCGCCATCCTCAACTCCGGCAACATTAAGGTTTCCTACCACGCCGAAACCCAGGAAAACAGCAAGGAATACGCTTGGCCCTTCATTGCCGCTGAGAAGCTGGGCAAAAAGTGCCTGAAAGCCTCCAACCAGGGTATCGACAGCTCCTTCGGTGTCATCTATGCCGACGTGACTCTGAAGAAAGGTCAGGCTCTGGGACTGGACTACCTGATGTCCAGCGAGGGCGGCTCCGACACCTTTGTCGTCATCGTGGATGGAGAGGATATCTTCACCATTTCCGGCTACAACGAGAAGGAAAAGTGGGAGTCCTGCTTCCCCGTGGTTGCCGACCAAGACGGCACCTATGAGGTGGCTATGTTCTACCTGAAGGATGATAGCAACGGCGTCGGTGACGACACTGTGTACATCAAGAACATGCGTGTGGTGGATTCTTCCAAGATCAACACCCCCACCTATCTCCCCCGCCCCGCGGCCAAGCCCGTGGACGATACCAAGTATGAGTATGTGACCCTGGTGTTCAACAGTACCGACGGTTACTACCACGTTGGATCCAAGAACGGTCCTCTGCTGCTGGCCGACCTGATGGGTTACACCGATTTCAGCGAGGACGCCTCCGTTTGGGAGATGGCCTATGACGGCAAAATCGTCGTAGGCGGCAAGGACTATAAAGAAGCATTGACCCAATATTGTAACTACGCCTCCAACGCTAAGGGCGGCCTGTGCACCGTCAACCAGGAGCTGATGGAGCTGCTGCAGAAGGTGGATCAGGCTGTGGGCTTTGACGATGCCGACAACAATGAGTGGCTGAAGATCTGCAAGTACTTCCAGGCTTACGGCTCCGGCGGCAAGCAGTTGGAGGATCCCATCAAGGGCCTGGCTACTTTCTCCGCCCTCACCGCTAAAGAGGGTAAGAATATCAGCACCAATTTCTTCTACTACGAGC
Source organism: Clostridia bacterium (assembly GCA_017520705.1). Lineage (GTDB taxonomy): Bacteria > Bacillota > Clostridia > Oscillospirales > Acutalibacteraceae > UBA5905. Next base: position 53,105 of record JAFXFF010000034.1, on the reverse strand, counting down.
AGATTCTTATGCCTCGCGGCAAGCTGGCCAAATTTGTCCCCAGTAAATCCGGCGTGTATCGTATCACCTCCCGCAGTGAATCTGCGCAGGGCGTGGACGGCTGGCTTTTCGGCAAGAATCACGAAGAATTGCTGGTTTATGAGCACGACGAGAGATTGTATACCGGTGACGAGGTCTCGATGGTCTATTACATGAAGAAGGGCGAGCCCTACTATATCGACATCGCCTTCTGGGATGTGTATGAGGTCGGATACATCTACTACGACATTGAATACATGGGTGCTGAGGTGGATCACTTCCGTATGTGCTCTCCCGGCTATTTCACCTACGACACCAACGCCACCGGCGATGCCATGTATCACCTGATCACCGGTGGTATTGATGCGGTGCTGGGTAGCGACGGCATCTACTATGAGGACCTGGGTAACGGCAAGAAGGGTAGCAAAATCTACGCCGACTTCACCCAGCCCACTGCCATCTTCAACCAGACAATCCAGCAGATGATCCAAATGGGCGGCTTCGACTTCTCCAAGACCGAGAACGACCTGTACATCCTCGGCATCATGAAGCAGAACGGCAACGATAAAGAAAAGACCAAGAAGGCCCTGAAGGACCTGTGGGGCGACACTTACGACGCCGAATACGAGGAGTACAAAGTGGATGATGTCTTCGCCGGAAAATATCACGGTGCCGGCAAAGATTATACCGCAAAAATCAAGGAGTACGAAAAGAAGATCATTAAGAGCGGTCCCAAGGCCGAACAAGGTTGCGTGGTTGTGACCAAAGAATTGGCCGAAATCCTGCAACAGCTGATGGATAAGTACACCTTTGAGAATGTGGACAATTCCTGGCTGAAGGTCTGCTACTATTACGATCATCTGGGCCCTAACGGCTAATTCACTTCCCAACTTTGAAAGGGGATATTTATGAAGATTTCCAAGAAAATTTTCGCCGCTGTACTGGCCATGGTTATGCTGTTCACTCTTTGCTCCTGCGGCAAAGATAAGGGCAGCGAAGGCAACAACGGCATGGCTAACTACCAGGTAAAAGTGCTGGACGGTCAGGGTAAGCCCATGACCTCCGGCGTGATCGTTAAGTTCCTGCAGAATGGTGAGCAGGTAGCTATGCAGCCTGTTAACGGCGAGGGCATCGCCGCTAAAGAGCTGGCTAAGGGCGACTACACCGTAGAACTGACCTTTACCAGCAGCGATATGAGCGGCCATTACGACACCACCGCCACCACCCTCTCTGCTGACAAAACCTATCTGGAGCTTCGCCTCATCAATAAGGTTGGCAACGCCACCTACGACCTTGTGGCCGGCGGCGCCGACCACAAGGCCTATATAGTAAGCGCTGGTAGCACCTATGTGCCCGTCAAGGCTTCTGTGCGCAACTACTACGTGTTCTCCCCCACCGAGAGCGGCACCTACGAGATTTCCGTGGATAATAACGACGTTACGGTTGGTTACTACGGCGCCCCTCATTTCGTTCAGTCAGCCAGCGCTCTGGACGTGGTGGACAACAAGATCACCCTTTCCATCAGCGAGTCCTCTCTGGGCGGCTCTTATGTTTTCGGATTGGACGGCTTGGATGCGGATACCGAAGTTGTTTTGGGTGTCATCCGCACCGGTGATCCTACTATCACCATTTCCGATATGCCCTGGACCGAATACAAAACCACCCATACGCCCACTCCGTACACACTGAATTTGGGTGGCAAGAACCTGAAGTATGTGGATATCAAGGGCAAAACGGAGGATGCCAAGATCGTATTTAACGATGCTGACGGTTTCTACCATTTCGGTTCTGCCGACGGTCCTGTGGTGCTGATGCACCTGGGCAAGAAGGCTCCTTACGTGTCTTTGCAAACTGTCATTGAGGGCGATGGTCTGGGCGGTGGTGCTCCCATTCGCAAATACTTCTTCGACTCTCAAGGTGAGTTCCTTAAGAAAGAGGACTATACGGATATCCTGCGTACCTATTTTGCAAATATGGACAGCAACGCAGGTGTATATCCTCTGACCAAAGATTTGGAGTACATCATCAAGAATGGCTGCAGCGGTTGGTGGACTAAGGACGACCCCAACTTTATTTTCACCGATTGCAACCCCGAAATCGGCTGGATGTTTGCCCTGTGCTACGTCGCCTAAGGAGTGACCCGTATGAAACTGACCAAAAAACTGCTTTCCCTGTGTCTGGTCGTATTCCTGCTCGCTGCGATGGCGGCCGGTTGCGGCAAGGACAAAGGTAAGACCGAACCCGCACCCGTACTCTCCGATTGCACCATTACAGTGCAGACCGAAGGCGGTACCGCATTGGAAAACGTGGGTGTCTCCGTCTATGCGGACAAGGAGAAGAAGGAACTGCTGGATTTTGTTCGCACCAATGCCGATGGCGTCGTTTCCATTAAGGGCGGTTTTGCCGCCGGCAGTGCCTACGTTTTTTTGACCGACGTTCCCGACGGCTATGATGTGAAAGAATATTACGCCATTACTGAGAAAAAGATGGTGATCTCTCTGTCGGCTGCTTTCAGCAGTCAGATGGCTCCTATCACCCTCGGCGGTGTTATGTTTGACTTTACCGTCACCGATCAAAACGGCACCGAGCATACGCTCTCCAAACTGTTGGAGATCAAAAAGGCGGTAGTGCTCAATCTGTGGTATACTACCTGCATGCCCTGCAAGATGGAGTTCCCCTATCTGCAGCAAGCCTACAACGAATACAAGGATGACATTGCCCTGCTGGCACTCAGCCCCGTGGACAATACGGACGCCGTGGCTGCTTTCGCCGCTGAAAACGGCCTGACCTTCCCCATGGCCGCCTGCGATCCCGCTTGGGCCAATCAGGTCGAGAATATCGCCTACCCCACCACCATCGTAGTGGACCGTTTCGGCACGGTTTCCCTCATCCACATCGGCAGCATCGATAACAGCAAAACCTTCAAAAACGTGTTTGCTCACTTTACCGCTGACGATTATGAGCAAACCACCTTTGCCGACATCAAGCCCTTTGAGGCCACCGTGGACACGGATACCCTCGGCACCGCCGCCAACCCCTACGAACACAACGGCAGCGGCAGTTTTTCTGTGGATGTCGAACCTGCCCAGACCGTCTATTACACCCTCTACGGTGTCGACGGCCTGAAGCTGTCGGTGAACGCCGATGCGCTCAAGCTGGTCTGCAATGAAAAGGAATACACCCCCAGCAAGGGCAACATTTCCTTTACTGTTCGTGCCACCGATGCCGCCGCTCCCGTGCTGATGAATTTCACCAATACGGGCAGTGAAAAGGCGACTTATAAGGTGTCTCTGACTTCCCCGCAGGGAGCCTCCGATAACCCTATCACCATGAAGGATGGTACAATCACCATCTCTCTGGAGGAAGGCAATAACCGTGGCGTGTACTATCAGTACAAAGCCCCCAACGAAGGCACCTTTACGCTGGAGTGTAAGAACACGGTCAACTACACCGTCACCATCAAGAATCTGGACGGTAAGGAAACCGGCAAGCTGGATGAGAACAACAAAAAGGTGTCTATCGACGTTCGCAAGAACGACAAGATTCAGATTGTTGTCCTTGCTGTAGCGAAAGATGGCAAATACCCTGCCACCGAGGCCAAACTGAATGCCTCCTTCAGGAAGGAGGAAATTCCTGTTACGCCTCCTACTGGCAGCACTACCGACAATCCTACGCTAAACACCAACGGTAAGCTGGTCAACCCCGATGCCCCCATCGAATTCGGTGGCACCTTGAACTTTGACGCCGAGGTAAAGGCCGGTGAGATGGTACTGTACCACGTATACCGTGTGAGCGGCACCACCCTGCGCATTGCCGATGCGACCGCCTATGTGATCTACGAAGATAAGACCTACACTCCCGACAAAAACGGTTACATTTATGTTCCCGTTACCTCCGACAGCCCCAACAACCCCATCGTGCTGAAGATCGGTAACGGCGGCAAAGAGAATAAGACCTATGCCGTTAAATTCTCCTTCCCCGAGGGCAGTATGATGAACCCCTACGATGCCGAGGCGGGCACCATTAAGACCCATATTGCCGCCGGCAACGAGCAAGGTGTCTACTACCAGTGCATTGCCGAAAAAGATGGTAAGCTGACCGTTACTTTGAAGAGCATCACAGCGGGAGTTAAATGTGATATTCGAGTGACGGTAACGGATTCCAGTTACATCCCCCAGCAACACCTTCTGTCCGAAACGGAAGACGGTAAAACGCTAACCATCGACGTATATGCCGGCGACGACATCGAGATCAACATTGTCGCCTTGCCCGACGAAGATTTCAAATATCCTTCTGCCGACATAGAAACCGTCCTTTCCTTCTCCTAAATCACTTTCAAAAGGCCGAATGGTGTCCAACCATTCGGCCTTTTTAGCAAGTAACACACGCAGATACAAAAAGTGAAGAAAAACATAAATATATGCAAAAAATCACTTGCCTTTTGCACACTAAAGTGGTAAACTAAGGGAAGCAAAATACAATTATTTCAAGGAGGACTAAACACTATGAAAAAACTGCTCAGCATTCTGTGCATCGCCCTGTTGCTTTGCTCGGCTATGACTCTGGCCGTCAGCGCGGCGGCAGGCACCCCTGAAGACCCCGTGATCTTCTCCAATCTCAATTTCAATATGATCAAAGTCCCCGCCGGCGAGACACACTATGCCAGCTTTACCGATACCAGTGGTGCGGCCAAGCGACAGATTAGTATCAACTCCACCACCGACAAAGCCGCCGGCTACGTTCTCACCTATGGTGAAACCACCGAGGCCAGCGACGAGAATGGCTATTGCAATCTGGTCGCCTCTCCCGACGCCAACGGTACCTATCTGCTGGCCATTACCAACAACTCGACCAAGCAGGCTACCTTCTTTGTTAACTTCTACGACGTATCTCCTTATGAGATCTCCGAGACCTACCTCTATGTAGGTGAAAATGCTGTCACCACGTCGATGGCTGACACCACCCTGTTTGCATTCGAGCCTGAAGAGACTGCCGTTTATGAAGTCTCTGTGGATCAGGATGCCGCTGTGCTTTCCCACTGGAACGGCTCCATCTTCTTCGTAACCGGCCTCAACAAAGAGGCGGTGGACGGTAAAATGGAGATTACTTGTATAGCTGTCGGTCAGTCCTTACTGGTTGGCTTAAGTGGTGTAAGCGCCGCCAACATTACCATCACCAAAATTTCCGATTATGTTCCCCCCGCAGCCATTGAATACGAGAAATACACCAACAAGCATTTCCCTCAGCCCAACACTTTCAAACTGCCCGAGGGCGAGTTGACCGCCGTGGATATCAAGGTGGCTCAGACCGTGGTGCTGGGTGCTGACGGCTTCTATCACTATGGCTCTGCCGACGGCCCTGTTATGTACGTGGATATGACCGGCGTTGCCTTTGCCGATCTGCGCGAGTGTTATTACCCCTCCTCCGGCGGCTTTGCAGCCGACCGTATGCGTGGCACCTATGTGGGTGAGGATGGCAACACTTACGGTTACGATTTCCTGGATGCCATGCGTTTGTATGCCGACGCGTTGGATAGCGAGGGCTTCTACTACCTCACCGAGGACATTGCCAACTATCTGCAGATGTATGGCAAGGATCAGGGCTGGTATAATCCCATCCACTCCCCCTTCGATGCGATCATCAACGGCGAGTACAACGAGAAGTCCGCATGGCTGGTAACTTCTTATTATGTCCCTAACGGTAGCAGCGAGCCTGTTACTCCCGGTGAGCCTAACGACCCCAGTGACCCCAGTGACCCCAACGAACCTAACGAGCCCAATGAGCCCAATGAGCCGGGTCAGCCGGGCAATCCGGACGTTCCTACCGACGATGATAACAAACCGGAAAGCCCCGCCACCGGTGACGTTACTTCCTTCGGTGCCGTGATGGCGCTGCTGGTGTCTTCTGCCGGCGCTCTCACCTTCTGCAAGAAGCGTTACTAATAGTCTTATACAGGAGCAGGATATTTCCTGCTCCTGTATTTTTTATTAGAAACACTTGCAAAATGGAAAAAGAAATGTTATACTGAACCGTGCTCAATTTATACTTTTAGGAGGACCATTCTTATGAAAATCAAATCTCTTTTGTTGATTGCGTTGGCTCTGTGTCTGACGGTTTGTTTGTGTGCCTGCGGCGATGATACCCCCGCCGACAATGACACCTCCAAAACCACCCAGGCCGCCGGCAACGACACGACAGCCACCACCACGACTACCACTCAGGCTGAAACCACCACCACCGCTTCCAAAGCGAACGTGGCTCTATACACCGTCACCGTCACGGACGAGGCCGGCAACCCCATCTCTGGCGCGTTTGTGCAGTTCTGCTTGGAGTCTTGCGTTCCCTGTATGACCAATGCCGAGGGCGTGGCTTCCTACCAGACATTCGTCAACAATTACAAGGTCAGCTTTATCAGCGTCCCCGAAGGCTATGAGAAACCCACCGAGGAATACTATTTCGAAGAGGGTTCCTATGAGATGACCCTCGTCTTGAAGGCGGCTGCCTAATTGCCACTTTTAACGCCGCTCCGCCGCATTCCACGGTGGAGCGGCTTTATCTATCCAGTCTCACACGAGAGGACGATCCCATGAAAACGCGTATCCTGTGCCTGTGCCTGTGTTTGGCATTGATGTTATTACTCTGCAGTTGCGGTAAGAGCGATGATACCCCCAAAAAAGCGGACTCCACAACCACAAACGCATCTACGACCACCGACACCACTGTTTCCGCCACAACTACTCATACCGAAAGCAGTGCTGTCCATACCACTACCTTGGAAAGCGCAAGCGCCACAGTCGGTCATAGCTCCACCACTGCCGGCACTTCTGCATCCACCATAGCCAACACCTCTGCAATCGGCACCACCACTACGACATCCACACACACCACCGGCTTTACTACGACCTCTTCAAGCGGCGCATCTGCAACCGTTACCACAGCGCCGGCTAACACCGTCGTCTTCAAAGCCACTATACGAGACAGCGCAAAGCAACAACCCGTCAGCGGTATTGGTGTATCGGTATGGAGTAGCCCTGACGTCCAAATCGGTTCTGCCTACACCGACAAAAACGGTGTGGCACTCATTACTGTGCCAAAGCAATCTTCTTACCGCGTAACACTCAGCAATCTTCAGGGATACGAAGCTGAGGAGAAATATCTTTTTTCCACGAACACCGTAAACATCACCATCCGCAAGGCTCCGGTACAAAATGAACTGGATCACAGCCAAGCTCAATATGACGTGGGCAAAAGAATGACCGATTTTTCTTTGACCGATACAGAAGGAAACACATATCGCTTATCCAATCTACTAAAGGAAAAGAAACTGATCGTTTTGGATTTTTGGTACACCACCTGCGAGCCTTGCAAAATGGAGTTTCCTTTCTTTGAGGCGGCGGTGAAAAAATACGGCGAGGATATAGCCCTATTAGCTATTGACCCTATCGACCCTGCCAATGCCATGGTGGCGCTACGCAATCAACTGAATACCCAAGCAAATACTGCCATCTCTTTTCCCATGCTGCAAGACACCTGCAACTTGTTTTTAGGCTTCGACGTCTCATCCTACCCCACCACTGTTTTCATTGATTCCAATGGTGTGATAATGGACATTCACGTTGGCGCCTTTCCTTCGGAAACGGCCTTTTTCACAGCCCTGGAAAACTATCTCCCGTAAGTCAAAAAGCCGTGTTGCTGTATGCAACACGGCTTTTTCTTATTCTTCTTTCGGCTCCTTACGAATACCAAACAGCCGACGTAAAATACCGCTGAACACCTTGGGACTCTTCACAACCACCACACGCATACCATTTGCCCTCCTCATCATCGGTCACAGAGGCCGCACAGGACGAGGGCAATACCCAAAACGGCAATCACTAATCTGGTTGGAAATAGAAAACAGGCCAACAATCCGATACCAAACGATACCAAACAAACCTGTAATCCATTGCGACCGCGGCGATACCTTCTCATGGTGTCATCCTCCCTATGCATCCTCGTTGTGCCTAATACCAAGGTATGCAATGGGAGAAAACAGGTGTCAATCTTTTGAAAAATAGAGCATCAACAGTCCTGTCTTAAAGGAAAGACAAGCATCCTCCCCTACCCATTCGTTGCTGACACACAACGGATCATAAGGAGAAAGGGTGTAATTTGTCACGGAATACTTGAGCCCCTCCACAAACAATCCCGTCACCTCGCCACCAAACGCAAACAAAGAGATCTTTTCATTCGGGCACGCGGGATAGACATAACTACCCGGGGTCAACAGATGGATCTCATTTTGCTCATCCGCTATCGTGATCTCACAGCCGCGACGGGCATAATCCGCCGCCACAGCCAAGGCGGCCTGCAGATGATCGAGGCGACCTCCGGTACACCCCAACAGCAGAAAAGAACGATACCCGCCGTCGTATCCCAATCGCAAGGCCTCTGCGGTATCGGTAACATCTTTTTCCATCGGAAGAGTGACGATTGCAACGTTATCCTCAATAGCGGGAACACCCAGTGAGTCAAAATCCGCCACCAGCATAGACGGTTTTACACCCATCTGTCTTGCCAATTGCCATCCGCCATCGGCCGCGATAATATCATCATTCGGGAGTAGATAGCCCGCTAAAATCATCGGATCCCGAAAAGGACCGGCGGACAAAATCACACAACGGTTGGTCATTTTTCCCACTCCTTTTTATCCTTTACGGCCTCGTACATCGTGACATAACTGGTATAGCGGCTTTCTGCGATCTCTCCGTTGTCCACAGCCTGACGGACGGCACAATCGGGCTCCCGATAGTGCGCACAACCGATAAAACGGCATTTGCCCACATAAGACTCAAATTCGCGGAAGCAATCCGCTAATTCTTCCTTGTCGATCAACTCTACCTGCTCCATATCCAAAGAGGAAAAGCCGGGGGTATCCACTACGTAACCGTCTGCTAAATGATACAAGGTAGCGGTACGGGTAGTGTGACGACCACGTCCCAACTTTTCGCTGATCTCACCGGTGGAAAGATCCAACGACGGGTCAATCCCATTGAGGATACTGCTTTTACCCACACCGGAATTGCCGGCAAAAACGCACACCTGTCCGGCCAAACGCCGGCGCAGGGGCTCTAAGCTACGCGGATCGGTAGCCGACACGGTAAAGCATTCCAAACCCGTGGAACGGTAGATCGTCTCTAATTCTGCAGGGTCTCCCAAGTCGCTTTTATTGATCACGATAATAGGGCAAATCCCTTTTTTCTCCGCGACGGCGATCATCTTGTCCAGCACCAACGTATTCGTACGAGGGTGGCACACAGAGGCAACCAGCACCAATACGTCCAAATTGGCAACAGGCGGACGCACCAGCACGTTTTTTCGCTCCAACACCTCTTCCAGCATACCGGTACCATCCTCTTCGACGGAGATGGTCACCCGATCCCCCGCTACGGGTGTAATACCCTGACGACGAAAAATGCCTCTGGCGCGGCAGGTATAGACCGTATCGGCGGCCTCTACATAGTAGAAGCCGCCGATAGAGCGAAGAACAATTCCTTGTACAATCTTCATAAACATCCTCGTTTACATCACGGGAATTTCAGGATTGTCAGGTACATCGGGTAGGTCGGTTCCCCCCTGAGCGGGGCCGCTGCTGACCACCATAACGATGGTGGCACCCTGCTCCAATGCCTGGCCGGGATACACCGTAGAGCCATTGCATTCGATGCGAACCACGGCACCCTCTGTCCAATCCTCATTAATCTCAGACTGCTCAACAACCGCAAAGCCCATATTCTCCAAAGTAGTTCTCACCGTATCCGTGGCACTGCCTTCCACATGGAAATCATAGGGGATGGTCACCATAGGCGTGGGCTCAGGAGTGATACCGGGAATGTGCTGATAAGGCGTGTCTTCCATGACCATACCAGTGATGGGATCGATACGCAATTTGGTGTACACGTGATAGTTATCATCGGAAGCACCGTGCTTTTTGATCTCGACCACAAACAGATAAGAGGCTTCGGTGGGATGAGTCGTAACGGTAAAAGCAAATTTATCAATGGTATCCTGCACGGTGATGCCCACAAACTTCTGCGACAATGCGGCATCCACTTTACCGTTGATCTTAACGCGGACATCGATCATCATCGTGGCATTGACAACCTGAGGCCACTCCAATTCGAAGTCGGCATCCTTAAGACCAGTGCTGACGATCAGCGTGAGAGAAGCATCGGGGCTGATAATTTCCGGTAACTCGGTTAACTCCTGGCCGCCGATTGCCACTGCCATTACCTTATCTTTTTCCACCAGAGTGTCTCCGGCGTAATTCTTGGGACGGAACTCAATCTGACCTTTGAAGCCACGATTGGTCAAAATCTCCTTGGCCAAGTCCTTGCTGGAACCGATAATGGGCGGGAACTCAATAGGCTCCAGCTGGGACACACCGCTACTGACGGTAACGGTAACCAACTTGCCGTAGGGATAGGCTTTGCCCAATTCAATATCCATTTCGATCACATGGTCTTTGGCGATGGTATCATGGCTGGCCAACTTCTCCTGCACGCGCAATCCGGCATCCTGCAACAGTTTGCGAACTTCATCTCTATGCTTACCCACAATTTCCGTCTTGAGATCCAGTGTCACATCATCGGGAGTGTCGTTATTGACATACAGCGTGATGGTGGCACCCTTCTTCACGGTGCTACCGAAAGCCGGGCTCTGCTTGAACACTTCACCAACGTCGCGGGAAGGGTCGTTGGCGTCCTCTTCCACCACGTCGAATTTGTATTTGCCGTTATATGCCGGATTGTTTTTGATCTGCTCAATGTAGCTCATGCCGATAAATTTTTCGACCTTGATCTCCTCGGCATCCTTATTCAGGCCACCATTGATCAGCCAGAAAACAAACCAAACCATTCCGCCCACAGCCAGCAGCGTAACCACCAGCAATATCACAACCAAAGAAATGTTCTTCTTGTTGCTCTTTTTGCGCGTGGCAGGCTCTTCTTTTTTAGCCTTCGGCTCAGGGTTCTCCCCACGGACACGGGTAATGGCGTCCACATAGCGAGTGGGGGTCTCATCCACCATATAGGTATACTCAAATCGAATGGAAGGATTGCGCTTGAACTCGTCAAAATCGTTGAGCATCTCTGCGGCGGATTGATACCGCTTAGCGGTATCTTTTTGCATCGCTTTAAGAGTGATCTGCTCCAAGCCCTCGGGGATCTCTTCATTGATGAGATGGGGAGCGGTAGCCTCAGACTGCATCTGCATAATGGCAACCGACACGGCATTGTCAGCCTCAAAGGGCAAGCGCCCGGTCAAGGTCTCATACAGCATAATGCCGACAGAATACAGGTCCGTTTTCTCGTCCGTAATCTCGCCGCGGGCCTGCTCAGGGCTGATGTAATGTACCGAACCGATGGCCTTATTGCCTTCGACCGTGGCCTTCATCTCGTTACGGGTCAAACGGGCGATGCCAAAGTCCGTTACCTTGATGGTGCCATCGGACAAGAGCATAATGTTCTGAGGCTTAATATCGCGGTGAACGATACCCTTATCATGAGCATGTTGGAGGGCGCGCAGGATCTGGACGGTGAAATGCACCGCTTCCTTCCATCGAATGTCCTTGCGCTGATCCAAATACTCCTTCAGAGTGATACCGTCAATATATTCCATCACGATGTACTGCAAGCGCTCGCCAAATCCCACATCCAGCACCTTAACGATATTGGGGTGATTGAGGATGGCGATCGCCTTAGACTCATTGCGGAAACGACGCACAAACTCTTCGTTGTTCAAAAATTCATCCTTAAGAATCTTAACTGCGACAATGCGGTCATCCACAGCATCGTAGGCCTTGTAAACATATGCCATACCGCCGACACCGATGAGCTCACGCATTTCGTAACGACCATCCAGCCGTTTTCCTAAATATTTATCCATAATCGTAAATCCTCATCTTTCTGCATAGTATCAAAAACCGCAAGGTCAGTCAATATCCATCAAAGCAACCGTGATGTTGTCTTTACCGCCATGATCCAATGCGGAACGAATCAGCGACTGTGCCGCCTCATCCGCGGGCAGAGCCAACAGATGACCTATGTCCGCATGCGCCACCTCATTGGTCAAGCCATCGGTGCACAACAGGAGGCGATCACCTGCCGCCAACTCCAGCTCATCGTATTCGCCATACTCTTCATCGACAACACCGATGGCGCGGGTGATGTAATTCTTTCGCGGATGAGAACGCGCCTCTTCTTCGGTGATTTGGCCGCTCTCGATAAGCTCCTGTACCACCGAATGATCCCGTGTGACCTGAGAAAGATTGCCATCCCGATATAAGTATAGGCGACTGTCACCCACGTGGGATATGTATGCCGTATGCCCACAGGTAATAACGGCCACCACCGTGGTACCCATACCGCTCAGCTCGGGCTCCTTTTGGGCGCGATCAAAGACACCTATATTGGCGGTCGCCATCGCACTGGTCAGCATGTGCTCGGGCGAACCGGGATTTGGATTGTCGCGGTATCCGTCACGGATTCGGGATCCAATCACCTCCACCGCAATCTTGCTGGCAATATTACCGCCGTTGGCACCGCCCATACCATCACACACCACTGCGTACTGTGCCGTATCGTTCAGCGTACCGTATTCCAGCGCATCTTGGTTGTTCTCACGTACCAAGCCAATGTGTGTTTGTCCGTATACATTCATGGCAATGCCTCCTTTCTGTCCTCAAGGGGACGGGAATTCTCCGTATGCTCCTGCTGATTCTGCTGCCGTCGCAGCTGTCCGCAGGATGCATTGATATCCGCACCTAACGTACGTCGTACGGTCGCGTTGATGCCCTTTTTCTCCAAGACATTCATGAAAGACTGAATGCGCTCACGGGAACTACGCCGCTGTGCCTTACCCTCCACCGCATTAACGGGAATCAGGTTGACATGGCACAGCATACCGTGCAGACGATCCGCCAACTCGGCGGCATGGGCATCGGAATCGTTGACACCGTCAATCATCGCATACTCAAAAGAAATACGACGACCGGTAGCATCGATATAGTCACGGCAGGCACACAACAACTCTTTCATCGGCCAGCGTCGATTGATCGGCATCGATCGCGAACGAATCTCATCGTTGGGTGCGTGCAGGGAAATAGACAAAGTAAGCGGTATCTGCTCCTCCATCAAGCGATAGATACCGGGAACCACGCCACAAGTGGAAAGTGAGATGTGGCGCATACCGATGTGGACGCCGCCTTCCTCCCCCAGCATACGCAAAAAGCGTACCACTTGCTCGTAGTTATCCAGCGGCTCACCCATACCCATCAAAACAATGGAGGAGACACGTATGCCGGTGTCCTGCTGGGCGGCCTCGATCTGTCCGATCATCTCTGCCGCAGACAGATTGCGGATAAATCCGCCCATTCCCGTGGCACAAAAAGTGCAGCCCATTTTGCAACCCACTTGCGTGGACAAACATTGGCTCCAGCCGTGCTTATACTGCATCAGCACAGACTCGACCGTCTCGCCGTCATCCAGTTGGAACAGATACTTGACCGTTCCGTCGATGGCAGATACGAGCTTGCGCAAGATGGTGACACCGGGGACGGTGTAAATCTCGGCCAATTTCTGCCGCAGGTCCTTAGGCAGATTCGTCATCTTGTCAAAGTCGGTTACTCCCCGATCCAGCCACTCGCGAATCTGTTTGGCGCGAAACGCGGGATACCCATTGGATTGTAGTTGTGCCGTCAACTCCTCCTGAGGGAGAGAACGCAAATCAATGGTAGCCAAACAGTCACCTCTTTTTTAGGTCTTCTTCGTAAAACCGACGATATAAAAACCATCCGAACCGTGGATGTGGGGAAACAACGTAATTTGGTGAGAAACCGGCAACCCACTCTGCTCAAAGCAAGTCGCCAGCGGCAACAGCCGCGGCTCAAAATTAGGATTTCGCTCCAGAAAAGCGACGGCAACCGCCTCGTTCTCCTCAGGTCGCAGAGTGCAGGTAGAATACTGCAACACGCCGCCTGTTTTCACTAATTCTGCCGCCTGCTGCAGGATTTCCAGCTGCAAAGCGGGCAGATCGGCGAAATCCTCGGGAGATTTATAGCGAATCTCCGGCTTGCGGCGAATCACACCCAGACCGGAACAGGGTACGTCACACACCACGCGGTCGTAAGCGCCTATCTCATCCGCCGCAGGCGGCTGAGAAGCATCTCTCTGACGAACGGAGATACATGTAAATCCGTAGTTTTTAACGCGGTCTGTCATCGCACGACATTTGTGATCGTGCAGGTCACCGGCGATCACGGTGCCGGTATTTTGCATATACTGCGCCACCGTCATCGTCTTACCGCCGGGAGCGGCACACACATCGGCTATCCGCTCTCCGGGCTGAGCACCCAACGCCAGACAGCACCACTGGGAAGCCAAGTCTTGGAAATAATAGTGCGTTGCCACTTCGGAGGGCAACGTATGTAGCACGGCACCGGAAGCCACGCACAGGGCATTGGGCAAATCAGGCACCGAAGTATAAGCAATCCCTGCCTCATCCAGACGATGACAGAAATCCTCGGTGGTTGTCGCACAGGTGTTCACTCGGATATAAGCAGGCGGAGCATCGTTAATGCTATCCAGCACACCTTGCAACAACTCTTCGCCATAGGTGTTACGCCAAGCGCGAATCCAAGCACGAGGTATGGAATAGCGGATCTCTAAGCCTTTGTCGGTATTGAGCAGGTCGGAAAGCAACTTCCCGTATCCGCGCTGAATTTGACGCAACACGCCGTTGACAAAACCGGATAGACGACCGCATCCGAAGGTACGGGTCTGTCCCACCGCTTCGTTAATAGCGGCAAATGGCGGGACTTTATCCATGTACACCAGCTGATAGGTGCCCACGCGCAATATCTCACGCACGGCGGCGTCCATCTGCTTGACCGGTGTGGTAGAAGTGCTGTTCAGCAGGTAGTCTAAGGTCAGCCGCCGCTCGGTCACACCGTACAGAAGGCGGGAGGCAAACGCGCGATCGGCATCCGCCATAGCGGCGTGCTCCAACATCTCATCCAGGACGATATTGGAATAGCCGCCCTGTTCCTGTATCTTCAGCAGTGCCGCAACTGCGGCATTACGTGCATTCATCAGTCGCGGCGGCCACGATTGCCGCCCACAATCAGAATCAAACGCAGAAGGCTCATCAAAGACACAAACAAAGCCGCCACATACGTCAGCGCCGCCGCAGTCAACACTTTTTTGACGCCCTGCAGCTCATCCTCGGTAAACTGACCGCTCTGCTCCAGGGCCACTACCGCTCTTCGGGAAGCATTAAACTCCACAGGCAGGGTAACCAGCTGGAAAAAGGTAGCCACACTAAACAGCGCAATACCGGCATAGGCCAATGGGTCCATTGCCATCAAAATGCCGAGAATAATCAAAATCGGGGAAATACCGGAAGAAAAATTGGTGATCGGCACCAAGGCGGTACGCAACTTAACCGGAGCATAGCCCTCGGCGTGCTGCAGTGCGTGCCCCGTCTCATGGGCGGCCACGCCCACTGCCGCCACCGTCGCCTGACCGTATACAGGCGAGGACAGACGGATGGTGTTGTTACGGGGATCGTAATGGTCGCTCAAGCTACCGGCCACAGCCTCCAATCCGGTATGAATACCGTTGGCACGCTGGATATAGCGGCTGGCATCGGCACCAGTCATACCGCTGGCCACACGTTTGCTGCTGTATTTGCTGAAAGTGGACTTAACCTTAAACTGTGCCCACACAGACACCAGCAAAGCAGGCACCACCAGCACCAGATACCAATAGTCAACAAAGAAAAAAGGCAATTCCAAGCATCCTTTCGTTAATCATTCAGGTTCGTTCCAACGGCTATAGGATGACCACGCAAATAATCCGCCGCCGCCATTCGTCGGGAGCCTTCCGCCTGAATCTCATCTAAAATCAGCGCGTGTCCGTCTCCGCAGGCAACCGCTAAGGGCTGATCGCTTACCACCGTACCGGGAGCGGCGTCGGTGGCCTCACCAATATGGCTGACAAACACCTTCATCACTTTGCCGTCTACACGGCAGGTAGCCACAGGCCACGGATTCATACCACGCACTTGATTGTGTAACACACGTGCAGGCTTATGCCAATCCAACGGGCACATACTCTTATCCAGCATGGAGGCGTAACAAGCGCCCTCGGTGGGTTGCGGTGTGGGTGTCAACGTTCCTGCCGCTAACTCATTAAGTGTGCGGCTAAGAAGATCGGCGCCGTCCTGCGCCAGCAGATCAAACAATTCGCCACCGGTGATGGTGTCGTCCAGCGGTCGACGAAAAGTCAGCAGCATATCACCGGTATCCACGCCCTCATCCAACAGCATGGTGGTCACGCCCGCTTCAGCATCGCCGTTGAGCACCGCCCACTGCACAGGTGCGGCACCACGATAGCGCGGCAATAACGAGCCGTGGACGTTGATGCATCCACCGGGGGTCAAGTCCAGGATGGACTTCGGGAGGATCTTACCGTAGGCTACCACGACAATGGCATCCGCCTGCTCCCGCGCCAAACGGGCATGGGATTCCTCTGTACGCATGGAATTAGGCTGAAACACTTCAATATCGTGTGCCAAGGCGCACACCTTGACAGCGGGAGGCGTGAGAATTTGCTTGCGCCCCACCGGCTTGTCGGGCTGAGTGACCACCAAAGACACCTCGTGCCCGTCGGCAATCAGCCGTTCCAAGCTGGGCACGGCGAAATCCGGCGTACCCATAAAAATCAATTTCATTCCGTACCCACCTTTCACACAAAATCAGTTGGCAATCTCGTCGGGAGCCAACATACGCTCCACCTTTGTCTTGAACAAGATACCGTCCATATGGTCATTCTCGTGGTCGGCACATTCAGCCGCCAAGCCCTCTAAGGTGACGATGAAATACTTACCGTCGCGATTCTGCGCCTGTAATTTTACCACCGCGGGGCGGCGGATGAGGCCGTACTGGCCGGGACTGGACAAGCAGCCCTCCACACACTCTTGCTCACCCCGACGCTCCAAGATCTTTGGGTTGATGCATTCTTTGAGCCCGTCGCCGGTATCCATAATGAACACACGGCGCTGGACACCCACCTGCGGAGCGGCTAAGCCTACACCACCGGATTTAATCAGCGTGTCACGCATATCATCCAGTAAAAGCCATAGCCTCTCATCGAATTTTTCCACGGGCTTGCATACTTTATGCAAAACATCCTCTTCTTCTGTTAATATGGTCCGAATTGCCATAATCCAGACTCCTTTCCAAACGGCATCACAGCATGGATGCCGGATTAATATCTACGTAAACGGTCACACCTCGTGCTGCAGGGTCGCTATTTAGTGTATGCATCAATTCACGCACCAAATCACGCATGGGTTTGGTATTGCGTGCCTTGACCAGCATTTTATAACGATATTTTCCCGCTACCTTAACCACCGCGGCAGGTGTGGGATCCAGCGCAATCATCGGCAGGTCGGAGTGTGCGCCCATAGCGGCGGCCCGTAACAACTCCAGCATTCGTCGAGACGCTTGGCGCACCCGCTGCTCCTGCAAACCAGTAAAACCGAACAAGAACAGATCAGCGTAGGGCGGATAATGCATCATTTTCCGGGAAGCAATCTCCAATCCAAAGAAACCGGCATAATCCTGCTCTGCCGCCAATTCGATGACGGGATTATCGGGAGTGTAAGTCTGCACCACCGCCAATCCCTGCTCGCTACGGCGACCGGCACGGCCGATCACCTGCGTCAACAGTGCAAAGGTGGTTTCATAGCTGCGGTAATCGTCGCTATACAACGACTGGTCCGCCGACAGCACGCCCACCAACCCCACATTGGGGAAATCCAAACCCTTTGCCACCATCTGGGTGCCGATTATGATGCGGTATTTGCCCTCGGCAAAGTCGCGGAATTTCTCTTCATACGAGGAGCGGGACATGGTGGTGTCCGTATCCATTCGCAACACCGGCACATCGGGGAACAACTGCGCCAGCTCATCCTCCACCAGCTGTGTGCCCAACCCACAAAAGCGAATCTTATCCGACTCGCAGGTGGGACACTTTTTAGGGGCAGGCTGGCTGTGACCGCAATAGTGGCACATCAGCCGGTTGTTGGCGCGATGATAGGTCAGCGAAATGCTACAGGAGGGACAGGTAATCACCTGCCCGCAGCTGCGGCAAGACACGTGGGTGTGAAACCCACGGCGGTTCAGCAGCAAAATCACCTGCTGTTCCTTTTCGAGGCAGGTGCGCATCCGCTGAAGCAGGGTAGGTCCTAATACGGACTCCCCTATTTCCTCGGCGCGCAGATCCACCACCTCTACCTGCGGCAACTGCACGTCGCCGTAGCGATGGGTCAGCTCCAGCAGAGTATAGCGGCCGGATCTGGCCGCATCATAACTCTCCACCGACGGGGTGGCGGAGGTCATAAGCAATAATGCGTTGTGATGGGCACAGCGAAAGCGAGCCACATCACGAGCGTGATAGCGAGGAGTGGACTCGGACTTATAGGTATGCTCCTGCTCCTCGTCCATCACGATCAGGCCCAATTCATCGCAGGGAGCAAACACCGCCGAACGGGTACCCACCACAATGCGAGCCTCTCCCCTCTTGATGCGTTTCCACTCATCCATACGTTCACCGATGGCTAAGCTGCTGTGCAGTACCGCCACACGGCGACCGTATTTCTGCAGAAACAAGCCCATCATCTGAGGGGTCAGGGAAATCTCAGGCACCAAGACAATGACCTGACGGCCATCCTCCAGCACCTGATCGATGAGATTCATGTACACCGCCGTCTTACCGCTGCCGGTGACACCGTACAGCAGTGCGGCGGCAGGCTTACGTGCCATATACAACGCCAACAGACGGTCATAAGCCTGCTGCTGTTCGTCGTTGAGAGTACGCGAAATAATGGGTGGCGTCGGCTCGGAGGTATCGTAAGGCGTACGAAGCACCTCTGCATCGTAAATCTGCACCAAGCCTTTTTGCGCCAAGGCGTTGACCACGGCCGGGGTCACGCCGGAGAAGTAGCACACCTCTTTCACCGAGGCTGCACCGACATCCTCCAACAAGCTGAGCACCGACCGCTGTTTTTCGGTCAGCTTAGGCATATCCGCATCGGGATCGCGCAAAAGCAAGCGTACCGTGCGCACCGTAGCGTCACCGGTATGGCGAAAGCCCTCCGCGCCACGCACCAACACGCCCAACTCCAACAAATGGCGTAGGGCAGGTGCGTCCTCCTCCATACCCAATCGGCGAAGCAAGGTCTCCTGATCCGCGCCGCCGGGGCATTTGGACACAAAGGCCAACATCTGACGCTCATTGGGAGTCAAAGTGTCCAGCACATCGGGAGACACGTCCACAGCGGGACGCAAAACGGGCTTGACCTGCAGATACAGACCTGTCGGAAGCATCGCACGGACAGCATCAAACAGCGTGCAGAAGGTACGCTCCTGCATAAAGCGGGCCAGCGCCACCATCTCAGGGCTGAGGAGCGGCTGTGTATCCATCACGGATGACACCGATTTCAGCCCTGCGGTTTGCTCCTGCGCTACATAATCCATGACCAAGCCCTGGCGGGTGCGATTGCCGCCGCCAAAAGGCACCAGCACACGTACACCCACCTGCGGCTCACCCAGCGTTTCAGGCCACAAGTAAGAATACAACTTATCGAAGGAAAAGGTAGCCTGCTCGACCGCAATATGTACCACTGTGGTTGCAGACATCGCTTTCCCTCCTTGTCGTTACTTACTCCTCGTTGTTAGATACGAACAGGGTACATTCCCCTGCTTTGAAATCCTTGATAGCCAAACTCACGGTCTTCTCTACCAGGATCTCCTTATTCTCCTCTGCCTCCTCGGCAATCTGACGGGCACGCTTGGCCACGCCGACAACCACAGCGTAACGGCTGTTCTTGCCCTGCAACTCTTCGATATCATTGGGTGCTAACATCTTTCAGTACCTCCAAAATAGTATTTTCCATACGGGAATACCGCATGTATTCTGCATCGATGATAGTGTTAATGCGATCTACTGCCTTCTCCACCTCATCGTTAAGCACAATGTACTGGTAGCGGAACGCTCTGCTCAGCTCATACTGAGAGGTCTTCATCCGCCCCTGAATGACCTCTTCGGGTTCGGTGCCCCGTCCACGCAGACGGCGCTCCAGCTCCTCGAAAGAGGGAGTGGTGATAAAGATGGACACCACGTCGGAACGATGGTCCATCACCTTTTCGGCACCCTGCACCTCGATCTCCAGCATCACGTTCTTGCCCTCATTGAGCAGGCGGCGGATGGGCGCCTCGGGAGTGCCGTAGAAATTGCCGTTGTACTCGGCATATTCCAGAAAGCCGTCTTCCTCAATGGTCTTTTGGAATTCCTCACGGGTAACAAAATGATAGTGGTAGCCATCGATCTCACCGGGACGGGGAGCACGGGTGGTCATGGACACCGATAAAACCGTGTCGTCACGGCTAGCCAACAAAGATTTCATAATGGTGCCCTTGCCCGAACCGGAAGGACCGGAAAAGATAACCAACAGACCCTTTTTATTCTGACTCATCGGCTTCATCCTCCTGACTGTCTCCCATACGGTTGGCCACTGTCTCCGGCTGCACCGAGGACAAAATCACATGCTCGCTGTCCATCACCAGTACCGCTCGAGTGCGACGACCGTAGGTGGCGTCGATGAGGGTACCTCGCTCCTTTGCGTCCTGAATGATGCGTTTGATGGGAGCGGATTCGGGACTCACGATCGCCACCAGACGTGCCGCCGATACCATGTTGCCAAAACCTATGTTAATGAGTTTCATTCTCATTCCTCCCCTATGGGAATTATTCGATATTCTGAATCTGCTCGCGGATCTTCTCGATCTCCGCCTTGATATCCACCACGATGCGGGTCAAGGACAGGTCGCTGCACTTAGAACCGATGGTGTTCGTCTCGCGATTGATCTCCTGAACCAGGAAATCCAATTTACGGCCAATCGCCTCATCGCTGTCGATCAGCTGTTCCAGCTGATCGAGATGGCTGCAGAGACGAACCGTCTCCTCCGCTACCGCCACCTTATCAGCAAACACAGCAGCCTCATTGAGCAAACGGGCCTCGTCCACCGGCACACCGTTCAGCAGGTCGCGGATGCGAGCCTCCACCTTCTCCATATGAGCGTGCACCGTCTCGGGAGACTGAGCCTCCACCACTGCCACCGCCTCACGGATGGTAGCGGCACGGGTGAGGACATCCTCCCGCATACGGGAACCCTCCAGCTCACGCATGGCCACAAAGCGAGTCAGTGCGGACTCAGCCACCTGGCTGACAGCCTCCCACACAGCGTCCTCATCCACCTGTGCCTGCCGCACGGTCAACACGTCGGGATAACGGGACAGCGCCGTGGCGGACACATCGTCGCGCAGGCCGTAGCGCTGGGTCAGATCGCGCAGAGCCGTCAAATAGCTCTCTGCGAGGCCGTGGTCAACCACCACCTCGCTGCCGGCAGTCTCTAATGCTTGAATCTGCACGTATACGTCCACCTTGCCGCGGCTGATGCGCTGCTGAAGCAGCCCCTTCAGCTTATCATCCAAAAAGGCATACCCTCTGGGAAGACGAGACGCATATTCAAAGTAACGATGGTTTACAGATTTGATCTCTACCACAATGGACAGGCCATCTACAACCTCTTGACCGCGGCCATAGCCGGTCATACTACGAATCATTCGGTTCACTCCTTAACGCAAAAAAGCAAAAACTTACCTATTTTTAGTCATCGTATATTATACCAGTAAATCTTTCCAAAGTCAAGTAATCGTTAAGTATTATACTATAAATTGCGCGCAAAAAAGAGCCGCTGTAGACACAACGGCTCTTTCATAACAAATCATTCAATTTTCGCGGCGACGAAGACGGTTTTGCAGAGCTTGTATCCGCTCACGTCGGGCTTGTTCAGCAATGGGGTCCTCTTCGTAGGCTACCCCCGTCTTGCGATACACTTTCCCCTCACACGCACCCGCCGGCAAATCGCACAACGCGACCACACAGCTTTCGCCGTCATCCGCAATCAATACAGCACGATCCCCTTCCGTACGGTCGAGGCTCCATATCTTCTCTCCTTGCATAGTGTCAATCTCCCTTTTGTGTTTCCACGGTCAAGGATCCATCGTCTTTCACGGTAAATACGATATCGCCGCACAGATCGGCACGATAATAGGTCGCACCTATATCTTCCAACCGTTCCAACACTTCCTCGTGGGGATGTTGATAGCTGTTTCCTTCGCCACACGTAATGACCGCATAGGTCGGAGCAATTTTGCGTAGGAAAGGCTCGGAACTGGAGGTTTTACTGCCGTGATGTCCGGCCTTGAGCACATCTGCCTTCACTTCAAAGCCACGAGTAAGGATCTCACGCTCCACCTCTTCCTCAGCGTCACCGGTAAACAGAAAAGCACGGTCGCCAAAGGTCAGACGCGTGACCACCGACATGGCATTGGCATCAGAATGTTCGCTTAGCGGAGCCAAAACCTGTAACTGCGCCGTCCCCAAAGTATAGGTAGCGCCCGGAACAGCCTCATCAATGGGCACGTTGCGTTCATCCAGTGCCTCCAGCATCGACAAATACACGTTGGTGGTGGGTTCTTTACCCTCCGGCATATACGACATCACAAAACGATCAATGGGAAAGGCCTTAATGATATCCGCCATCTCGCCGATGTGATCGGCGTGGGGATGGGTGGCAATCACAAGATCGAACTTTTTGATGCCGTGTCGGTCTAAATAATCCACGATGTCTTGGTATGCCCCGATATCTCCGGAATCAATGAGCATATTGTGCTCGCCTTGTCGCACCAAAATGCAATCCGCATTACCGACATCAATGAAGTGAACCTCCAGCTCACCCTCAGGAATCAAATATCTCTGCTTTAATCCGCAGGCTTCCAGTATCGTGCTCCAACCATTGAACGGGATACCGGGAATCATGCCGATGAGCTCGATCAACAAGCATACGGCAACCAAACACACGGCAATGGTCACGTAGACTTTCTTCTGCGCCTTCGTTGCTTTCTTGAAGAAATCGAACATACTGCCTCTCTTTCGACAGATCACTCCGTCTCGTTGTTCATATTCATTTCAATCCATTGCTGACGGGTGATGAGCACCTTGCGCGGCTTACTCCCCTCGCTGGGACCGATGATGCCTCTCTGCTCCATCTGGTCAATAATGCGACCGGCGCGGGCATAGCCAAAGCGCATCTTGCGCTGCAGCATAGAGGTGGAGATGCTACCCGCCTCCACCGCAATCTCGATTGCCTGGGGCAGTGCTTCATCCGTCTCATCGCTGTCGTCGTCATCGTCACGCCCTGCGGATTTGCCGGCGGAAGCGGCCTGTTTTTCAATCTCTTCGATGACCTGCTGGTCATACTCCTGCTCCTGACCGCCATTCTTAAGGAACTCAATCACACGCTCGATCTCCTGATTGGATACGTAGCAGCCCTGCACGCGCAGAGGCTTAGATTGACCGACGGGCATAAACAGCATATCGCCGTTGCCCAGCAATTTCTCGGCGCCGACACTATCCAAAATGGTGCGGCTATCGGTTCCGCTGGCCACGGTCAAGGCCAAACGGCTGGGAATATTCGCTTTAATAAGACCGGTGATGACGTCTACAGAGGGACGCTGAGTGGCAATCACCATATGCATACCGGCGGCACGAGCCATCTGTGCCAGACGGCAGATGGAATCTTCCACCTCGTTACCCGCCGCCATCATCAGATCGGACAACTCATCGATGACGATCATGATCAGCGGCAGGGGCGGGAATTTGCCCTCTTTACGCGCCAATTCATTGTAATCACCGATATCACGAGCCTTGGCATCCGCGAACATTTGATAGCGCTTAAGCATCTCATTGACAGCCCACCCCAAGGAGGCCGCCGCCTTACGAGGATCGGTCACCACAGGAATCAGCAGATGCGGGATACCGTTATAAATGCCAAACTCCACCTTTTTGGGGTCAATCAAAATCATTTTGACCTCATCGGGACGAGCACGGAACAGCACCGACTGAATCATAGAGTTGGTGCACACCGACTTGCCGGAGCCGGTGGTACCGGCAATCAGCAGGTGGGGCATCTTAGCCAAATCGGTCATGACAATGCGGCCCTCAATATCTTGGCCCAAAGCCACCGTCAGTTTACCCTTAGCCGATCGATACTCAGAGGTGTCCAGCAAAGAACGCAAACGTACCGTGCGACGCGCCTTGTTGGGGACCTCAATGCCCACGGCAGCCTTATTGGGAATGGGCGCTTCAATGCGCACACCCGTCGTAGCCAAACGCAGGGCAATATCGTCAGACAGGCCGGTAATGCGGCTGATCTTCACGCCGGCGCTGGGTACCAGCTCATAACGAGTAACAGAAGGACCGCAGGTCACATCGCCCAATTCGGTGCTGATACCGAAATCCTTAAGGGTATTCACCAACAGCTTACCAGTCGCCATACGGTCGCCATCCTGCAGGCGAGCATCCTCGCCGGCGGCACCACGATCCAGCAACGTGAGGGGCGGATATCGGTAGATCACCTCTTGTACCGGGGTATCCTCGGCAGATTTCAGATCATCCTCCAGCTCTTTTTCCGCTTCCTCTGCGGTCATGATCTCCTCTTCGTCGGCTTCGGCATCGCTCTCGCCGTTGAGAGCGGCACCTGCACGCTTAAGCGCATCCAACTTATCGGAGGCATCGGAAATATCTACACTCAAAGGCTCCAGATCCGGCAGCTTCTGCTCATCTGCCTCCACCTCGTCAACAACGACTTTTTTCATTTTACGGCGGCGCTTTCCGTAGCCTTCGCCCATATCGATGTCAATATCCTTTTCGCGGTCCTTGCGCATACGCGCGGTGGTGGCGGTAATGGCAGATTCGATAGACTCTTTGGTCTTCTCCACCGGCTTTTTCATGGTGCGGATGACCGACAGAATGGTCGTGCCGGTAATCAGCATCAAGAATACTGTCGTGGAGAGAATCAACAGAATCTTGGCGCCCGTATCACCGAACAATTTCTCCATAGGCCAGCCTAAAATCACGCCAAAAACACCACTACCACGATACAGCTTACCCTCTTCGTAGCAGCGAGCAATCGACTGGAAAAACGTGTGATTGGCAGAGCTGACCGCATAGGAGTAAATGGTACTATTGAGCAATAGCGCAAAAACCGCACTCTGCCACATACGCGTCTTTAGCCCGGCTACGTCCTTTTCCAGCGCCAACATAATCGCAACGAAAGCCAACAGCACCGGCACAATGCATGCACTGTAACTGAACATACCGAGAATGAAATTATGTAGCCAAGTCCAAACGAGCTCACCCTGAATCGCCGCTAAGCAGAATATGAGCACAGACACCGCCAACAGAATCAAGGCGTGAATCTGCTGTTGGGCGCTCTGCTGCTCCCGGGTCATCGTCTTCGTTGCGGTGCTTTTTTTAGAACTATTGCTTTTACGGGTGCTTTTCTTTTTCGTAGCCATTATGTATCCTCCGTCGTTCAAGATCTTCGTTATGTAGCGCCCATTACGGGCGGGATTTATCCTTTTCAATCATCGCATATAAGGCTTCTAACGCCTCATGAAGAGAGCCAAGCCGGTCGATGAGCCCTTCCGCCACCGCCTCGGAGCCATCCAAAACGCTCCCCACATCCGTGGCCAACTCCCCCGTATTCATACACAATTCACGAAAACGATCGGCAGGCATACGAGAATGAGTACACACGAAATCCACGATACGCTCCTGCATCCGCTGGAAATGGGTAAATGCCTGCGGCACCCCCAACACCAACCCGTTAATACGCACCGGATGGATCGTCATCGTTGCAGAAGGCACAATGAAGGAGCAGTCCGCCGCCACAGCCAACGGCACACCTATGGAATGACCACCGCCCAACACCAACGATACGGTGGGCTTGTTCATCCCGGCGACGAGCTCGGCCAAAGCCAAACCCGCCTCGATATCACCACCGACGGTATTGAGCATCAACAGCAACCCTTCAATCTCGGTGCTTTCGTCTACGGCAACCAATTGCGGAATCATATGCTCATACTTCGTCGCTTTCGTCTCGGCAGGCAAAGTGTAATGCCCCTCGATCTGCCCCACAATGGTCATACAATGAATACGATGGCGGCCATTGTCCGTGGTAACCGAACCCGTATCTTCCATCATTTGCAGGCGTTGTCCGATCTCACTCTCATCCTGCGGCCGATCTTTCTTTTCTTTTTGTGTGTCACACATACTATCACCCCGCCGTAGTATACGGCAAACGAATGAAGATATGTATACGAAATAATTATATCGCAACATCTTGTGGTTTTCAAGTAAAATGTTATAAAAAAGAACGCAGATGTGTGAATGCATCTGCGTTCTTTGTGCATTATTGATTTTTCTGCCGCATATACTTGTCCATAGCCTCTGCAGCGGTCTTACCGGCGCCCATCGCCAGAATCACTGTGGCGGCACCAGTCACTGCATCTCCGCCGGCGAATACACCGGGACGGCTGGTAGCTCCCCACTCATTGGTGACAATACCACCGAAAGGCTGAGTCTCCAGACCGGCGGTCGTGGACTTAATTAATGGATTGGGGGAAGTACCGATGGCCATAATCACCGCGTCCGCATCGATGATGAAATCGCTGTCGGCTTTTACGACAGGGCGGCGACGACCGGAAGCATCTGCCTCACCCAGTTCCATCTCAACACAGTGAATGCCGGCGACGCGGCGGTGATCATCCGCCACTATTTCCACAGGATTGGAAAGAAAGCGAAAGACAATTCCTTCCTCCATGGCGTGCTCGACTTCCTCTGCACGGGCCGGCAATTCCTCGGCGGAACGACGGTAGACGATGGTCACCTTGTCGGCGCCTAATCGCAGGGCGCAACGGGCCGCATCCATCGCCACATTTCCTCCGCCCACCACGACCACACGACCTCCACGGCGAATCGGTGTGGGGCTATCGGGCACATAAGCTTTCATCAAATTCACACGGGTGAGAAATTCGTTGGCGGAATAGACACCGCCCAAGTTTTCACCGGGAATATTCATAAAGCGCGGCAAACCGGCACCCGTACCGATAAACACCGCCTCATAGCCCTGCTGTTCCATCAGCTCATCAACGGAAAGTACACGGCCAATCACCATATTCGTCTGCAGATGCAGTCCCTGTTTCTGCAAACGACGAATTTCCTGCTGTACGATGGCCTTTGGCAAGCGAAACTCGGGGATACCGTACACCAGCACACCACCGGCCAAATGCAAAGCCTCAAACATCGTCACATCATACCCCATACGGAGCAGGTCTCCGGCACACGCCAGACCGGCAGGTCCGGATCCCACCACCGCCACACGACGACCGTTTTGCGCTATCGTGCAGGCTGGTACATCCGCCTGTTCGTTATGCCAGTCCGCCACAAACCGTTCCAAACGACCAATGGCGACAGGCTCACCATTCTTACCGCGAACACAGCGGCTCTCGCACTGGGTCTCCTGAGGGCACACGCGTCCACACACTGCCGGCAAGGAGCTGGTGCGGGAGATCACTTCGTAAGCGGCGGCGAAATCGCCCTTTGCCACCTCGGCAACAAACGAGGGAATATCCACCTGGACCGGGCAGCCGCCGGTGCAGGGCTTATGCTTGCATTGCAGGCAACGCCCCGCTTCCTCGATGGCTTGCTCGGCGGTATAGCCAGTGGCGACCTCTAAAAAATCGCGGCTGCGTAGCTTAGGCGCGCGGGCAGGCATGGGCACCTTTTTAGGGGACAAATTTGCCATATCACCGCACCTCCTGTCCAAACAAGTTGCAGGCACGTTCGTAGGCGTGGCGCTCCTGCTCGCCATACAGACGGCTGCGCTCTATGGCCTCGTCAAAATCCACCTGATGGCCGTCAAATTCGGGACCGTCCACACAGGCAAAACGAGTCTGACCGCCCACGGTCAGGCGGCATCCGCCGCACATACCTGTGCCGTCGATCATAATGGGATTCATGCTCACTACGGTCTTGATACCGTGTTCCTTGGTCAACAAACTGACGTATTTCATCATCGGCAGAGGGCCGATGGCAATCACCTTATCGTAGTTCTCCCCCGTCTCAATCAAACGACGCAGGGCATCGGTCACAAGCCCCTTTTCACCGAAAGATCCGTCATCCGTCAGGGTAATCAAGCGGTCACTCACAGCGGAAAACTCCTCTTGCAGAATCACCAGATCGCGGTTACGGAAACCCACGACACAGTGTACTTCTGCGCCCTGTTCGTGCAACTTTTTCGCAACAGGATAGGCGATGGCCGTACCAACGCCGCCGCCGATAACGGCCACTTTCTTAAGACCGACCGTTTCGGTGGCGCGACCAAGAGGGCCGACCAGATCCTGCAGGCTATCCCCCACCATCAATCGACTGAGCATCAATGTGGTGGCACCTACGGTCTGGAAAATGATGGTAATGGTCCCTTCAATACGGTCATAGTCCGCCACCGTGAGCGGAATGCGCTCACCATCCTCCGACACGCGGAGTATCACAAACTGACCCGCTTGCGCTTTTGCCGCAATCAGGGGAGCTTTCACGACCATCCGTACCACGGAGGGACACAAAATTTCCTTTTGAAGAATCTCAAACAAATGCACTCAACTCTTTTCCAAACAGTACATCAATTCACGGTTTTTCGCTTGCGCAACCATAGCAATCCTATCACAAGCAGAACGGGAAACACCATCGAAACACCAAAGCCGCCGCGCAACGCATCCACCAGCGGAATGCGCGCTTGCAGGCTCTCGGATACTGCCCCCACGATAGCAGGTGCCGAAGAGCAGCCAAGATCGCCGCACAACGCGAGCAGAGCAAACATCGCCGTCCCTCCCACAGGAAAATGGGCGGAGCTAAGACTGAGCACTCCGGGCCACATAGGGCCGACAAAGAGACCGGCCAGGCAGAAGCCTAGCAGCGATACAAAAGGCCACGGGGACAGCACGATCGTGCCGTAGCTGAGCACACAGCCAACGGCACACATCACCAACAACCGCCGCGCGTCGTAACGAAGGGTCAGACGAGCGTACACCACACGGGACAGACCTTGAAAGAAGGCAAATGCACAGGGACCCAACAGGTCACCCAACGTCTTGGTAACGCGTAGACCACGCTCGGCAAACAACGACGCCCACTGTGCCAAGCCCAGTTCTGAAGCACCGGAAAACAGCATCAGCGCCATAAACAACCAGAACAAACCGCTATGCATAAAGTGGGAAGAAGAACCTTTTGCTTCGGCGATTTCCTCCGGCTTAGCAGGCATAGGAACCCAAAGGAACAGCAGTGCCGTTACCGCCGGGACCAGCGCCCACAGCAACATGAGCCAACGCCAAGCGGCCGTGCCAAGCACGACGAAAAACAACGTGGACAGCAAAGCAACACCCACGACGCCCCAGCAATAGAAGGAGTGCAACAGACTCATCTCCCCCGTTTTGCCCTCACTGGGGATGGCGTCGATCACAGGACTGATCAGCACCTCAATCAAGCCGCCGCCTATCGAAAGCAACAAGGCAGATGACAGAACTCCCACGTACGGTGTGGACATCAAATACGGAAGAAAACTCATCAAAACCAATCCTGCGGTAGCGAACACGTGTGCCGCCACGCAGCCCATACGATAGGATAGATGCTTGCTGAATCGGGCAGCCAGCAGATCAACCGCAATTTGAATTACAAAGAGCACGGTTCCCAACAGCCCAAGCTGCGCCAATGTTATCGAAAACTCTCTCTGAAACGTTACATACAGGAGTGGCAACAAATTGACGGAAATGGCCTGTGTAATGTAACCCAAATAACACGCAACCTTGGTTGTTCCGTAGGAAATCGTTTTCATAGCATACCCTCACATTTTTCGCATCTCACACAGTTTATCAGCAAATGTCAAAAAAAGCAACGGCTTGCGGCTGTTTTTTTGCGAAAAATCCTGGAATTTACAGGATTCCGTTGCAATTTTGCAAAGGGCAGTCTATAATGTAGAGTGAGTTTTTGTGTAGTTGAGGTATTTTCTATGCTGATAGCCTTTCACACCCTCGGATGCAAAGTGAATCAATACGAGACCCAGGCCATGCGCAAGCAGATGGAGTCGACAGGATACGAAACGGCTGAGTTCATCCCCGACGAAACAGCTGCCGACGTATTAGTAATCAACTCCTGCACCGTCACCGGAGAAAGTGATCGCAAATTGCGTCAGTTTTTGCGCCGTTGCCGCCGCAGTTTGCCCAACGCCGTGATCGTACTGTGCGGCTGTATGCCGCAGGCCTATCCCGATACGGCTTTTGCCTCCCCCGAGGTGGACATCGTTTTGGGTAATGCGGTCCGAAACGATCTGCTCCCCAAATTGGAGCAATATTGGGTCGAAAAACAGCGTATTTGCTGCGTTCCTCCTCACTCCTCCGTTTACGAGCCATTGGATATCGATGATTTCCATGGGCGTACCCGTGCCTTTGTAAAAATCCAGGATGGATGCAATCGTTTTTGTTCCTACTGTATCATTCCCTATGCCCGTGGGCGTGTGCGCTCCCGTCAGCCTGCGGATATCACCGCAGAGTTGACCCGTTTGGCCGCCAAGGGCTACAAAGAAGTGGTCTTGGTCGGCATCAATCTGACCGCGTATGGACAGGATTGCGGTCTGAACATTGCCGATGCGGTGGATGCCGCCTGCGCAGTGAATGGATTGGAGCGGGTACGTTTGGGCTCGCTGGAGCCTGACTTTATCACCGACGAGGTGATCGCCCGGCTCAAAGCACAGCCGAAGTTGTGTCCACAATTTCATTTGGCCTTACAGAGCGGCTGTGACGCTACCCTGAAACGGATGAATCGCCACTACACCACGGCAGAGTATGCCGATCTCTGCAATCGGCTACGTCACCACTTTCCCGATTGTGCTGTCACCACCGATGTGATGGTAGGATTCCCCGGGGAAACCCAGGATGAGTTTGAGGAATCCCTCCGTTTTGTGGATTCCGTTGCATTCGCCCGCGCACATATCTTTGCCTACTCCCGCCGCCCCGGCACCAACGCCGATCGGCTCCCCAATCAGGTGGATAACAGCGAAAAGGCCCGCCGAAGCAAACAAATGCAGGTTGTCTGCAACAAAAGTGCTGCCATGTATGCCTCTCGTTATGTAGGTCAAACGGTGTCGGTTTTGCTGGAAACTCCCTATCCTAACGGTATCGTCGACGGGCACACCGACACGTATCTGACCGTGATGGTGAAGACAGACAAACCTGAGGGAACCTTACTCCCCGTGAGGATCGTCGAATGTAAAGGCGATACCCTTTACGGAGAGGAAATTCTTTAAACGCTTTTTTGAAAGGAGGTGTCGCAAATGCCTCTTACCTTTGTAGATAAGAAAAAACACTGGCCGCCCCCAAAGCCTGTGCAATACTTACTGGCGATTCTGGTTTTATGCGCCGCCGTCGCTATTTTAGCCGGTTGGCTGTACGTGCGATTCATCTACACCGAGCCTGCAGGAACCGACACCTCTGACAACACCACGCAGACCGAAACAGAATTGCCGGATGCCTCGTATTGTCTTATTGTCATTGAAGACGCCGGCTATGAACGTTTTGCGCTGATCAAAGCAGATCCCTTAGGAGAATCTGTTTCCGTTATGGCCCTCTCTCCTTCTACGGAGACCGATAACGGAACATTGGCCCATGTGTTACAAAAACATGGTGCGGCACGGGTTACGCAAACGGTGGCATCCCATCTAAATATACCTGTGACCAATTTCTTGTCTTTTTCGATTGCCGACGTGCAGAATCTGTTCACTAAGTTGGGTGAAAACCTACAATGCACCCTTACGGAGGAAGTTACCTATCGCGACGAAAACGGCGCCATCGTCCGCTTAACCGCAGACAAACGCGCCTTGACCCCCAAACAAATCACCGCCGTTCTCCGTCACACCGAATGGAAGGCAGAGGAAAACAGCACGAACGTTGCCGCCGATCTGAGCGCAGCGCTTATCAATCAATGCTTACGCCCCAAGCGCTCTCTCAAGGGCTATTTTGAACTCCTTTCCAATACCGCCCACACCAATCTGCGTATCGATCATTACAACGCGTATCTTTCCGGATGGGAACACCTTGCCTCCGTAAACGATGGCGATTTGGCGAAACGGGTTGAGTGGATTACACATCCGTAAGGAGGTATTTCAACTATGCTGAAACGCATCGCGCTCATCTGCGCGTTGATCTTTTTGCTGGGCGGTTGCAGTCTCCCGTCATCCGACAAACCGGATTCTCCTACGGAGGAATACGGAGATCCCGCCAAATACGCAGATGAATTCCGCCACAATATGCAATACCAACAACTGAGCGGTACAGAGCAACACGCGTATGGACAAGTCTACACCGCTCTGCGCGATCATGAAAAAACAGATAGCAGTGTAACCGGTGCCGACGGGCAAGAGCTGCCCGGCATACGCATTCCGCTTTCCGACGTTCGGTTTACCCGCGAACAGATATCGCATTTGTTTGAAACGTTTTTCCGTGACAATCCCCGCTTTTTCTATCTCGACCGCACCTACAGTTTGGAGGGGTATGACCATAACGGGAAAACGGTATACGACACCCTGCTGCTGCAGTTCACGATGGATACCGAACAACGCATACGGGCCCTGGACGAATTGGACAAAGCCGTCACTGCCATCCTTTCCGACCGCCCTCACACCGCAGATGATTATGAGGTCGAACTATACCTCCACGATCGTTTGCTCACATCTTGCGTATACGACGATGAGGCCGCTTCCGCTTCTTCCGACAAGTATGCCAATGCCTATTCCGCATACGGCGCTCTGATAGAAGGGCGCGCTGTATGCGAAGGCTATGCTAAAGCCATGCAGCTACTCCTCAATGCCTCGTCGATTCCAACTACCGTTGTGTTGGGCCATGCCGTTGAGGACGGAGAAGCACACATGTGGAATCTGGTCAGCATTAACGGCAGTTTTTATTATTTAGATCCCACTTGGAACGACGATGACGCGGACAATCGCGTGCATTATACGTACTTCAACATCACATCCGATATGCTCTCACGCACGCATATCCCCGAAAAAGGTGCTTTCGTAATCGATTGCACCGCACAAACCGACAACTATCACCATCGCAACGGCACCTATATTGACACCTACGAGCGTGATGTCATTGCCAAGGTCATTGCCAACCGTGTTTCGGCCGGCGACACTGCGATCCAACTGCGTTTTGCAGACGGCAAATACGAAAATGCACTGCTGTTTTTGAAAAATCTCACCTTAACGCACAAAACAGTCAACAAGTATCTGCGAAACAATACCATGTGGGATTATGAACTGCGTACCCAACCCAAACAAACCACCATAATTATTTGCAAGAAATAACAGAAAAGGACTGTGCCACGGCACAGTCCTTTCTTACTATTGTTGGTTGATCGCAATCTGCAACTCGTACCCATTGTCGCCGTAATACGTCCAGAGCGTCTCCGCGTCGCTTTCGATGCGCACCTTTACGGAATGATGACCCACAGATAATCCTGCAACATCTACCACAATGCGAAGCTGGGCAGGATCCACCTTTTTAAGCTTTTCGTATTTACCGCAAAGAACCACATCAAACAGCATACCCTGTTCCAAGGTTATGGCATATCCCTCCGGGCAATTCAGAATTTGGATGTTTTCCTCTGACAATGTTATATTGACCGTTTTGTTTGTATACGGAGATAGATCCAATTCCATGCTCAAACTTTCGGTAATGGAGCGAATACCCGTTCTCTTAAGTTCGATCGGAACCGAAACATCCTCGCCATCGGCCAGCAATCGATCAAAATCTACGGACAAGGAATTGCGGATGTCTGCGATATATTCCTCCCACTCCGATGGGAGCGCCCACACCTCAATGGCGTTTTCGGATAACATTGCAACGTCTTTCAGACTGGCGGGAGCATTCTTGACCGTCACCGAAAGAGTCTCGTTATGGTATTCCAGCACAGGAACAACGACATTTACCTTTCCGTCCTCTGCGTTAAGGAAAGTGACGGACTCCACCGGCCGATCGTCCGTATCATAGGCAACCAGATCCGCAACGTAAGGAGTCGTTTCCGTAATCTTCTCTTCATCCGGAATCACCGCCGCAATACGAACGATGCGTCGAATCAACGACTTAGGGCCGGATACGACTACGGTGCCCTCTTTACTGATCGCCGCACCACTGACAGAGGGGGTGCCAAAAATCAGCTTTTCGCTGTCGCCTAAAGACAAATTGGGATACTCCACATCCTCCGCAGTGAGCGTGAAGGGTTTCTCGCTCCACACATCGCAGGTAATGGTGACGGTATTGCTGCTGCCGTCGTCTCCCACGACTCCCAGCACTTTGCAATTACCGGAAGACGTAACCCGCAACGGCAACTTATAGGTGCCCTCTTTCAGCACAGCGCTGGTATCGGCGGTAACCGTAATGTCCTGCGCCCTCAACGTACCGACGGCAGAACGAGTACCTTCCACGCGAACGGTAGCCACGGCATCGGCACCATCCACAATGCGCAATTTCAGATCCTCACTGGCATAGGGGGTCAGCGTAATAGACACCGGCACACCGCTGACGGTGCGCTCCTGCGTGCTTCCCTGGTTATACACCACCAGCACCCAAATAATAATCGCCAAAATCAGCGAGACCAACATCATCAGCTTATCTTTGTGGAGAAGATGGCTGAATGAAAAATGCTTTTTCATTATTCCTTCTCCTTTCTGGTGATGCGGAAATGACGGATTTTTTTCAGAGATTCCGGCTCGTCATCGTTCCACAAAATGCGATCCGCCAACGTCTTAATCAAAGTGTCACGAGTAAAATTACGCTTCAGTTCGCCACCCTCAGCGATGGAGATCATACCCGTTTCCTCGGAGAGAATGATGACGATGGCATCGGAATTCTCACTCATACCCACACCGGCGCGGTGGCGGGTGCCCAACTCACGACTGATCTGCAGATTGTCCGTCAAAGGCAGAATGCAGGATGCCGCATACACCTTACCGTCGCGGATAATCATAGCGCCGTCGTGAAGAGGAGCCTTATTGTAGAAGACAGCAGAAATCAATGCGGCAGACGGCTCCGCTTCCATAATAGTACCGCTGCGGACAATCTCACCCAAACGGGTCGTACGCTCCATCACAACCAGAGCGCCCATCTTCTCCTTCTGCAAAATCTCCAACGCATCGGCGGTAGCTTCAATCGCCTTGTTCCACTGCTCGATGTGGGCGGCATTGTTCTCCGCCTTGAATCCGTCAAAGAAACGGGAGATACCGCTACGGGAATTACCGGCCTGCTCCAACGCGCGCCGAACCTCAGGCTGGAAGACCACAATCAGCAACAATAAGCCGTTATCGAATACAGCCTGCAGCAAGAACTGCACCGTCTTGAGCTGAAGAAAATAGGCAACGATATACAGGAGAACCAGGAACAAAATGCCGCGGAGCAACTGTTCCGCACGAGAATCCCGTACCAGGCGAATAATAAAATACAAAAACAGCGCCACCAACAAAATGTCCAGCGTATCCGATATCCAATTGTAAGTGACAAAGAAGCCAACGATCTGTTGCCACAAATTCTCGAAAAAGGCGGCCATCTTTTTACCTCCCCGGTCATTTTGCGTATTCACCGCACCGATACAGCCCGATGATAATAAGGCGCATAAAACACCCCATTCTGTTTTATTATAACATATTTTCCTTATAGTGCAATGATTTTTGGGCAATTTTTAAAAAAACTTTGCAAATATTCTCTGCCTCATTTTCATCGGAAAAAGCGGAAGGGGCCAAGCGCACCGTCCCCTGCTCCAACGTACCAAAATGACGATGTGCGGCAGGAGCGCAATGCCATCCGGCCCGTACGGCAATTCTTTCCTCGTCCAACCAGGCAGCCACCTGTTCGGAGGGGAGTGCCCCCACATTCAAGGACAGCACCGGTGCCGCCCTCCCCACTTGGGGTCTGTCCGTGTACAAGTGAATGGCAGGGTGCTTGACCAGTCGATCGTACACATGCTGCAAACAGCGTATTTCGTGCGCATAAACGGCGGCTTGTCCTCTGTCACGGACAAATGCAATGCCAGCACGGATGCCGCAGATCCCTGAAACGTTGGGCGTTCCGCTCTCCAATCGATCGGGCAGTTCATCCGGCTGTTTCAAGGACAGGGAGTGACTGCCCGTTCCGCCTCGTATCATAGCCGGTACCAAGCTTTTTTCACGGCACAGCAACAATCC
This sequence comes from Clostridia bacterium, assembly GCA_017520705.1. Classification (GTDB taxonomy): domain Bacteria; phylum Bacillota; class Clostridia; order Oscillospirales; family Acutalibacteraceae; genus UBA5905. The sequence continues at coordinate 16,792 of JAFXFF010000034.1, read as the reverse complement.
CGTCCCCATAGGTGCGTATAAGCCTTTGTGAGGTGCAATACATAAATAATCAATGTGATCGCGCTCCATATCAATGGGCAGAACGCCTGCCGTCTGCGCCGCGTCTACGCAAAACAGCAGCCCATAACGGTGAGCCAGCTCTCCCAATTGGCGGATCGGCAATGTCACGCCAAACACGTTAGAGGCATGCGTGCACACCAAAAGGCGCGTGTCGGGGCGAATGGCGCAACGAAATCGCTCCACCAACTCCTCCTCGTCGGCACACCAGGAAACCGTATCGTACTGTGAGGCGAAGGAGGCCAAGGGGCGCATCACAGCATTATGCTCCAAATCCGAAGTAAGCGCCCGTCCTCCGCCTGTCAGCAAACCGCAAATGACCATATTCAACGACGCAGTACAGTTGGCTGTGAATACCACGCCCGTCGGATCCTCTAATCCAAAAAAATTGGCAACCGCCTCACGGCAGGCATATACCTGCTCGGCGGTTACCAGCGACATCCGATGCCCTGCTCGCCCCGGGTTTGCACCGTAAAGCCTAATAGCTTTACATGCGTTAGCCCGCACCGTTGACGGCTTTGGCCAGGTTGTCGCTGCATTATCCCAGTAGATCATTCTCTCCCTCCTTACATCGCGTCAGTGATACGGATGACCCGTATTCCCCTCTGACGCAGTATCTGTTCCGCCCGTTTGACTCCGTCCGTCACCAGCAAGCTATACCCGCATCCATCACCATCGGCAGGGTGGGAGGCACGATGGAGATAGGTGCGAATGCCCTGTTCCTCCAACAGATGTTTGCCACGCATAGCATTGGTGACTGAACCCACATGAATATAATGATTTGCCATTTTCTTCACCCCCAACGGCATCCCATCGGTATGATCCTATCCCCAATGTATGCAAATTGAAATGACTCGACAATAAAATCCATCTTGACGGAAAGCGGAATATAGAGTATCATAGCATTATCGAAGAAAAGGAGTGAATACTATGTCTGAAGAGTTTGGTAACAACATCGTTTCCGTGCTGGACGACGAAGGTAATGAACATCAGTTTGAGTTGCTGGATGCCATCGAGACCGACGACGGCCGCTACGTAGCTCTGCTGCCCATCTACACCGAGGCCGAAGCCGCCATCGAGGACGACGGCGAGCTGGTTATCCTGGAGGTTGTGGATGACGAGGGCGAGGATCTGCTGGTACCCATCGAGGATGACGAGGTGTTCGATAGCATCGCGGAAATCTTTGAGGAGCGTCTGAGCGAATACTACGAGATCAACGAGGTCGACGCACCTTTGAGCTGACGATCTTCCTGCTGTGCTCGCGGACTGCCGTCTTTTAACCCTACTACACTTTGTAATCGGGAATCCTGCTCCGCCTGCGGAGTGCAGACCTCCCCACCCCGGTGGGACGAAGGGAGCCGGAAAGAGGCGGGCGATACCCACCTGCTTGTTATAGTAGCAGGTTATGCCGACGGCATTACGACACGGCGGGACTATTTGCACACAAAAACGCCCGACACCATGATGGTGTCGGGCGTTTTTCCGCTATACAGGGATTACTTCTTTTCTTTGTATACGCGGACATAATCCACGAACATATGGGCCAGCTCAGGGGTGGTCTCGTTATAGGCCTGAGAGCCCCACTCATATAGGTTGATGTTCATAATGATCCAGTGCTTCTGCAGGAAGGCTGTACCCATATCGGGGTCGTCCAACGTAACGGTCATCAACTCTTTGTCGTCCACAAACCACACGATCTTTTTCTCATCCCACTCGATGGCGTAGGTGTGGTACTCCTCGGATAAGGAACTAAAAATTAAAGTTTGCTTGTGCGCTTCTTTATGGGAGTCGCGGTCAGGACCCCAGTGGAGCGTCGTCAAAACCGTTTTATTAGCAAAGGGGTTACCGCTTTCGCTGGAAGCGCCTACCAATTCCATGACGTCGATCTCGCCGCAGCGAGGCCAGGCGACCTCGTCGTTGCCAAGGGTGAAATAGTTGTCACCCATGGTCCACAGAGCGGGCCACATACCCTGACCGGTGGGCAGCTTGGCGCGGAACTCCAAGCGACCGAAGCAGAAGCTGAATTTACCCGCCGTCGTCACGTAGGCGCTGGAATACTGATACCCATCTCTGGGATTGTCCTTCTCGATGGTGATGACGCAATTGCCGTCCTCCACCTTCACGTTGTTGGGATCCTTCACGACGGGGCCGTTGGTGCCGGTCTCAATATTCCACTTGGTCATATCCAAGCTGTCACCCTCAAACTCATCCGACCAGTACAACTCCCACTGCTTTTGTGGCTTGGCGGTGGTGGTGGTCGTAGGAATCTTGGTAGTGGTCGTGGTGGTGGGAGCGGCTGTAGTGGTGGTCGTGGTAGTGACGGTGGTAGTCGTTGTGGTCATGGTTGTCTCCTTTTCCGTTGTTTGGGTGGCGGTGACGGTGGTATCCGCGGTCACAGCAGTAGTGGATGTAGTAGCAGTAGTGCTGACGGTGGCTGACGGAGCGGTGGATACAGAGGAAGCGGTACCTCCGTCAGGCGGCGCCTCCGACGGCTTACCGCAAGCGGTCAAAGGCAACAAGCACAAGGCCAGAAGCAGACACAAAATGCGCTTAAAAACAGAGCCATTCATCGCATACGCCTCCTTTTTTCTTCATGCTACCATATCCGTCTGCTAATAGCAAGAAAATTCTTCTTGCACTTTGTCGAAAATTGGTGTATGATGGCAGGCGGTGTTGGTTAGAAAGGAAGTGTGTGCCCGTGGCGGTGCTGCGCTTTGTAAAGAAGAATATCGTATTCTGTGTAGCAGCGGTAGCGGCGGCGGTCACCTGCTTCTTGGTGCCGCCAGATGCGACATATCTCGGCTATTTTGACTGGAAGACGCTGGCCTGCCTATTCCTGACGCTGGCGGTGGTGTGCGCCCTGCGCAACATTAAGTTCTTCACCATCGTGGCGCGACGATTGGTGCGGATATCCGGCAATCTGCGGAGTTTGTTTCTGCTGCTCATTGCCATCACCTTTTTGGGCTCCATGCTCATCGCCAACGATATGGCGCTGATCACCTTCCTGCCCTTGGGCTACTTTGCTCTGTCGGTAACCCATCAAGAGGGGTATATGGCCTATCTGTTTATCCTGCAGAACATCTCCGCTAACTTGGGCGGTATGCTGACCCCCTTCGGCAATCCGCAGAATCTGTATCTCTACTCCTACTTTAACATTCCCACGGGCGAGTTTTGCGCCATTATGCTGCCGCCCTTTCTGCTGGCCATCGCCCTGCTGGCGCTGTGCTGCCTGCCCGTCAAGGCAACGCCACTGGTGATTCAGGACAGCTTCAAGGAGAGGCTGAACAAGAAGCGGACCGCCTTGTATTTGATGCTGTTTGCCCTCTCCCTGCTGATCGTATTCCGCGTTGTCCCCTATCTCGTGGGCTTGGTGCTGATTACGGCGGTGCTGCTATGGGCAGACCGGGAGGCTCTGCTGATGGTAGACTACGGATTGCTTGGCACCTTCTTTTTCTTCTTCATCTTTGCGGGCAATCTGGCCCGCATTGAGGCGGTCAACGAATTGGTGTCCGATCTATTGGCAAGGGACACCCTCCTTGTGTCGGTGCTGTCCTGCCAGGGCATCAGCAACGTGCCCACCGCCATCCTGCTCTCCCGCTTCACCACCGATTACCGCGCCCTGCTGCTGGGTGTCAACATCGGTGGAACGGGCACGCTGATTGCCTCGCTAGCCAGTCTCATCACCTTCAGCGAATTCCGCGTGCTGTATCCCGGTCACGGCAAGCAGTATTTCTGGATGTTTACGGGCATCAATGCGGGATTCCTCGTGGTGATGACCGTAGCGGCAAAACTGTTTTTCCTGTAAGTGAAAACGCCATCCGAGAGGATGGCGTTTTTTGTTGCACCGTGGGCAAAAATATGGTATACTAACCCAAAAGGAGGCGGAAAAATGAACCGACTCAAAGAGAAAAAGCTGTATTTACTGGATATGGATGGAACGCTGTACCTCGACGACGACCTATTCGATTGCACCATCCCCTTTCTGACCGCGATCAAGGAAAATGGCGGGCGGTATCTGTTCCTCACCAACAACTCCTCCAAAAGCGTGAAGGTGTATATTGAAAAGCTGGCACGGCTGGGTATCCCCGCCACCGAAGAGGATTTTTTCACCTCCACCATGGCGACCTGCGTGTATCTGCGTGAGCACTACCGCGGCAAGAAGATCTACGCCGCCGGCACCGCCGCCTTCCGCCAGGAGCTGGCGGAGGCGGGATTCCCCGTCACCGACCATCTGGAGGATGACGTGGACTGCCTGCTGATGGGCAACGACAGCGAACTCAACTTCCAAAAGCTGGAAGACGCCTGTATCCTGCTGGGGCGGGGCGTGACCTATCTCGCCACCAACCCCGACTGGGTCTGCCCCACCGCCTACGGCTACGTGCCGGATTGCGGCAGCGTGTGCGAGATGCTGTGGCGTGCCACCGGCAGACGCCCCTATTTCATCGGTAAGCCTGAGCCGGCCATGGCGCAGTTAGCTATGGCGAAATGGAACGCCAAACCCGAGGAAACCGTGATGATCGGCGATCGCATCTACACCGACGTGGCCTGCGGCGTCAACGCCGGCATCGACACGGTACTGGTATTCAGCGGCGAGACCACCCGCGAGGTGTGGGAGCAAAGCGAGATAAAGCCCACCTGGGCGGTGGGCAGCATCGCGGACATTTACGAGGTGATTCGATGAACACGCTGAACATTGCGCTCTTGCAGATCGCTCCCACAGGAAGTTTGGAGGAGAATTTGGAAAAAGGCATCGCCGCCTGCCGCGAGGCCAAGGTGATGGGGGCGGACATTGCCCTCTTCCCCGAAATGTGGAGCTGTGGCTACGACATCTGCGAGCCCCCCGTGGAGGAATGGGTGTGTAAAGCAATTGACCTTAACAGCGAGTTTGTGGCTATATTTGGGGCTTTGGCGGCAGAATTGGATATGGCGATTGCCGTGACGCTGCTGGAACAATACGAACCTGCCCCTCGCAACACCATGGTGCTGTTTGATCGCTTCGGTGAGCGCAAACTAGTGTACGCCAAGGTGCACACCTGCGATTTCGGCGCCGAAAAAGACCTGACACCGGGCGAGGAATTTACCGTCACCGCTCTGGATACCGCCAAAGGCGAAGTGCAGGTGGGTGCGATGATCTGCTATGACCGCGAATTCCCCGAAAGCGCCCGCTTGCTAATGCTGGAGGGCGCCGAGGTGGTGCTGGTGCCCAACGCCTGCCCGATGGAGATCAATCGCTTAAGCCAGTTGCGTGCCAGAGCCTTTGAAAATATGATGGCGATTGCTACCTGTAACTATCCCGTCACCGTGCCGGATTGCAACGGCGGCTCCTCCGTCTTTGACGGTGTGGCCTATCTCCCCCAACTGGAGGGTAGTCGGGATACCTGCATTTTGCAAGCCGGTAAAGCAGAGGGGATCTATATGGCAGAATTGAATCTGGAACAGCTGCGGCAGTATCGCGGGAAAGAAGTCCACGGCAACGCCTATCGCCGCCCTCGTTTGTACGAGGCACTGTTGGAGGAAGAAGTCCAAGCGCCCTTTGTAAGAGAAGATAAGAGAAGGTGATAACAATGAGCGTGCTATATACAGACCGACTGATCCTGCGCCCGTTTTGCGCCACCGATGCACAGGCGATGTTCGATGGTTGGACGCAGGATGCCCGCGTAGCAAAATATTGCCGCTGGCATCCCCATACCTCCCTCGACATGACCGAGGGATTGCTGGCTATTTATATGGATACCACCGATCCTCGCTACCCCTATCGCCACGCCATCACCCTGAAGGATGGCGAAGCACTCATCGGCGTCATCGACGTAGTGGAGATCTCACCCGACGGCACCACCGCCGAAATCGGCTATCTGCTGGCCTATTCCTACTGGAACAAGGGCTATATGACCGAGGCGTTGGAGGCAATGATCGCCCATCTGTTTGCCTGCGGATTCCGAACTATTGCCGCACGGCATCATATCGACAACCACGGGTCGGGAAAGGCGATGGAAAAGTGCGGGATGCGCTATGTGGGCATCGAAGAGGCCCCGGGGAAATATGGCAGCGACGAACAAGTGCTGGTGAAATGCTACGAAATCTCTCAAAAGTAAATCGATAAAAAAAACACCGTCTGTCGGTTGACAGACGGTGTTTTTCTTACTGTCTCTTCATTTGGCGCAGGAACAGCCATACCGCCAGCACCAGCAAGGCGACAGCATAGCCCAGCACCCACCACAGATGCGGGAATATGCCTGAGAAGTCTCCTGCGAGGAGGGCCCGTTCCATATCCACCGCGTGGACAAACGGGAGCAGATAAGCAACCTTCTTGAAAGCGCCGCCTACCAAATTGAGGTCAAACCAAACACCCGACAACCACGCGGATAGATTGGTCAGCAAGGCACCGCAAACACCGCCCACCTGCTTATCGTTGAGCACGCTGCCGCAAAGGAGTCCCAAAGCGATGTAGAGGAGCGAAACGGGGATGACGCCGAGAATAGCGAAAAAGATATTGATGGTGATATCCAGCCCCAACGCCACAGCAGCGGCGTAGCAAACCAGGCTTTGCACTACGGCAATGGGAAGGATCGGCAACGTGTAGCCGAGGATAAAATCGAGGGAGGTCAGCGGGGTGGTGTACAGCCGCTGCATCAGGGAACTGCCCCTATCCTTGGCAATCAAGGTGGCAGAAAAAAGGGTAAGAAACGCCAGACCGAACACAGCGACCCCGGGGGTGAGGTGCTGTATCTCAAACAGCGGCACGGGAACGTTGGCCTGAATGGCGCTGAGAAGCAGGATCAGCACCAGCGGAAAACCCAGACCAAAGGCCAGATTGATGGGATCGCGCAAAATCTCCTTGGTATTGCGGCCGGCAAAGGTCAGCATTCTCATCTCGCCACCCCCTTCACAATGCGGATAAAGGCCTGCTCAAAATTGTCCGTACCTGCCGTTTGCTTAATGGCGGCGGCGGTGTCGCAGAGAATGAGTTTGCCGTCCTTCATAATGGCGATGCGGTCGGAAAGAGCCTCCGCCTCCTCCATATAGTGGGTGGTGAGGAGGATGGTCACCTTGCCCTTGAGGGAGCGGATGATATCCCACAGATCGCTGCGCGCCAACACGTCCAGACCCAAGGTAGGCTCATCGAGGAAGAGAACCTGCGGCTCGCTGATGAGCGCCATAGCGATGCTCAGGCGGCGTTGCCAGCCGCCCGAGAGTTTGCCCGCCTTTCTGTCGATGACGGATTCCAGTCCCAACAGTGCGGTCAGATCAGCGATCTTGGCATTGCTTTTCGCCTTAGCAAAGCCGTGGACACCGCACATCAGCCGTAAATTCTCCTTCACAGACAGGCCGGGGGCTACCGCCGTCTCCTGCGGCGACACGGCGATGATGCCTTTCACGGCGGTGGGGTCGGTCACAATACTGTGTCCGTCCAAAAAGGCGTCCCCGTCGGTAGGCTGAGTCAGGCAGGACAGCATCTTGATGGTGGTGGTCTTTCCTGCCCCGTTGACTCCCAAAAGGGACAAAAGTTCCCCTTGACGGACAGAGAGGGTTAGGTCGTCCACCGCCGTTACGTCTTTGTACCGTTTGGTCAATCCTTCGATACGAATGGCGTCCATACCTTATCCCTCCGTTTCGTACTGTTTACGCAACCCCAGATAGGCGTCGGTGAGCATCTTGCTGACCAGATCCCAATCGAGGTCCAAAAAGCCTGTGGCAAACATGGTGGCGATGCCGTGGACGTAGGCCCACATCTCCAGATGAAACAAATTGGCCGTGTCGTCATTCAGGCCGGTATTGTGGCGCAGGATATCGGTCATCTGCGTGAAAGAATGGGCTTCGGTAGGGATCTCCTCCCCCGATCGGTCGCACATATAGAGGAGTTTGAACAGCTCCTTCTCCTCCTTGGCAAAACGGATGTAGGCCATACCCCCCGCTTTATAGGGCGGGTACTCACCGCTATCGGTCTCGCGGCGGACATACTCCTGATACAGCGCGTCCGCCTGCTGTGCCACCGCCAAACGCAATTCATCCATGGTGGTAAAATTGGAGAAAATGGGCTGGGTGGAACAGCCAAGGGCGGACGCCACCGTTCTGGCGTTCAGGGCAGCTGTCCCCTGCCGGCGTACAATGTCCAAGGCGGTCTTGACAATGACTTCTTTTGTCGTTTTTACTTTAGGCGGCATAAGGCACCTCCATAAATAGCAATTGTTATATATCATTTGCTATTTTATCATACGAAACGCAAAAAGTCAATAGAGAGCGCAAAAAAAACACCGTCTGTCGGTTGACAGACGGTGTGTTTTGGTTAGTTGATGGGGGTGACGACAACCTCGGGGGTGTAGGGTGCGGAGGTGTCCTCCTTCGCGTCGCGGGCGGCGAAGAACTTGGGGGCTACCTGGGGGAACATGGCGTAGGTTAGCACGTCCTCCTCCTGCTTGACGTAGGGAGCAGCCTCCTCCTTGAGCTTATCCAGCTCGGGAGCCAAGGTATCCGCAAAGCGGCAGGTGATGGGCTGGTCATCGCCCAGAATCTTCTTGGAGAACTCGGGATCGATGGGGGCGGGAGTCTTGCCGTAGTCGCCGTGGATCATACCGCGGAACTCCTTGGTCACCATTTTATAGCGCTCGCCCAAAATGACGTTGAACACTGCTTGAGTGCCCACGATCTGGCTGGTGGGGGTCACCAGAGGGGGATAACCGGAATCCTTACGCACACGGGGAATCTCCGCCAGCACCTCATCCAGCTTATCCTCCTTGCCTGCCTCCTTCAGCTGGCCCAGCATATTGGAGAACATACCGCCGGGCACCTGATACAGCAGGGTATTGGCATCCACGCCGAGGGACTTGTGGCTGATCTGATTGTTGCCGATGTACTTCTCACGCAGCTTGGCAAAGTGAGTACGCACCACGTTGAGCTGGTTGAGATCCAGGCCGGTATCGTACTCGGTGCCCTGCAGGGCCGCCACCAAGGACTCGGTAGGCATATGAGAAGTACCTACAGACAGAGGGCTCATGGCGGTGTCCACGATGTCGGCGCCGGCCTCGATACCCTTCATAATGGACATAGAGGCGAGGCCTGCGGTGTAGTGGCTGTGGATGTCCACGGGGATGGACACGGTCTCCTTGAGACGGGAGACCAGATCGTAGCAAGCATAGGGAGTCAGCAGACCGGCCATATCCTTGATGCAGATGGAGTGAGCGCCCATCTCCTCCAAGGTCTTGGCGTAGGCGGCATAGTACTCGTTGTTGTGCACGGGGCTGAGGGTATAGCTGATACAGCCCTGCACGTGAGCCTTTTCCTTATTGGCGGCCTGGATGGCGGTCTGCAGGTTGCGGGCGTCGTTGAGCGCGTCGAAGATACGGATGACGTCGATACCGTTGGCCACCGACTTCTGCACAAAATACTCCACCACGTCGTCTGCATAGGGGCGGTAGCCCAGCATATTCTGGCCGCGGAACAGCATCTGCAGCTTCTGATGGGGCATCTCCTGACGCATAATGCGCAGACGCTCCCAAGGATCCTCGCCCAGGAAACGGATGCAGGAATCGAAGGTGGCGCCGCCCCAGCACTCCACGGAGAAGTAGGGGATCTTATCCATCTCAGCCAGGATGGGACGCATCTCGTCCATCGTCATACGGGTAGCCAGCAGAGACTGGTGAGCGTCGCGTAGAACAACCTCGGTGATCTTAATGGGTTTAGCCATAGTCGTCACCTCGCAATTAGTTTAGGCTCAGCAGAACCGCGCCGGAATCCACGCTGTCGCCCTTGTTCACGTTGATAGAGGCAACGGTGCCGGCGCAGGGAGCCACGATCTCGTTCTCCATCTTCATAGCCTCGAAGATCACCAGGACCTGGCCCTCGGACACAGCCTGACCGGCAGAGACCTTGATGTCAATGATGGTGCCGGGCATGGGGCAGGTGATGACGGTGCCGCCGGCGGGAGCCGCGGCGACGGGAGCAGCGGGAGCTGCTGCCGCAGGGGCGGCGGGAACGGGGGCGGAAGCGGCGCCGATCTCCTCGACATCAACCTCGTAAGCGTTACCGTTAACGGTGATGTGGAACTTTTTCATTGATAATCATCCTTTCAAAGGCATATTGCCTATTATTTACAAAATTACTGACAGTGGCACTCGCCACGGAAAAACTGTGCGAGAGATACGGAATAGCCACCCTCGGTGGGCGTAAACTCCAAACGGCGAAGCATAGGCGCTAAACTCTCGTCGGCGCAGAAGCCCTCGGTGGCACCGCGGCAATCGCCGGTATTCAGCACCGAGCGAACCAAGCCCTCTGCCATCACGGGCAGTTCGGTATGTACCGACAGCACCTCTACCCTATCCCCTGCCATACGGAACAGGGCGTGGCCGAAAACAGAGCCGTCGCTGTCCCGCAGGACCATCGCCTCAACCCCATCGGGGGCGGCGATGCTCTGCAAAAACGTCTCATCGGCGGGCAGTATGGTAATCACGGTCAGGCTCCTTCCCATACTTAATGTAGCCAGCGGCGATCTTCTTGGTCACGCCGGTGGCCATCACCAGATTGCGCACCTCATCGGGAGTGAGATACCGCCAGTTGCCCACGGGGAGCATACCCAGCTTCACCTTGCCGATGGCGTTGCGACGCAGGCGGATGACCTCCAAGCCGAAGGTCTCGCACATACGGCGGATCTGGCGGTTACGGCCCTCATAGAGGGTGATCTCCACCACGCAACGGTCGGGAGCGCTGGAGACGATGCGCACCTCACAAGGGGCGGTGCGGCGACCGTCCAGCATCACGCCCTCCTCAAACTGCAGGCGCTGCTCCTCGGTCATGGGCTTACGCAGGGTGACGCGGTAGATCTTGGGCACGTGGGTGGAAGGGTGCATGATCGCATTGGAAAAATCGCCGTCGTTGGTGAATAACAGCAAGCCCTCGGACTCGCGGTCCAAGCGACCGATGGGATGCACCGAAACCCCCACACTGCGCACCAACTCTTCTACGCATTTGCGGCCCTTTTCATCCGCCATGGTGGTGATGTAGCCGCGGGGTTTATGTAGGGCGATGTACACCGATTTCGGTGCCACGCCCAGTTTTTTCCCCCGGACGTGGATGACGTCTTTACGGTCATCCACCTTGTCGCCCAGCTGAGCAGGGCGACCGTTGACTTTGACGTGTCCTTCGGCGATGAGCTCCTCTGCCTTACGGCGAGAAGCCACACCGCGCTCGGACAATACCTTTTGCAGGCGTACCATTGCCATAGGGGTTTCTCCTTATTCCTCGGTCTTCTCTTTCTTCTTTTTGGCCAGATCGGAGAGCTTGCCCACCGCGTCGGGCACCAGAGACACCAGACGATCCACGGTATCCGGCTTAGACACCACAGGCAGCAGATTGATCTCGCCGTCCTTGACGGTCAGGAAAGCCACGGGGGTAATATTGATACCCGCACCGGCACCGCCGCCGAAGAGGTCGGAACTGCTCTTGGAGGGCAGATCGGAGCCGCCGGAGGCAAAGCCATAGGAAATCTTGGACACGGGGATGATGGTGACACCGTCGGCAATGACGATGGGGGTACCGATCACGGTATTGGCGTCCACCATCTCGCGGATCTTCTCCACAGAAACGCCCATCAAACCTTCTACGTTGTTGTTCATATTAAGAAACCTCCTTCAAATTTTGGGGTTGATCTTGCTCCTTCAGTAACAGGAAGCCCCACAAAAGGGCAATCCCGGCACCCAGCAGACGCCACACCGACATCCGCAGGCGCACATCAAAGCGCACAGCGCTCTTTTCCATTAAAAAATTGGGCTCTACTCTCAAGTTGCGGTGACGGATGCGTACCACGCTTTCGATGCCCGCCAAGGCGGGATACAGCACACCACACACCTGGCCGTATCGCTGAGCCGTAGTGGCGGGGTCATCGGTCGAGATGACCATCTGTAAATCCAAACGACTCACCGTTATGGATCGCAGCACTCGTCCTACCGTTTTAGCGGCTAAGCTTGCCACCGCACGCAAGAAGTGCAAGGTGCCGGCTAAGTCATCCTGCTTCATCAAAGAAACCAGTTCTTTGAATTTGGAGGGCTTTTGACTTGGCTCGGTTTTGGCCTTGCGGGTGGGGCGGGGTGACTTATCCTCGGGTTGAGGCACCAAGGTGATGGGGATACCCAACACCCGTATGACCACCGACAGGTCGCCGTCGTAGGCAATGCGACCGAAAATCGGCACCGACAAAGCCACGATCAGCAGAGCGAGAAAACCCAGCAGGCTATACCAAACCCACACGGATCATTCCTCCCGTCCGTCAAATGCGTCCTCGTAGTCCTCCTCGGAACCAAACACGCCGCCCTCTTCGGGCTGCTGTTCCATCAGCACCTCATCCAGCGTGGTCTCCCGCATGGTGTTGTCCTCTTTCTGCGGCAGAGGCGGCAGCTGATCCAGAGAGGCGATGCCGAAGCATCGCAGGAAATTGGCGGTGGTGCCGTACAGCAAGGGGCGACCCGGCAGATCCATACGTCCCTTTTCCTCGATCAAGCCCTTCTGCTGCAAGCCCTGAATGACCGCGCTGCAGTCTACGCCGCGGACCTGCTCCACAAAGGGACGAGTGACGGGCTGGTTGTAGGCGATGATGGCAAGTACCTCCATAGCCGCCTGTGAAAGCGGCGTATTGCGGCGGATGTCCATCGCCTTGCGCACATAACCGGCATACGCCTTGCTGCTGCAAAGCTGATACTGGTCATCCAGATGCAGGGCGGTCATACCGCCGTCACGGGTGTTCACATCCTGCGCCCAATCCTCCGCGATGCGGCGGGTGGTCTCCTCGTCCAATTCCAGCGCCAAAGCCAAGCGGGACACCGGCACCGGCTCGCCGCTGGCAAACAAAATGGCCTCGATAGCGGCCTGATATTCTTTAATTTCCATCTGTCAGCACCTCCGTGCTCTCGTTTTGCTCGTCAAATTCCTCCGGCACAGTGGTATCCCACTCCTCCGGCGGACGCATCTGTATCTGCTGTTCCTCTCCCTCGCCCTCTACGCTGATCCGCTTGGACTTGATGAGCTCCAACAAAGCCAGAAAAGTAGCCACCAAATCGGACTTGCTCTCTGCCTTTTTGAACAGGGACTGGTATGTAACCTTACCACGGGTGTACAGCTTACGCAACACATAGGCGATCTTGGTGGACACGGGCACGATCTTGCGGGCTACGATGCCGTGGAAGGCCTGTGCGGGGGGCGGCAGGCGGCGTTTGCCGCGGCCGGCAGCGGACAGGAAGGCGTCCAGCATCTCCTCCGCCTTGTGGGTGCGGCGGTAGGTCATATCCGGCTCTACCTCCTCCGCCTCGCGGATAAAGAGGTCACCGCCTACGTAGTCCACAGCCAGGCGTCGTGCCATCTGCTGGCACAGCTGATACTCGATCAGCTGGCCGCTCAGCTCACGCTTGAGCTCTTCGGTTTCATCCTCGTAACGAGGCAGCAGCATCACGGACTTGATATGCACGAGACGGGCCGCCATCTCCAAAAACTCGGTGGCTACGTCCATATTGTAATCCTTCATCTGCTGAATGGCCGCCAGATATTGCTCCAGCACCTGAGCGATGGGGATGTCGTAAATATTCAGTTTATTCTTCTGCACCAGAAAGAGAAGCAGGTCCAGAGGCCCTTCAAAATCCGGCAGCTTGTAGGATATGGTTTCCATGAAAACGCTCCTGTATGCGAAATTACTTCAAAAGCAGAAACGGCCAACCGGTGAGAATATCCAGCAGATACACAACGGCGCCGCGCATATACGCCAGCGGCACATCCAGCGCATTGGAGAAGATCAGCACCATCAGACCGATGGTAATATACTGACTGTACTGCTCCAATGCGTAAGCCCAACGGCCCGGCAACAAACTGCTCCACAAACGACTGCCATCCAAAGGCGGAATGGGCAACAGATTAAAGACCATCAAGGAAATATTCACCATCACGGCGGTGTACAAAATCACATAAGCGATATTCAACGCCACACCGCTCAAGCCCAAAAAGAGAACCAGCCGCAGGAGAAACATCGCCACCGCCGCCATCAGGAAATTGGACAGAGGACCGGCTAACGCTACCAAAATCATATCCCGCTTATAATTGCGGAAGTTGCGGCTGTTGACCGGGACAGGTCTTGCGTAGCCAAAGCCCACCGTCAAAATCATCACGGTACCCCACACATCCAAGTGCTTGAAGGGGTTGAGGGTCAAGCGACCATACCACTTGGCGGTGTCGTCACCGCACCAATGAGCCACTAACGCGTGCGCCAGCTCATGCACGGGCAGACACAGGAACAAAATGACCGCATAGGACAGCATCATAACCAAAATATCGAAAGGAGTCATCGGCACTCCACTTCGTAAATTATCCAAAAAACTCGACAGCATTTCGCGATCCCTCCGACGGATTTCCAAACTGCTCCAATATAATCCATATTATTGTACCAAACCAAAACAGAAAATACAAGTGTTTCTGCAAAACTCGCACAAAGAATAAAATATTTTCATAAACCTTGCAAAAAAGACTTGATTTTTTCGGCATTATCTGCTAAACTAATCCCGTTGCTCTGTGGGGATACTCTATCCTCACATAAACTATGCTTGGTCCGACCGCCTGGTCGGCGTTACAAAAGGAGGTGCAGAACAATGGCAAAGTGTGAATATTGTGGCAAGGCCGTGACCTTCGGTATCCGTGTGTCCCACTCCCACAGACGGTCCAACCGCTGCTGGAAGGCCAACATCCGCCGCGTCAAGGCGATCGTTGACGGCTCCCCCAAGCGTGTGTACGCCTGCACCCGCTGCCTGCGTTCCGGAAAGGTCACTCGCGCTGTGTGATCTGCTAAAAGGTAAACTTAAAAGCCTTCGGCTGCTGCCGAAGGCTTTTTTGTTGTTTTTGCCCACTGTTCGGTGTATGTTTCTCCCCCACTCCGTCCATACTTTCTCTTGGAAAGGATGGGATGGAAATGTACAACAAGGTGGAGATATGCGGTGTGAACACCGCTACTCTAAAAGTGCTCACCGAGGCCGAAAAGATCCGTCTGCTGCGGGAAATGCGGGAAGGCAACAAACGTGCACGAGACGAATTGGTGCAGGGCAATCTGCGGTTGGTGCTCAGCGTGGTGCAACGCTTTGCGGGACGGGGCGAAAACCCCGACGATCTGTTTCAGGTGGGATGCATCGGGCTTATTAAATCCATCGATAATTTCGATCTATCCCAAAACGTGCGCTTTTCCACCTATGCGGTGCCCATGATCATCGGCGAGATCCGCCGCTATCTGCGGGATAACAACGCCATTCGCATCAGCCGCTCCATGCGGGATGTGGCCTATCGCGCCATGCAGGCCAAGGAGGCACTGCTGACCGAACTATCCCGTGAGCCCACCATCGAGGAGATCGCTCGGCGACTGGATCTCCCCCGCGAAGAAGTAGTGCTGGCGCTTGAGGCCATCGTGGACCCCATCAGCCTCTACGAGCCCGTCTACAACGACGGCGGCGACACCATCTTCGTGATGGATCAGGTGGGCGACTGCAACGACGACCGCAACTGGCTGGATGAAATCACCCTCAAGGACGCCATCGCCGCTCTGTCCGATCGGGAAAAGAAAATTCTCAACCTCCGCTTTATCAAAGGGATGACGCAAGTGGAGGTTTCGGGAGAGATCGGCATCTCCCAAGCGCAGGTAAGCCGACTGGAAAAAGGGGCGCTGGACAAAATTAAAAAAGACCTGTAATTCCAGCAAAATCAAGGGTTTATCCTATGTAAAGGAAAAAGCCTGCACACGGCCGTGTGCAGGCTTTCAAACTCTTTTTATTCCCCCTTGTACTTGCGGCGGGTGGCCTGACCGCCGCGAATGTGGCGTTGGGCCTTGTTCACCTCCAGTACGTGGCGCACCTGTCCGTACAACTGAGGATTCACCGTCTGCAGACGTTCGGACACGTCCTTATGTACCGTGGATTTGCTGATGTGAAACCGCTTGGCGGTTGCACGAACCGTCGCACCGGTGTCCAATATGTATTCGCCCAGCACGACGGCTCGATCCAGTACCGTTTCCCTCATACAATCAACTCCTAACACTTGGTAGATTGTATGAAAACAGAAGAGAAAATATGTCCTTGAGATAGGATAACAAAAAAGCTTTCGGTAGAAACCGAAAGCTTTTTTGTTTATTACGGATTACAGCTTGGGGCCGGCCTCGACCAGAGCCTTGCCCTCGTCGTTACCAGTGTATTTGCTGAAGTTCTTGATGAAGCGGGCGGCCAGATCCTTGGCCTTCTCCTCCCAGATGGCGGCGTCGGCGTAGGTGTCGCGGGGATCCAGAATGGTGGGGTCCACGCCGGGCAGAGAGGTGGGCACCTCGAAATCGAAGTAGGGGATCTTCTTGGTCTCAGCCTTCAGGATGGAGCCATCCAGAATGGCATCGATGATGCCGCGGGTATCCTTGATGGAGATGCGCTTGCCGCTGCCGTTCCATCCGGTGTTGACCAGATAGGCCTTGGCACCGGACTTCTCCATCTTCTTGACCAGCTCCTCGCCGTACTTGGTGGGGTGCAGCTCTAAGAAAGCGGCGCCGAAGCAGGCGGAGAAGGTAGGGGTAGGCTCGGTGATGCCGCGCTCGGTGCCCGCCAGCTTAGAGGTGAAGCCGGACAGAAGTCGGCGTTGGTGGCGTTGGCGGTGTTGGGGCCGAAGGCGTTGAAGGCGTAGATGGTCTTGTTGACCTCCTTGTCGCCCTCCACCAGACCGAACTGAACGTCGTCGATCAGGATGG
>JAFXFF010000033.1 GCA_017520705.1 Clostridia bacterium | reverse complement strand
GGCTGCTGCCGACGTGGTGAACAAGGTTCCCTATGCGATCTCCGCCCACAACGCGTTCCTGTACAGTTGCCCCGTGGATCACACCGCTACCGGCCTGTCTCCCTACTATCCCGGTTATTATGGTGAGCCCGAGAACGTCAACGCCCATGTTGTGTACGGTATCAATATCGAGCCCGAGCAGCCTGAGGAGCCCACCGATAAGGTGTACTTCGAGTTCTTGGGCCGTATGCCCGGCGATATCAATGATGCCAACTGGGTACAGGTGATGGTGGGCTCCGACGGTGAGACCTGGACCGAGGCCGCTCTGCTGGAGGGTAAGCAGGACGATCACAGCGAATCCACCTACTTCAAGGTAGATATCACCAAGTCTGTGGATCTGTCTGCCAACAACCTGTATGTCAAAATGAACCTGATCGCCTATCTGGCCGAGTGGTGCTCTGCTCGTCAGATCCGTGTGACCCACGTGGCTGCCGACGGCACCGAGACGGTTCTGATGCACGTCATCTACGACGATATGGCTATCGGCTCTGAGGAGTACAAGAGCGGTCTGTACGTGGACAGCGCCAATATGCAGCTGCGCGGCACCTACGATCCCTCTGCTGCCGATCCCAGCGGTCTGACCATGAACGAGGACTGCGACGGTCAGGACGGTAAGGGTCTGGGTGACAACTACATCACCTACAAGATCGTGCTGAAGGAAGAGCCTGAGGTTCCCGATGTACCCGAAGATGCCATTTTCAGCGAGCTGCTGGTACAGTTTATCGGTCGTTTGCCCAGCAACGACGCCAAGAACGGCGTGTTCGTTTCCTTGAGTAACGATGGCGAGACCTGGACCGAGCCCGTTGTTTACAGTGGCCACGGTATGGACGTGTGGGGCTGCGCCAACACGGTCAATCCCACCTTCCTCGGCACCATCGACGTGACCGAGCAGGCTAAGGCGCTCACCAGCGACAAGTTCTATGTCAAGGTGGGTATGGGCGCCGGTGATACCACCTGGACCGTTTTGCACCAGGTTCGCATTGCCGGTACTTACGCCGGCGCCACCGAGCAGACCGAGTTCTTCTGGGAAGATTATTCCAATTTGGAGGCCTTCAACCGTACTGGCAGTAACGCTGTCGAGGCGGCTGAGGATATCGTGAGCAAGGTTCCTTATGCCGTTTCCGCCAACAATGCGTATCTCTACAGCTGCCCTGTGGATCACACCGCCACCGGCCTGTCTCCTTATTACCCCGGTTATTACGGTGAGCCGGAGAATGTCAACGCCCACGTGGTGTACGGTATCAATATCGAGCCCGAGCAGCCTGAGGAGCCCACCGATAAGGTGTACTTCGAGATCCTGGGCCGTCTGCCCGGCGACGGCAACGGCGCCAACAAGGTGCAGTTGATGGTGGGCGCCGATGGCGAGACCTGGAACGAGGCCACCCTGTGGGAGGGTCCCCTTGACAATCACGGCGAGTCCACCTACGCTAAGATCGACATCACCGATGCTGTGGATCTGTCTGCCAACGACCTGTATATCAAGATGAATCTGACCGCCTATCTGGCAGAGTGGTACTCTGTGCGTCAGATTCGCGTCACCCACGTGAGCGCCGACGGTGTCGAGACCACTCTGATGCACGTCATCTACGACGATATGACCATCGGCTCTGAGGAGTATAAGAGCGGTCTGTATGTGGACAGCGCCAACGTGCAGCTGCGCGGCACCTACGATCCCGCCGCCAACGATCCCAGCGGTTTGACCGTGAACGAGGATTGCGACGGTCAGGACGGTAAGGGTCTGGGCGACTGCTACATCACCTACAAGATCGTGTTGCGTGAGCCTGAGGTTCCCGCCTATCTTCCCGGCGATGTTTCCGGCGACGGCCGCGTCAACAACCGTGATTTGGGTATGCTGCAGCAGTATCTGTCCGATATGGATGTTACCGTCGCTGAGTTGAACGCTTGTGACGTGACCGGTGACGGCCGTGTCAATAACCGTGACCTGGGTATCCTGCAGCAGTATCTGTCCGATATGGACGTCGAGCTGCAGTACGGCGCTATCGCTGAGTAATCTTGGCAACTCGTTCAATCTAAATGAAACACCGGCGGAGTGGATTTTCCACTCCGCCGGTTTCCGTATCCCGACAGCGTAGGGTTTCACTGCTCACCTTAGGTTGGCATCGTTTGGACGAAAGTACGCATACTTTTTGAGCTGCTTCCACGCCCTCTTTTTGTGTATTGCGACGGAAAAGATTTGGTTGCATTATACAGAAGAATGCGGTATAATATTTAGGTTATGTAATGTTTTTTGGAGGGTCACTATGGATATTGTCAACACCACGGGGCGGCCGACGCATGAGGAAATTTTGCGCAGACGTACCTTTGCCATTATCTCCCACCCTGACGCGGGTAAAACCACCCTGACCGAAAAATTTCTGCTGTACGGCGGCGCCATCCAGCAGGCGGGTATGGTGAAGGGTAAGAAGAATAATAAGCACGCCGTCTCCGACTGGATGGAGATTGAAAAGCAGCGCGGTATCTCGGTCACCAGCTCGGTGATGCAGTTTAACTACAAGGACTACTGCATCAACATCCTGGATACCCCCGGTCACCAGGACTTCTCGGAGGATACCTACCGCACCCTGATGGCGGCGGACTCCGCGGTGATGGTCATCGACGCCAGCAAGGGCGTGGAGCGCCAGACCATCAAGCTGTTTAAGGTGTGTCTCTTGCGCAATATCCCCATCTTCACCTTCATCAACAAGATGGACCGCGAAGCTCGCAATCCTTTTGACCTGATGGAGGAGATCGAGAGCGTACTGGGCATCCGCACCTATCCCATGAACTGGCCCATCGGTTCCGGCAAGGAGTTTAAGGGTGTGTATGACCGTCAGAACAGCAGCATCATCGCCTTCACCGCCAACGACGAGAACGCCAACGCTCAGCACGAGGTGGCGGCCACCCGCGTGGACTTGCAAGACGAAAGCCTGAAGGATATGATCGGGCCCTATCTCCACGAAACCTTGATGGACGACGTGGAGCTGCTGGACGGCGCGGGCTATGAGTTCGATATGGAGGAGGTGCGCCACGGTCGGTTGACCCCCGTCTTCTTCGCGAAATCCAGACCGTTACCACCGATGACCCCGTGGCCTATGTGCGGGCCCTGGAGCCCAACGGGAAGATGGAAGTTGAGACCACAGCCAGCGGTGTTGCGGTTACCGTTGACCGCAATGGTCTCTGGATCAAGTATGAATTTACCGAGGACTGATTCAGACAAAGAAAAATGCAAAGAGCCCCGCAGACTCATCATGGAGTCTGCGGGGCTCTTTGCAGCAAGAGGGAGGACTTCGTTTATTCCGCCGTTTCCCGGCAAAGCTCCCGGTACTGCCGCGGAGAGATGCCAAATTCCCGTTTGAAGGCCCGGTAGAACCCAGAGTATGCCGGAAAGCCAACCTGAGCGGCCACCGCTTCCATGGGGACACCTTTTTCGATCAGGGATTTCCCGGCAATCAGCCGCCGTTGAGTCACATAGCGGTAAAAGCTCACGCCGATTTTCTGTTTGAAGAGATGACTGACTGTGCTGCTGCTGACGAAGAACGCTTTCGCCACGTCGTTGAGAGACAGCGCGTTACGATAATTCCTCTCTATATAGGACATGACCCGGTCCGGCAATTCCGGCTCTTCAGCTTCCAGCGCCCGGATGCACCGCTCATCTGTAGCGCGCTTGATCTGCGTCAG
Source organism: Clostridia bacterium (assembly GCA_017520705.1). GTDB lineage: Bacteria > Bacillota > Clostridia > Oscillospirales > Acutalibacteraceae > UBA5905. Next base: position 213 of record JAFXFF010000033.1, on the reverse strand, counting down.
AAGCGTGATGGTATTGCCCACCACGGCAGCCTCCCAGCCGTCAGATTGCTGCTCGGCCTCCAGGACGCCTTTGCGGAACAACTCTCCCAGAGACTCCCACGGCGTATCCCCTGTGCGCAGCATGCCAACGGTGTTTTGGTTTTCTGTAAAAGGGTAGGGGAAAAGTCGGGCATAAGCTTCCATAAATTCGCTGCTCAGCCAGAGAATATAGCG